>CAZBCE010000111.1:0-1655 GCA_964490555.1 uncultured Elusimicrobium sp. | reverse complement strand
GTAGGTGTCGTTGCTGTTATTTCTTTGTTCGGAGCCTGCAACGGTAACTTCCGCGCTGGCGCGGATAAACGTGGTGCCAAGCTGAACCTGCGTGCCTTCCAACTTGGTTATAAGCGCGGGGTTGCTGGCGATGGAGGCGGGTTCGGCCTTATTAGCCATTACCGCGCCGCCCATGGCATTGCCTCTTGCGCTAAATTCGTACAATGCAAAGCCAGAGGCGTTTAACTGTGCCGCGTATAGGCAAAGCAATGCGCAGGCAGAGAGTTTTTTGAGAGTCTTTATAGTCATAATAGTTCCTTGTGTCAAATATTTGTATAGGCCTGCTTAAAGCAAATATGGCAAGGTGCAACAATGCAATATGCAAGCAGGGGGCCTGCGCGTGAGGGCAGGTATCAAACAGTTTATTGACGTTTGGAACTAGAAAGGAGTGTAAAAGGACTTACAGAAGTTTAGTTCCGTAAGCATAGAGATTTGCTGCTTATTTTCTTTAATAAGAAAATTATGCTCAACCGTGTTGTGCGATGTCTGGCTTTTTTGTATTTTTAGTGAAGGGAAAAGAAAACTTAGCGCTTTTTCCGCAAAAAAAGAGATGATTAAAGAGATGATGCTGATTACAGCTAAAAGAAAACTTTCCATCATATTTTCTTTAAACTTATATTCATGCGTAAGATTAAGAAAGCGGGCATAATCTTTTTTTAAAGAAGTAACAATATCTTCCATTCTGACTCTTTAGCGCGTAATAATATAGTGTACAATCTTTTGTATCGGCTTTTTGTGCGCGGTATGTTAAACGGATAAGTATCTGTCGGCGCATTTAAAAGCCTGTTAATATATTATATATAAAAATTGGTATAAAATATAAAAAACGTCGGTAAAATCGGCGGAAAATATGGCGGGAACTATTATTGATGATTCCTCTTGATGTTCCCAGTACTGGCGAATAAATCCCCCGCCTGTTTGGTAATATGTATAATTTCTAAAATAGTAAAAATAAATCGGATATCATTTATGATAAGAACAGAAAAAGAAATTACCGAATTATGGATTGATTATATAGAGCTACAGAAATTTTTTGTAACAATCAATAGAATAAGAGAAATTAAAGGTGGAACAAATTTATTAAGTCTTCTTAATGATTTTGGCGTGGTACAGTTAGCTACGATTTTGCGTGAGCTAATTGGATATTACTACCCTACTAAAGTCGATAGAGAGGTGGCGTTCTGTTTAGAAAATGGTGAAAATGTTTGTGTTAAAGAGTTTTATCGTATATGCTGTATGATTGTGCATATAAATGCCTTCAATAATGAGATGCCGAAAGATTACATACGTAAGATAGATTTTATTGGCGCAAAACTTTTTGAAAGGTGCGACAAAAACAACAAACGTATTAAAGAATGTATAGAATTATCTCATGCGGTTAATAATGAACTTATATCTCTATTCGGCTTGTAACTTATAAATAATGGAAGCGACGTAAAAAGTTCATTTGTAGCAGTGTACTACAAAATGTACTACATGCTTGCTTCTTGGATGGCTCGCCTTACGGTAAAAATCCTGACGGATTTTTCCTGCAGGCCTGGCTCGCGGTTTTTGCCTTGCGTCGTGCGCCGCCAAGCGGCATACTCCTCAAACAAAAACATCGCTCCGCCTTTCGA
>CAZBCE010000110.1:0-2029 GCA_964490555.1 uncultured Elusimicrobium sp. | reverse complement strand
ACGCCTTCGTTAAAAAGCATTTGGCTTAAGGCGTGGGCTTTTTTACTGTCGCCGACCATAACGGGCGTTATGGGTGTTTGGCTGTGGCCTGTATCAAAACCCGCTTTTTTAAGTTCTTCCTTAAAGAACTTTGTATTATCCCAAAGTTTTTGTATAAGTTCGGGTTCGTTATAAATAACGTCCAAGCCTGCAATGCAGCTTGCTATAACGGCTGGCGGGTGCGAGCTGGAAAATAAGAACGGTCTGGCCACAGACTGCATATATTGCTTTAAGTTAAGGCTGCCCGCCGCATATCCGCCAATGGTGGCGAAAGCTTTGGAAAGCGTGCCTATCTGTATATCAACGTGGCCTTTAAGATTGTAATGCGCGACGGTGCCGCGTCCCTGCGGCCCTAAAACGCCGCTGGCGTGCGCGTCGTCAACCATAGAGATAACATCATATTTTTTGCAAAGTTCAACAATCTCGGGCAGCAACGCAATATCGCCGTCCATGCTGAAAACGCCGTCGGTAACAAGCATCTTTCTGCGTGCGGCGCGGACTTCGGGCTGTTCCAAAATTTCCTTAAGATGCGCCATATCATTGTGGCGGTAAACTTTCTTTTTAGCTTTTGAAAGGCGTCCGCCGTCTATGATTGAAGCGTGGTTAAGTTCGTCCGAAATCAAAATATCTTCGGGCGAAGTCATAAGACTTTGGCAAACCGCTACGTTAGAGGTAAAGCCTGACTGTATAACAAGAGAGGCTTCCGTCCCCTTAAATTCCGCCAGTTTAGCTTCCAATTCTTCATGCAGGGAAGTGGTGCCGATTATGGTGCGCACGGCAGCCGTGCCTATGCCGAATTCTTCGGTAGCTTTAATTGCCGCCGCTTTTACTTTGGGGTGATTGGCTAAGCAAAGATAGTTGTTGGAGGTTAAGTTTACAACCTTCTTTCCGTCTATCATTGCCACGGGGCCTTGCGCGCTTTGCAGCACGCGGGGCTGTATAAAGCGGTTTTCCTGCTTTAATGTTTTAATTTCGTCTTCCAAAAAACCTAATGTATTCATTTTCTCTTTTACCTTAAATTACGGAACCAATATAATCTTGCCGCATTCCTTTTTTGGGTCGCCGGCGACGGCGAAGGCCTTTTCAAAATCTTTCATTTTAAAGGTGTGGGTGATGACGGGGCGCGGGTCTATGGCTTTGCTCTTTAACAAGCTTTCCATTTTGTACCAGCTTTTGAATATCTCTCTGCCCGCAATGCCCTGCATACGAACGGCTTTAAAAACAATTTGGTTGGCATAGTCTATCGTAACGTCTTCTTTTGGCAGACCGAAGGCCACAAATTTACCCGCAGGTTTAACGGCCTTTAAAGCGGTATTTATCGCGCCGTTATTGCCCGACATTTCTATAACTATATCAACGCCGCTGGCTTCGCCGCCCGCGTCAATAATTCTTTTAAGAGTATCGTCTTCTCTGGGGTCAAGTATAATATCCGCGCCCATTTTGTGCGCAAGTTTCTTTCTGTAGTCAGAGGTTTCAAGGCAGATAACGCGCGCCGCGCCGCAGGCTTTTGCTATCTGTGTTGCAAATAAACCTTGCGGGCCGCAGCCTGATATTAAAACGGATTTGCCTATAATATCTTCCGACAGTGTGGCAAAAACGGCATTGCCCAAAGGTTCCATTACGGAGCCTATATCTTTTAAGGAATCATCGGAATGCTTCCACGCGCAGCGCGCGGGAATGGCGGCGTATTCGGCAAAGCCGCCCTGTACGTCTATACCTAAAATTTTTAAATTGGAGCAGACATGGCGTTGGTCGTTCCTGCACTGATAGCACATGCCGCAGAAGATATGGGATTCAACGGAAACGAAATCCCCTTTATTAAAGCCTTTTGCTTTGTCGCCTATTTCCACCACTTCGCCGCAGAGCTCATGCCCGAAGATAAAGGGTATCGGCATTCTTTTGGCCGACCAGGAAGAAAAGTTATATATCGGCAAATCGCTGCCGCAGATTGAAGCCGCATGTATTTTGATAAGAAGTTCGTCGCTTTTAA
>CAZBCE010000109.1:0-2074 GCA_964490555.1 uncultured Elusimicrobium sp. | reverse complement strand
CGTAGGGATTCGAAGCCCGCAACGATGTCTGAGTTTGAGGTGCTTTCTGCACCGAAAGGCGAAGACCGTGAGGGCAGGCCCGAGCAAAATTACCGTCAGGTAATTTATGCAGGGCGAATCTCCTCCCTCTCAAAAGGGGGATTTGCTTTAAAAATTGTAATTTTAAGCCCTTTTGGGCTCTTTTTTATTTTTTTGTTTGTGTGTGCCGCCCCACTATTTTTCTCTACCTGATATCTATTATTTTTTTTAAATTTAAACACAATCACAATTGTCTTAAAATCACTAATGCTGATTTAAGATAAATATGTTTATATCGTGGGAGAAATTTAGCATTTTATATTCTAAAATGATACATTGACAATAGGTAGTTTAAGGAGATTTTTAAAATGGATATTCCACGTATATTTAACATAACCGAAAGCGAACACCGCATTCACAACCCTTTTACGGCGGATAAGTATGATGCCCTTGGCGCGGCCCTGCGCCTGAAAGCGGGTGTTAGTATTTTAGATCTTGGCAGCGGCTCGGGCGAGATGCTTTGCACTTGGGCGCGTGATTATGGAGTCATCGGCACAGGTGTTGATATGAGCGAGCTGTTCAGCGAGCAAGCGGAACTCCGCGCAGCGGAACTGGGCGTTGCGGATAAAGTTAAGTTTGTTCATGCTGACGCCGCGGGTTATGTGTCAGAAAGTAAGGTTGATATTGTGGCCTGCATTGGCGCAACGTGGATTGGCGGTGGCGTGGCAGGCACCATTGAGCTTTTGTCCAAAAGTCTTCACGCGGGAGGGATTATCCTTATTGGCGAGCCTTACTGGCGCCAGTTACCGCCTACGGAAGATATTGCTAAAAACTGTCTTGCGACTTCAATATTAGATTTTTTAACCCTTCCCGAACTTATTGAGTCTTTCGGAAATCTCGGTTACGATGTTGTTGAAATGGTGCTTGCTAACCAAGACGGCTGGGACAGGTACGAGGCGGCCAAATGGCTGACTATGCGCCGCTGGCTGGAGGCCAACCCTACCGACGAGTTGGCGGGGGAAGTTAGGGCCCAACTGACAACCGAACCTAAGCGTCACGCCGCTTACACGCGCGAGTATCTTGGCTGGGGCGTTTTCGCGCTGATAAAGCGTTAAAACAACATGAGCAATAACAAGCAGTTGATTTCTTAATGTATCATTTTGTGGCGACCACACGGTCCTTTTGGTGCTATCGTCATTTAGGGCTACGCTGTCATTACCTATAGCAGTTGTTTGATTGTTTACCCACGCGCTGTCCGTGCCGTTGCTGCTTTGGTTTATGCCGCCGCCGGGGGTAATGCCGCCTTGGCTGGTTGGTGCGCCTAAAGAGGGGACATATGTTGAGGTGTTCCCGCTTGTTCCCATGCTGCCGCTAAAGCGGACTAGTGAAGTGTTATTCCTACTAGTTAGTAGGCGGTGATGGATGCTTTTTTTGCCACTCTTTAACGTGTTTTTTTATTTCTTTGGGGACGGAGTAATATTTACCATCAAAGCCCTTTATATAATCTTCTTGATCTCTTTCAAGAAGGGCTATAATAAGTTCGTAAGGTTTTTGCTCTTTTGTCCAAGAGTTCTTCTCATATAAACTTCCTATTTTAGCGTCTATTAAGTATCCTTGGTTGTAAAGACATTCAAAAAAGTTTTTATTTGGAAAATATGTTTTTGTAGTTCTAGACCATTGTCCATTATATGATATTTTATCTCCATTAATTATACGATAGCCTTTTCTTTCAATTTTGTCGTCTTCTCTGATTGGCTTAGGTTTTAAAAAATGATATGTGGTTAACTCACATTGTTTTCCCATTTTTACATAAGAATAAAAAGTTATTATGAAAGACATCCTATCTATGGTTAGGGGGTTTTTATTCTTGGGATAAATATTCGTATCAGTAATAATTAAACTATCATATAGCTCCTTTGAGAAGGTATAAGACTCATCTTTATTAATGGTTATGCTCCCCAGATATTCTGTAGTATTTGGCAATCGGAAGTCCCCAATCCCATCTATTTCAAGATCATAATCGCTTCTAATAGCGTATAAAGTTATTGGTAACGCT
>CAZBCE010000108.1:0-2275 GCA_964490555.1 uncultured Elusimicrobium sp. | reverse complement strand
AGAACGGTTTTTTATGTACCAAATATCGTAAGAAAAACGGGTAAAAGCGTCGGCAAGAACTCTCTTTGGATTTTCTTTAAGTTTTTCCTGCATATAAAAATAATTTGGCGGAGCCTTAAAGTTAAGCTGCGCCCAACCTGTCAACCCAGGTTTTACTATGCTTCTTACCGCGTGGCTGGGAATAAGATTGTTTAACACCTCATATTCTTTTGTCCATATCGGGCGCGGGCCGACAAGGGAGATATCACCATTAATTATATTAAAAACCTGCGGGATTTCGTCCAGTCTGAAGCGTCTTAAGAAGGCGCCGAGTTTTGTTATTTCTTCCGTTCCCGTGCGCATTGTGCGGAATTTATAAATATAAATAGTTTTTTGCAGATACCCCGCGCGTTCCTGTTTAAACAAAGGGTCAAAGCCGTCTACAGCCCTTATTACAATGTAAATTACCGCGCACAGCGGCAATAATAAAGGCAGCATACAAACGCTTATCATAAAGTCCAGTAATTTTTTTATCACGGGATATATTTCTTTTGTTTCCCTGCCGCCCACGCCGCGCAGAAGCCACATTGCGTCGTCAATACCTTCCTTAGGCGTACTGCAAAAGAGTTCTTCGTAAACATTCAAATCCGTTTTAAGCAGAATGCCTTTTTGTATAAATTTCTCCGCGATAAGCGGCCAGGATTCTTTGTTTTCTTTAAACAGCGTGCTGGAAATAAGTACAACGTCCAAATGTTCGGTATTATATTCCATATCAGGCAGAGGCGCGGGGTGAACTGCGGTTATATTATAAACCTTAGAATTTTCAAGAACCTTGCGTATTGCTCTTAGTGTGGGGCTGTCGCCGAATATTATAATGTTTCTTTTGTAGAATGAATATTTTATGTAAATACGGCGGCTGAAGTAGATATATAAAGGATACAGCGTCAGTATAGCCACCAATATGGTTTTGGGCGTTACCATACCCAGCGGCGCGGCCAAAAAGTAAAGCACGCTTGCGCCCGTAATGACGTTAACCAGAACCGCGTTTAAGAGGGAAGAATAATCAGGCTTAATTCTGTTTATATCTCTTACATCGTAGAAAGAAAACAGATAAAGCGTAAACGTGAAAAACGGGAAAAAAGGCAGCATCGCGTAAATATTGGCGACGAACAGCTGCGGGTTTACTTCCATTCTTCTTAACGTTATCGTTATAAAAATTATAAGGATATAGACGAAGAAGTCCAACAGTAAAAACAAAGCTCTTACCATAACCACCTCACTTAGCACACAGGCGTTTTTCAGCCTTTTTTAAACATAATTTCCAGCCCGCGGCGCAGGTCTGTCGCAGGCGTAAAGCCCGCTTTTTTTATTTTGGTAATGTCGGCGCGTGATTTCTTTATGTCGCCGTTTCTCTGCGGCGTAAAGATAATATCGCTTTTTATGCCCGTCACTTTGTGCATAATCGCGGCAAGCTGCAACAGAGTATAGGCTTTGCCGCCCGCGACATTATATACTTCCCCCGCTTCAATTTTTATTGCTGCAAGCAGGTTGGCTTTAACCACATCATCTATAAATACAAAGTCGCGCGATTGTTTGCCGTCGCCGTGTATTGTAAGCGGCAGGCCCGCTTTAAGGCAGTCTGCAAACTTTGCAATAACCGCAGCATAAGGGGAGTTAGGGTTTTGCCCCGTTCCGAAGACATTAAAATATCTTAAAATAACGCATTCCAGTCCGTAAAAGCGGTAAAACATTTTGCATAAGGCTTCGCCCTGCAGTTTTGTCTGCGCGTAAGGCGAGGAGGGGTTTGGTTTTGCGCTTTCTTTATTGGGTATTTTTGCGTTGTTCCCGTAAACCGCGCTGGAAGAGGCAAAAACAACTCTTTTAACTTTTGCCATACGCGCGGCGAAAAGCACATTAAAAGTGCCGTCCGTATTAATTTCTTTGGTAAGCTGCGGCTCTTTTACCGATTGGGGAACAGAAACTAAGGCCGCGTGATGCAGCACATAATCCGCACCTTTTACGGCTTTTATGACGGCGGCAAAGTCCCGCACATCTCCGTTTATTATTTTAACCTGTTTTTGCACGGGTTTAAGCAAACTGCCGTCCGAGGAGGAAAAATTATCAAAAATTACGACTTTTTGTCCTCTTTTCAGCAGTTCTTTGGCAAGATGCGAGCCTATAAAACCCGCCCCGCCTGTTATAATCCAGGTTTTTGGTTGTCTTTTGTTCATTTTTCCTGCCAAAATGTGATGGTTAATTATATATTTTTATTATTCCCTCCACAATACATAAATGT
>CAZBCE010000107.1:0-2375 GCA_964490555.1 uncultured Elusimicrobium sp. | reverse complement strand
ACTCTTCTTAAAGATATAATAATACTATAGGGTTTAGGCGTCTCACTAATGCTTGCAACGGGAAAAATTATTTAAGGAGCAATACTATGGATATCGTAAAAATACTTAATGAACGCTATACTACAAAGGTTTTTGATAAAACAAAAAAAATACCGCAGGAACAAATTGAAAAGATAGAAACCATACTGCGCAAAAGCCCGTCTTCTACCAATGCCCAGCCGTGGCATTTTATTATCGCTTCAACGGAGGAGGGGAAGGCCCGCATTGCCAAAGCCGCAACGGGGCGGTATATTTTTAACGCCGCAAAAATAACCGAGGCTTCCCACGTGGTGGTGCTTTGCGCGCGCGCCGTTATAGACGAAACATATTTGCGTCAGGTATTGCAGGCGGAGGCGGCTGACGGTCGTTTTGCCAATGAAGAATTTAAAAAAGGTCAGCATGACGGGCGTTCTTATTTTGTTAATATGCACCGTTTTGAACGCAGGGACGCGCAGCACTGGACGGAAAAGCAGGTTTATCTGGCTACAGGGGCATTGCTTGTCGGCGCGGCCGCGCTTGGCATAGATTCCTGCACAATGGAAGGGTTTGACCAAGCCGCGCTTGATGCAGAGTTGGATTTGCACAGCAAAGGCTTAATAAGCTCTATTGTGGTTTCGCTCGGGTACCGCGCGGCGGAAGATATTAATGCCAAACTGCCCAAATCCCGCCTGCCTATGGCGGACGTAATAACCAAAATATAAGTTTTATTTTAAATAGAGAAGGAGAGTAAAATGTACGTACTTTTGAAAACAAATAAAGGTGATATAGTCCTTGAGCTTGACGCCAAAAAAGCGCCAAAAACAGTGGAAAACTTTATTAAATATGCGAGCGACGGGCAATACGACGGAGTAATCTTCCACCGTGTTATAGAAGGTTTTATGATACAGGGCGGCGGTATGGACGAGCAAATGCAGGAGCGTAAAACTCGCCCCGCTATAATGAACGAGGCGGATAACGGCCTTAAGAACAATAAATATACTATTGCGATGGCCCGCACGTCTGACCCTGATTCCGCAACGGCGCAATTTTTTATTAATACCAATAATAATGATTTCCTTAATTTCAAATCTCAAACAATGCAGGGCTGGGGATATGCCGTTTTTGGTAAGGTTATAAGCGGGCAAAAAGTTGTTGACGCTATTGAAGCCGTGCCTACTACCAGAAGGTACCCGCACGAAGATGTTCCCGTGGAGGCTGTTATTATTGAAAAGGCCGAAGTTTTGGAAAACTATAAACCCGCCGCTTAGTAATGTTTTATTAAAAAAATATCCCGCGCGGTAAGTTTAAACCACGCGGGATATTTATTTTTGTGCAGCAAATAGTCTTAAAGGTTTTTCTTAATGGTGCTTAAGAACGGTGTATCAAATTTATACCTGAAGGACATTCCAACCATATTGCTGTAAGAGTTTTCGTAAGATATAGGTGCGCCTTCCGTTGTTTTGCCGTAAGCGTCTTTGCCTATTTGGTATGTGTAGGAAACATCCACGCCCCAAACATCGGTTTTATAGCCTGCGCCCAAGTTGATTAAGTGATTGTCGCCAATGGGGACTAAGGTATCCATATGGTCCGTGCTGAAGGCCGCTTTATCGTAGGCATAGCCTGCTCTTAAATCCCAATTTTTGTTTAAGGCATATTCCGCGCCTATATTGAAGCGGGGGGAATCCCTGTATTTTTTCTCGTCAATAGTGGACAAAGGATAAAGGCCGCCTATTTTATAGTTTTTATAGTCAATTCTTATGGCGTCGTAGGAACTCCAAAAGGTATATATAATGCCTGCTTCCATAGTAAGTTTTGGCGTAGCTTGATAAGAAAGGCCCGCCATAAACATATCGGGCAGGGTTACGCTGCCGCGCACGTCATCGGAGGGGACGGCAGGATTGGCTGATTTAAGGTCGCCGTCAACAACTTGTCTTACTTTGCTTTTATAGCTTAAACCGAAGGCCCATTGATCTGCCCATTGCGGTTCGTACAGCATGGAAGCGTTGCCGCCGTAGGCAATCCCGCTGCCGTCAATTTCTATTTTGCCGCCGTTGTAAATTTTTTCGTTAAGCGTAAGCATCATAGCTTCAATACCGAGGGAGATTGATAAAGAGGGCGTAAGCTTGGTAGCTATTACGGGCATTAAAGAAATAGCCTCAGCCTTTACATCGTAAGCTTTTCTTGCCCCAAGCCAAGTTGCCTGGTTGGGGTAGCTGTTGCCCGAGCCAAACCTGCTGTAAGCGGCAATGCCTAAAAACAGGTCTTCGCGAGATTGATAGGTAGCGTAAAAGTTTGGCAGGATGTAGGTGTCGTTGCTGTTATTTCTTTGTTCGGAGCCTGCAACGGTAACTTCCGCG
>CAZBCE010000106.1:0-2509 GCA_964490555.1 uncultured Elusimicrobium sp. | reverse complement strand
GACAAGAGGGGTATTTTGATAGAATTTTTACACTACAGAATATCTATAATTTTAAACGCTTCTATAATGAAGAAATGAAATAAAAAGCTACAAAAATATGGTTTTAAACAAAAAAACTTGGCTTTTTTGGCGGATTTATAAATCATTTTGAATTTTTTATCCGCAAAGTATCCCGTGAGCCCCCGAAGCGGGCAGGCCGTATGCCCAAGCAGAGGATATTTTTTTACGTATAGACGCGGAGGTGAGGAGGCTCACTCCCGTTTCGGAGGGAGGTGCGCTATTAAAAGTAATGGACCTTTTCTGGCGGATTTTTGAATTATTTTTAATTTTTTATCCGCAAGGTATACCGTGAGCGGGCGGCTAGCCCCGAGTATCCGAAGTGGAACGCCACACTTTATGGCGTAAAAAATTAAAAAGAAACAAAAAGACGTAAAAAAACGCGCAGCGGTTTTTATTTTAGACTAGGAATAAGGAAGGAGGTATACCGCGAGCCCCCGAAGCGGGGCGTGTATCCGACCGACGAAGCGACAAAGTATAGACGTAAAAAACGCCCCAGACAGGAATCGAACCTGCAACCTTATCCTTAGGACGGATCTGCTCTTCCAGTTGAGCTACCGGGGCTTTTACAAAAAACTGCTTAAATTTTATTTCCGACGCCCTAAAATTATACTACTTTTAAGACGTTCACCGCCATAAAAACTAAAGCGTTACCAATGTTTTTACGGGCGCTTTAACTTTGGCGCGGCCGTTTAAGAAACCTAAATCGCACACAAAAGCGCAGCAATGCACTTTTGCGCCAAGCTTTTCTACAAGTTCTATTGCGGCGTTAATTGTGCCGCCGGTGGCAAGCAAATCGTCAACAATAATAACTTTATCCGTGCAGGAAAGCGCGTCTGTATGTATTTCCAAAGTATCTTTACCGTACTCTAAATCAAACGAGGCGGAAATTGTTTTATAAGGCAATTTACCCTTTTTTCTTATGGGGACAAAACCGATTTCCATATTAGAGGCAAGGGCGGCGGCGAAGATAAATCCGCGCGCTTCTATACCTACAATTCTGGTAATGCCTTTGCTCTTAAATTCGTGTGCAAAGTGGTCTATAACCGCGTTAAAAGCCTGTGGATTGCTTAAAAGCGGGGTCATATCTTTAAACATGATTCCTTTTTTGGGGAAATCGGGGATATCACGTAAATTTCTTAAGAGTTCCTGTTCGCTGATCATTTGCGCCTATCCTTTTTGTGCTTGTTTGCTTTAGTATTTTTGGCCGCCGTTTTAGCGCGCTTTACGGGCGCGGCTTTTTTAGCGGATGTTTTTTTGACGGGTTTTTTAATCGCTTTCTGCGCCGTCATTGCCTGCTGCTTTGCCTTGTTTTGCTCTTTGGCAAGTTTACTCATTTTATCTTTGCCGATAACGTCGCCAAGTATATTTGTTTTGGCTTTTATCGTCATACCGCCGTGGATATTTTTTGTGGCAAAATCTTTTTCCTGCCGTTCAAAAAGGCCCAGCTCCTGCGCTTTTTTACGCACGGTGCGTACGGCGCGTTCTTCTATCTGGCGCACGCGTTCGCGCGATATGCCAAGCTTTTGCGATACGTCGGCAAGAGTAAGGGCGTTTTCGCTGTTAATGCCGTAGCGCATAATTAAAATATCTTTATCTCTTGCGGGGATTTCATCTAATATCGCAAGCAATTCTTTATTGGAAGAAGCTACATCCACCAAATCGGCGGGATTGCCTTTGCCCGAGTCGGTAATAGTATCTTCCAGCGTTATATCGTCGTCCTCGTTAGGACCTGAGGACAGGGAATCTATACTGTAAGCCGCGTTTAAAGTATCTAATATGGAACGCACCTGACGGGCGGAAATATTCATTTTAACGGACATCTCTTTTAACGAGGGTTCGCGGCCCAGTTTTGTTTTAAGTTTTTCCCAATTTCTCGTCCACGCGCGTAAATTATCCCAAGCGTGAGAAGGAATTTTTATTGTACCGCATTGCTCTTCCACGGCGCGGCGGATATATTGTTCTATCCAGTGTATGGCATAGGTTGAAAAACGATATCCCTTAGACGGGTCAAATTTATCAATAGCCTGCAAAAGGCCCAGGTTGCCTTCTTCAATCAAATCCATAAGTTCTATGCCGAAACGGCTGAAACGTTTTGCCGTCGGCACGACGAGGCGCAGGTGCATCTGCACCAGTCTTTGGCGCGCGGCTTTATCCCCCTTTTTTGCTTTCTTCCAGAGGGAGGCTTCCTCGCTTCTGTCAATTTGTTTGACAAGGTCGCTTATGTTTTTGAAATACTCGTTTACGGAGTCTACTGTATTTTCGTCCATGTATAAATGATACTACATATTTAAAGTATTCTTCAACCAAAAATCCCCCCGTTTGAGGAGGGATTTTTTAAATTACGCACAGAGCAAAAAATTAAAGCGGAATATTACCGTTTGAGCGGTTAGTTTCAGGATTTTTTTTGTTCTTAAGTATTCTTATAGCTCTTATTATACGCTGGCGGGCT
>CAZBCE010000105.1:0-2521 GCA_964490555.1 uncultured Elusimicrobium sp. | reverse complement strand
ATAAAAGTTGGTATGCTGGGATAACAAATGATCCTGATAGAAGGAAAAGTGAGCATGAAAGGGAGAAAGAGATAAAATGCGAACACTTTAACTCCTGGGGACCTCTATGCCATACATATGCTAGGGCTATAGAAAAGCTACTCGAGAAAAAGGGTTTTTCCATACACGAAGAAGATTTGAAAATAATTGCTTCTAAAGAAACTGAGCAAAAATACGTTTATGTTTTTAAAGCTGTAAAAAAGAAATAATGCAATAACGAAAGTAATTATGAAACTCCCCCACCTTGAGGCGGGGGAGTTTCATTTATATTTTTTATCTGTATTTCTTATGAAATTTATCTGCATTCATAGATAAATAATATAATGCTTTAATTACAGAAAATAAGAAAATTAGGCCTTGCGATGCCAAGATTAAAATGACTCCCCAAGCTAAAGGATTTGCATCAAATGCTAAGGGTATACAAAAGCATATTGTCGGGATAATTATATATACCGTTAATAAATAAGCTACCCCACCGCCAAAGCCATGTGTGTAAAAAACATCTGCACCTATCCACCAAAAGAAAAAGGCTAAGGCTGCCGCAATAGCTTGATTCTTACGTGGGAAAGATGGAGGGATGTTTATTTGGGCTGTTTGCAACTGCACTGTTTGTTTTATAATTTCCCGTCTTAAGGCTTCCTCTTTAGGATTATGCCCGCAAAAAGGGCAGGAGTCTTTTATATCGGAATACGAGCGATTACAATGTTGGCAGTTTATTAAGGGCATTTTTATTCTCCGTAAAAAATACAAAAAAATATATTAAAAACTATTTTATTATTTTAGCTATTAGTAATTATATAGTCAAAGTTTTTATTCGTTTCTTAAACATTAACTCTCACTGGTACAAAAATTGTGCCAGCAGATACGCAAATAAAATCGGAAAAAAGTTAGTATAAAGTTATTTTTTCCGTTTAAAAGTAAAGAATATTGACAACGACGGATAATATGTTAGAATTTCCAATACGGCATCGCGACTTGGACAACGCTTGTTATTATAAGATTTAAAGGCTTTTCCGGCTACTCCCACTTTGATAAATTATATCCCTCGGGGAGATTTAACTGCCGAGAATATCCGGACTTAGACAATCTTTACAAAAAATATTGTGAGGATATGGGCTATACGATAGAAACAACATAAATTTGCGGTTTGTGTTTTTTCAGACATAAAAAAAGAAGATTTAACAGTACAAGACTGTTAAACCTTCTTTTTAACCCAAGTAAATATTATTTACCGCAAGGAGAGACCAATTCGCTGATAGAAAGTACGCCAAGCAAGTAATCGTTTGTGCAGACTTTTTGGCCTCCGATATGACCGCGAGTGCCGGAGCAAGCAGTCAAGAATAAAGCTACGCCAACTACGATAAGAACTTTTTTCATCTGTATTCCTTCTGTTTATAATGATATAGGCTCTCGCGTCAATAAAATTAACACAATAAGTAGCCTAAAACGATTGTAGCAGATTTTTTATTTAAGGACAATATTTTATTCCATAATTTTCTAAAACTTGTCCGCTTCTGTTTTTACTACTTAAATTTATAAATACGAAATATGCTGAAAATAAAAACCCGCGAGTCTTAAAAAAGGCCCGCGGGTTTTTGTGCGTTTAAAAACTTAGTGAGAAGATGATGACGACAAAAGCTGCATAAGCTGCATAAGCAGGTTGATAATATCAAGATAAATGCTTATGGCAAAATGCAGGGCGGTTTCCCAGTTATTTGCTGCCGCAACTGCTTTAAGTTTTGCAAGGCGGCTGAAATCGTAAAGCAAATATCCCGTAAAAAGCAACACGCCGACAGAAGCCATAAGTCTGTGGCCCGCGCCGCGTATTTTTACAAATATTCTTATAATGCTTATAATCACAAATATTATAAGAACTATGCCTAAAATTTTACCAAGTCCCGTAAAATCTATATTGCCAAAGCTTGCCAGCAGGCCCGTAAGCAAAGTGGTTCCCGCCGTCAACGCGACGGCTTTTTGGGCGACATCGCCGTAAGACGCCGTATAAATGCCCAGCGTAAAGCCGCTGCTTAAGGTAAATACGAACATCAAAATCATATTTAAAGGCGTTCTTCCGCCAAGGAACATAAGCAAAACAAACGCTATAATATTTGCGACTATGGCCGTAAGCATTTGGCCTTTTATTCTTTCGGGTCTGCCTTCTTCCATTGCGTTTTGCATCTTTTTAAAGGCAAATAAACTGCCCAAGTACGCCGTAAATAAAGAAAGCGTAAGCAGCAAAAATGTTTTAGCAAATAAAGTTTCAAACATAATATCTCCCTGTGTTATTTTTGATAAAAAAACGGCGCAAATCTTTATGCTGTTGGCCGTTTGGTCTTCCTCTTAACTATATTTTACAAAAAATTAACCCTGCCGTTAAGCAGGGTCATTAAATTACTTCCGGGCTAGGACTCGAACCTCGATAGCTTTATTGAAATAGAGTTTTTTTACGGTTACCCCGCGCGGTTTGCATATAATTACATGC
>CAZBCE010000104.1:0-2538 GCA_964490555.1 uncultured Elusimicrobium sp. | reverse complement strand
TATGGGATATTCCAAAGCGGAAATAGCCCAAGCCCTCGGCCTGCCCTTCGCCCAGCCTAAAACCAAAACACCCAAAGGAGCAACAAAATAATGACACCCCACAAAACCAAAGGCAGTCTTGCCGCACCCGCCCTAAAAATACTCGCTTTAGAAGAAGGCGCGGTTAAACAGCACGACGGCTTAATCTTTATAGAAGGCTATGCCAATACCAAAAACAAAGCCGACAGATACGGCGATATTCCGCGCGTCTATCCGCAAAAAAGAAATTATGTTTACGAACTTAAGGAATTTAAAAAAAATCCCGTCCTTTTAATAGACCATGTAAACAGGATTGACCACCTGGCAGGCTCCGTTACGGAAATTTACGAAGACGAGAAAGGCCTTTACTTTAAAGCCCTCTTTTCCGCCTCCGCCCACCCAACGGTGTCCCACGCAAGGCAGATTTATACGGAAGGGCACGCAAAAGGCATAAGTATTGCGGGCCGCTTTCACTACGAAGACCCTTTAAATCCCGATGCCTTAACCTTAGCCGAGATTTACGAAATCAGCCTTGTAGCCGTCCCCGCGGACCCCGACAGTCTGGCCCGCGCCGAAGACACGGAAGAAAAACCTTCCTCCGCCGCACCGCACGAGGAGCAGGAAGACCTGCGCAAAGAGATACAGGCATTGACGGAAAAACTTAAACAACGCTGATTTGCGCCGCAAACCGCAAAATACAGGCAAAAACGGGTCTAATGCAAAAGGCCCGTTTTTTTACGGCCAAAAGGCCCACTTCTGTATAGGCCTTTATTCCCTTGTAAGAAACTCCACAATACTCTACAATCTTAATATACTCTTTGTAACAGAGGGAGATTACTATAATGAAGAACAGAATATTTTTATTTACAGTTTTATTTTTAGCGTCCTCAAGCGTCTTTGCTTTTGACGCCTTTAAACCCAATCAGGACCAGGCCAACGACGTCGCCCAGAAACTTGAAAGCGCCAAGCAAGCCAGCGAAAAAGAAGCTGCCGCCCAAGTTAAGTATATTACGGGTACGGTTTTGGAAGGTTCTTTTTCCAAAGACCAGCTTGCGGGTAAAGACGGCGTAACCCTTAAGCAGGGCGTCATCAACATAACCTTTTACGTTGAACCCAAAAAAGGTTCTTCTTACGGCGATATAGTTTATAAAGCCGTTAAAACCGATAAATTTGACACGCTTGAATTTAATATGGAAACCGCAAGACTCAGCAAGAGCGACCCGCATTCTCCCGTTGACGTTTCCGTAATCGTATCCGCAATCAAAAACGGTAAAGAAGTGCAAACGGGCAAAGCCCTTATCCTTACGGTTGAAGCTCTTTCACTCTACTCCATTGAACCTTCTTCTTCCGCCGCTGACTATCAGGCGCCAGCTTCTTCCGTCTGCCCCAAATGCGGCAGCAGAGATCCTCATCACTGCGTAGAATGCTGCACAGGCACACCCGAGAAAAAGGACACAGTAAAAAGCGCAACGCCCACTAAAGTGGTTTACGAAGAAGAAGTAGTTCACGTCCCAAGCTGCAAAGACCCTTATCACTGCGGCTGCCCTACCGAACAGGTAAAAAAGGTAGTTCCCATGGAAAAGGTTTACGTCAAACAACACACGGCCGACTGCAAAGACAAATACCATTGCGACTGCCCTACAAAAGTTGAATACAGATAATTTTTAAGGTACACAAAAACCCCGCTTAAAGGCGGGGTTTTTTTATTTGTCTTTGTATTATCAAAAAGCTTGAAAAGCGGGCGGGAGAGGCGGCGGCTCAAATTGCCTTTACCGTCGTAATTTGCTATATTTAACTATGTGAGAGCCGTTTAATTTAAACAAATTAAACTAACTCTCTTATGAAGTCCGAAACTCAACAAAACCAAAACCTCAAACAACAATTTTTACAAGCGCTTACGGAGTCCGAAAGTCTTTGCGACGCTCTTGAAGCCTGCTCTATGCCGCGCAGCATACTCTGCGGCTTTCTTATTAAAGACAAAGCTTTTCTTAAATCTTTTGACAAAATAATAAACCTTAAACTGGAAATGGCCCTTTTGGAAACCGCCCTAAAATCCAAAGCGGCGGGAGTACTCTCCTTCTCTCTGGTAAACCGCCTGCCAAAAAAATATAACAAAACAAAAAAAGAATCTTCAGCCGAAGGCGCGCAAAAAACGCCCGCCAAAATAGTCTATGTCCAGGAAGACTGATATTAAGGTAGGCCGCGTCTTTAAGCGGCTTATAAACGCCAACGCCACCGTGGTGGTTAATGTTGGCGGGGCAAGGTCAGGCAAAAGCTACGCCACGGCGCAGCTGCTTATAATGAAGGCCTTAAATTCCCCCGTGTCCATAGCGGTAACGCGCAAGACAATGCCCGCGCTTAAAATGACCAGCGGCCGCCTTATAATTGAGCTTTTGCAAAAATACGGTTTGTACAAAAGCGCGGCGCATAATAAGACGGAAAATTATTATATTTTAAACGGCAGCCGCTTTCAATTTTTTTCGCTTGACGACGCGGAGAAAATAAAATCTTCCGAATTTA
>CAZBCE010000103.1:0-2590 GCA_964490555.1 uncultured Elusimicrobium sp. | reverse complement strand
CCGTCTGAAAATATATTTTAATTTTCTTAAAAATATACTTTTTATTTTTTGACGGGACGGACAAGGCCCGCAAATATTTTTTTATTTTCCCGCGCGGCCTTTAAAAAAAGCGCGCTAAAAAAGCCTCTACTTAATATATATGGGACCTGTTTTGCCGCTTTTATATATATAAAGGGTAATTTACGCTAAATTAATTTATTATTTGCCACAGAAAGCTAAAATTATTGTAAAATAAATACATAAGAAATTTTTAGGAGACATTCAATGAGCTGCGAAAAATGCATTCCTCACGTACAGGCTATGTGCAGCGTCTGTAAAGGCGCTAAGCACGAACCGGCTCCCATTCCGGAAGAAGGCAAATGGGTCAAAGCAAAACAAATTACAGATATCAGCGGTTTAACACACGGTGTGGGTTGGTGCGCTCCGCAGCAAGGCGCGTGCAAACTTACGCTTAACGTAAAAGACGGCGTTATAAAAGAAGCTCTTATAGAAACTTTAGGCTGCTCCGGTATGACTCACTCCGCCGCCATGGCCGCGGAAGTTTTACCCGGCAAAACAATCCTTGAAGCTTTAAATTCAGATTTAGTTTGCGACGCTATTAATACCGCGATGAGGGAATTATTCCTCCAAATCGTATACGGCAGAACGCAGAGCGCGTTTTCCGAAGACGGTTTGCCGATAGGCGCTGGTATGGAAGACCTTGGTAAAGGTTTACGCTCACAAGTCGGCACGATGTACAGCACGCAGGAAAAAGGCCCCCGCTACCTTGAAATGGCGGAAGGCTATGTGCTTGAAATCGGCTTAGACGATAACAGCGAAATTATCGGTTACAAATTTGTTAACCTGGGCAAAATGATGGACGCCATTAAAAAAGGCGAAGACCCCAAAACGGCGTACGAAAAGAACATCAATAAATATGGTCGGTTTGATGAAGCCGTTAAGAAAATAGACCCTCGTAAAGAGTAAGCCCGGGAGACATAATATATATGATTACATTTGAAGGTTACGAAAGAAGAATAGATAAAATCAATGCCGCTTTAAAGCAGCACGGCATTGCCTCCCTGGAAGAAGCTAAAGAAATTTGCTCCTCCAAAGGCATTGACGTGGAAAAGATAGTAAAGGGCATTCAGCCGATAGCTTTTGATAACGCCGTTTGGGCCTACACCGTAGGCGCGGCGATTGCCATAAAGAGTGGTGCCGTAAACGCCGCCGCCGCAGCGGAAAAAATTGGCGTCGGCTTACAAAGCTTTTGCATACCCGGCTCGGTAGCGGACCAGCGCGAAGTCGGTTTAGGCCACGGTAATTTGGCCGCAATGCTTTTAAGGGAAGAAACAAAATGCTTCTGCTTTTTGGCAGGCCACGAATCTTTCGCCGCGGCGGAAGGCGCAATCGGCATAGCCAGAACCGCAAACAAGGTTAGAAAAGAACCCCTTAAAGTAATATTAAACGGTTTAGGCAAAGACGCGGCTTACATTATATCCCGCGTAAACGGATTTACTTTTGTTGAAACGGATTACGACTACTATACAGGCAATCTTAAAATAGTACACGAAAAAGCCTTTTCAACAGGCGATAAAGCCAAAGTTAAGTGCTACGGCGCAGACGACGTAAACGAAGGCGTAGCGATAATGAGGCACGAAAGCGTGGACGTTTCCATAACGGGTAACTCTACAAACCCAACCCGCTTTCAGCACCCCGTGGCAGGCACCTATAAAAAATGGGCTGTTGAACACGGTAAAAAATACTTTTCAGTTGCTTCGGGCGGCGGCACGGGCCGCACGCTCCACCCCGATAATATGGCTGCGGGTCCTGCCTCTTACGGCATGACCGACACAATGGGCCGTATGCACGGGGACGCCCAGTTTGCGGGGTCGTCTTCAGTACCCGCTCACGTTGAGATGATGGGCCTTATAGGCATGGGCAATAACCCGATGGTCGGCGCGTCAGTAGCTGTCGCGGTCGCGATAGAAGAAGCCGGCAAATAAAAAGCAGCAAAGTTCTTTGAAAAGGTGTCTGATAAGAAGTTTTTATCAGGCACCTTTCCCTTTTTAAGATACACAATTTTAAGTATTAAATAAGTGCTTAAAGTCCTAGTTTGCAATAGGTCCAAATACTCTTGTGCGAACTGTTTTAAACTGGGAAAATATATTAAGTAAAAACAACATCAAGAGGTCTAAAACTCAAATGAAAATAAAATTGTCCGTATTGATGAACGTCAGTCGCAGATACACCGCTCTCCTCCTTGCTTGTACAATGTTATTTAATCTTACAAGCGAGGCTGCGGCCCAGTACCGCAGTTTCACCCCGACGACGGGGGGAGGGATACCACCCTTTGACTATAAAGCCCCTGCCGATAATACTCGGGTCGCCTCAAAAAATTTAGACATAAAACTAACGCAGGCGAAGTTGAAATCAGAAGTAGCAAATATAAATACCATACTAAGCTATGAAGAAGTAAAAAAAGAAGTCCTCAAAATCAATAAAGCAGTGCCTCTTTCCGAAACCGTAGTACAAGCGATATACCAGCAGTATCTTCAAGACGTAGCGAAGCAAGACAGCGAAGTAAACAAAACATTCCAAATAGCGAAAA
>CAZBCE010000102.1:0-2750 GCA_964490555.1 uncultured Elusimicrobium sp. | reverse complement strand
GTTAATGGTATTTGCCGTGGTAGAATCCACCGCCCAAATTTGCGTGTATGATGAAAACACGAAATACAAACTTGAAGATGCCATAAAATATAAAGGCAACGAATTTGAATTTATAAAATTCTGCTGTGAAGAGCTTGGTACGTGTACCGCAAATTATTCGGCTTACGACCACTACTATTTGACTCACGTAGCGGCTATGTACAAACGCGATGCTGTTCTTAAATACTTAGTTGATGAAAGACATATTCCTAAAGATAGCTACCCTGTTTTTGTTGACCCGGGTGATAAAGTGGAATACAGAACACAGGTGATGATGTCCGCCATTCGCGGGGATTATAACTGTACAAAGTTTTTAGTTGATAAAGGCGCGTTGGTAAGCAGGAAAGACCCAACAGGGAAAGACGCCTACGACTATGCAAAAGAATCAGGCAATAAGCAGGTTATAGAATATGTGCGTAAAGCGTGGAACAGGGAAAAAGGTTATTCCGAAGTACTGATAGAAAAGGAAAAAGCGAAGCTTAGAAATTTGCTTAAACCCGAAGCTGTGCAAAAACACTTCGCGCAAAATACTACTGTGCAAACCACCAAGCCATATATCCAATCCGTGGAGGCTAACCGTATATGAAGTTACTTAAATTTATTTTACCCATTACCGCAATGTTAATGGTATTTGCCGTGATAAACTCAAAAGCAGAAACGTGTGTCTATACCGATGGTACAGAATACGATTTGTCTGGTGCCATTCAGTATAAGGGAAATGATTTAGGCTTTATTAAATTCTGTTGTGATGAGCTTGGGAAATGCACCTCAGGATATGCGGCAAGAGATAAATATTATCTGACACATATTGCTGCGATGTATAATAGATGTGATGTGTTACGGTATTTGGTTGAAGAGAAAAATATTCCATATGATAAGTTTCCTGCAAATATCAAGACTGGACAGTTTGAATACACCAAAACTCAACTTATGATGTCTTCTGAGAATGGTAGTTATGACTGCACAAAATATTTAGTTGATAAAGGGGCAAGTGTTACACGAACAAATCAAGACGGGCATGATGCTTTATATTTTGCTAAAGAATCAGGCAATCAAAAAGTAATAAATTATGTTCAATCCGCGTGGAACAAAGCTAAAGGATATAGCTATAACCAGATAGAGCAAGAAAAAGCGAAACTTAGAAACCTGCTTAAGCCCGAAGCTATACAAAAACATTTTGCGCAAAACACCGTCATCCAAACCACAAAACCATATCTTCAATCAGCCGCGCAGGCGCAGGAACTTAAACAAATCTAGCACGGCGCAAAATAAAATATATATAAATAAAAAACCCCTGCTTTTTAAAGCGGGGGTTTTTGCATTCAAATATTTTGCGCACATTTTGCGGCGGTTGCCCGTTATTCCTGCGCGGGCGCGGCAGGCGGGGAAAATCAAACCGCGTGCTTGCGGGCCGCCTACATCTTTATTTTATTTTTAAAGCCGCGGTCCGTCTCCCTAAGTAAATCGCGCTTTTTAATTGTTTCGCGCTTGTCGTAAAGTTTTTTACCCTTCGCCAAACCTATCTTAACTTTGGCCCAGCCGTCTTTAAGGTAAACCTCAAGCGGGACTATGGTTTGCCCCTTAATATCGCTGTGCGACATAATTTTATTTATTTCTTTTATATGCAACAGCAGCCTGCGCGTGCGCGCGGGCTCTAACGTGCCGTGAGTGTTAAATATATACGGGTTAATGCTCATATTATGTATAAACGCCTGTCCTTTATCCACACGCACAAAGGCCGCGTCTATCGTGCATTGCTTAAGACGTATTGATTTAATTTCCGCGCCGGAAAGTTCCAGCCCCGCCTCAAAAGTATCTAATATAAAATACTCGTGGAAGGCTTTGCGGTTTGTTGTAATTGTTTCTATTCCTTTCGCTCTCGGCATATTCTAATTTTAGCAAATATTGTCTTAGTCGTTAAAAATGATTGTCAAACAGACGTTAATTTAATAAAATCTAATACATGGGCGGGTGGCGGAATTGGCAGACGCGTACGGCTCAGGACCGTATGTCCGTAAGGACTTAAGGGTTCAAGTCCCTTTCCGCCCATACTTTTACGTCGTCTTTTACGGCAATACATCGTCGCTTAGTCGGTCGGATACTCGGCCTTTCAGGCACTCTCGGTATACCTCCCTCCTTGCTTCTTGTCTTGCCATAAAATACTTGTAAAAGGGAAAAGGCAATTGTAGTTTTTGTACCTTTTGAAAAGTTGCAGTATACATTACTAATTTTTCAGTCGTAAGCGGCCGCCATAATCTGGCGGCTTATGTTTAAAACGTCGGTCCAAGGCAGTACGATATTTATTTACCGGTAATCTTAAATGTACATAAGAAAGCAACCCCCAAAAAGATACTTAACGCCGGTACGCGGTAAAAAACAAACCGCGCGCAAACTAAAAAAACTAATCTTTCTAATTTTAATTCTCTGCTTTATCGGCGGTACTTACTACGGCGTTAAAAACGCTGCCGCAATTTCCGCCGCGTTAAAACGTCCGCAATGGACGGAGTGGAAGTTAGATAAAGTGCGTATAACGGGCGCGGACAGGCAAACCGCCTTAGACGCGGGCAAATACATAAACTTTTCCCGCGGGCAAAGCGTTACCCACCGCGACTGCGTAAATTTAGAAAAAAATTTAGCGCAAAATATGCGCCAGCTAGATAAAATTACCGTCAGCAGAAATTTTATAAGCAAAGAACTTACGGTAAAAATAA
>CAZBCE010000101.1:0-2852 GCA_964490555.1 uncultured Elusimicrobium sp. | reverse complement strand
TGAAGCTTCGGGAGCTTCAGGTAAATTTTTATTCTTCTTCAGCGTCAGGCGGTGGAGGGGGAAGTATTTCGTCTTCTTCCATATCGGGGCCGCCTTTGCGATGGCCTTTCATAAAAGGTCTTTTATCTTTTTTGTCAAAACCTTTGCGTTCAAATTTCCCGTCTTGGGGAGGGCCGAACGATTCAGGTTTTTCACCCGCAATTATCTTTGCGGTAATTTCATCTATTTTCTTTGCTTTTACGTCTGCCTTTTTACCTTCTTCAAGTTTTTTGGCAAGCGCGGCAAGCTTTTCCTGAGAAGCTTTTACGCGCTGTTGCATAAACTCAAGGTGGCGGTCATAATTGGCGGCTACTTTAGCTTTAACTGCTGCTTGCGCGTCGGCTTTTTCCTTATCGGTTTTTGCCGCTTTATAAGCTTCTACAAGCGCTTTCATTTCCTTGAATTCTTTACGCATTTGCTCTCTGTCGGGGCCGTTGCGGAATTCTTCCTGCTTTGGCGCGTCTTTTTTTGCCGCTTTCGGGGCTTCTTTGGCTGCTACCAAACCCGCCGCAAAAAGCAGCGCTAACAATATAAACAATACTCTTTTCATATATTACTCTCCTTTTCCCTACAAATTTGCAAAATAGTTTTCTATGTCGTCCACTTCCTGCTCAAGGGAAGAAACTTCGCTGTACATTCCCGTTACGGAAGACTTGTAGGCCGACACATAGCTTTCCACCTTTGCGGTATAAGCCGCAATTCCCGCGGCTATAAAGACCGCCAGAACCGTTGCGGGTACAAGATGTTTAAAGCTGAAATTTCTAAAACCGAATAAAGGTTTCTTCGCGGGTGCGGTATAAAAAGCGGGCGAAAAGAACGGAGCGTCAACAGCGGGCAGGGCCGCGCGCATTAAGCCCGCGCTAAAAAGTATTTGCTGGCATTCTTTGCATTCCTTTAAGTGTTCGGTAAATGCGGCCTCCTTCTCCTGCGGCAACTCCCCGTAGGAATAAAGCAAAGCCATATTTTCCATTTCTTTATTGTGCGGCATATCCTTCTCCCATAAATTTTTGCAGCTTTTTTATGCCCCTGTTCATTCTTGCAAGCACGGTGCCTAAGGGGCAGTCCAACATTGCGGCTATTTCCTTAAAACTTAAATACTGCCTTAAAATTATAACTTCCTGCTGTTCTCTTGGCAGACGGCCTATAAAGCCTGTTATTTCTGCCATTGATATATTGCCTAAGGCTCCGCCCGATGTAGTGTCCGCCGTGGCAAAAGCTTCGTCTTCCCCGTCTTCGTCTAACTGCACGCTTTTTGCACCGCGCCTGAAGTGGTCCGTTATTTTATTTCTTGCTATTGTAAACAGCCAGGCTTTAAACTTTCCTTCTTCTTTATATTTATTAATTTCCGTAAGAGCTTTAAGCATTGTTTCCTGAAATATGTCCCCTGCTGCGGCCTCGTCTTTGACGCTGTAATATATAAAGGAATAAAGCTGGTCTTTGTACTTTTCCACAATAAGACCAAAATCTTCTTTATTGCCGTTCTTTACATTGTATATTACGATATCATCGTGTACCATTTAGCCCTCAATAATAAAACGCTTAAAGCCGTTCTTTTATTGCATATTTATATTTCGCCCTGACAAAAAACCCCCGCACCTTTGCAATGCGGGGGTTTTAAGATTTGTAAATGCGCAATTATTTGGTAGGTTTTGTAACCTTGCCGCCTTTAATGCACTTGGAGCAGATATAAGCGGTTTGCGTTTTACCTTCCAATACTACCTTTTGTTTGTGGAGGTTAGGCTTGAAAGTTCTTTTTGTTTTCATATGGGAATGGCTGTAAGAATTGCCCGTTACGGATTTCTTCCCGCAGATTTCACATTTATATGACATAATTTTTTATCTTCCTGACTGGATTTTTTTATATTCTACCAAAATTGTTGCGTTAAAGTAAATAAATTTCTGTTATCCCAAAAGCCCGTTAGCTTTCTTTTTAAGTATGTACCAGGATTTTTTAATATGCACTTTTATAAGCTGTATCCAGGTAAGTTTCTTTTGCGGCGGCTGCGCGTGGCCCGCCTTTACGTTATGTTTAACTTCTTCCATTTGCGGCTGTATATTATTTTCCGCCATCATCTGCAAAAGGTAATTGGCGGGTATGGCAAAGTTTAGGTTTTGGTTATCCTTGCCTTTTAAGCTGGAAAGCGCAACACCTATAACATAACCCTGATTGTTAAACACGGGGCTGCCGCTGCTGCTGGGGGAAATGGGCGCGCTTATCTGGTGCCAGATAACATTTTCGCTTACCTGCCTTATCTGCGATATTAACCCGTTGGTTACCGTATTTTGCAGGCGTCTGGGGTTACCGATAACGGTAATTTCTTCTCCCGCGCGGACATAATTTGAATTTCTGAAAGAAACGTGCGGCAAATTTTCGTTTGGTATTTTGAGAAGTGAAAGGTCAATTTCCTTATCGCGTGAAACGTCAATAATAACGGCTTCGTCGGAAACAGCGCCGTTCTTAAAAGTTACATTTATAAAAATAGCGTCTTCCACCACGTGTCCCGCCGTGGCTATTACGCCGTCTTTATTTACTATAAAGCCCGTGCCGCTGTGCGTGGAGCCGTCCTTTCTTGCCACGTTCACGGAGACTATGGTATCTCCGTATTCGTCGGCAATTTGTACGTGGGTTTTCTGCGCAAAGGACGCGCAAGGCAGCAGTAGCAGGGCAAGTATAATTATTCTTCTCATAGGCCGCGTTTCTCTTTAAAAAAGAAAGCCGAGGATGGGACTCGAACCCACAACCTACGGTTTACAAAACCGTTGCTCAACCATTGAGCTACCTCGGCAAAACAGTCCCTTTTAAAGTCAAATTT
>CAZBCE010000100.1:0-2857 GCA_964490555.1 uncultured Elusimicrobium sp. | reverse complement strand
ATCTTCATAAACTACTTGCAAAATTAAGAAAATTTGGTAATAATACTACATATAAGCAAAAGATACACCAAATGCAGTCGGCACAGTCTGTTTTTTAGCAGGGGTTTGCCGCTGCCGGGAGGTTTGTTAATGCAATTTTTAAACAACAACGGTTTTAGAACAGCAGTGATAGTGTTCATAATATTTTTGGCTATCCCATTTCTTTTTACTGATAAACAGCCAACAGCGCTTACCCCGCAGCAGGAAGCTTCGGGCGGGTTACCTGTGGGTATGACCAAAAATCCTCTTGCAAAATTCTTTAACAGAGTTGCAAGTTTCTACGGTTTAAAAAAGAAAGCGGGCCAAGGCATTGATAACTTAAACAGCTATGCCGATGCAGGCAGCGCGGCGCAGAATCTTGGCAGCTTGGGCGATGATTCCCCCGTAACTATAGAGGAAGCCTCCTCAGGCGCGCCTAAAGGTTTTGTAGCAACCGATGGCGGCGCGCAAGGCGCGGACGTGCAGGCAAGCGCGGGCGAAGTGGTGCAGGAATATGTGCGTATGGACGGCAAAACCTACGAGGTGGTAAAAGACCCTTCGGGCAAAAAATATGTATTGACCGATAACGGCCCCGTCTCTTTTGACGAGCTTATGGCCTCCACCGTTTCCAAGGAAGAATTTGAAGCGGCAAAAAAGATTGCTCCCTCTCTTTCTGATGACGAAATCCCCTACGCCATCCGCAGCCCTTACGGCGTAAAAGGCTATTTAGACCGCAAAACCCGCGGCCTGCTTACTTACGAAGATAACCCATCACTTTTTGGCGGCCTCGACGGCAATTTGCGCGGGCAGCGCGGCAGCAATTTATTTGGCGGCCCGTCTGGCCACAGTATGTTTGGCGGCAACGAGGAAGCCTTTGACGAAGCTAAATCTGGCTTAGCATCTAAATTTGCTAAGGCAAAACGCGACGCCGCAGCGGCGGCAGCCCCGCGCAGTATAGCCAGCAGTTACAGCGCAACAGGCCAAGTTAACGGCAAATATGCGGAACCCGTGGTTGCGGAACTTGCTTCTTTGATAGCAAATGAGCCCGTTATAGGTAATGCAGAAAAAGCTGGGATAGTAGAAAAAGATAAAAAAACAAAGTCTTTTGATGAGATAGAATCTAACAAAAAGAATGATGCTGCCTCACAAAAAATTGAACTTAAAAAAGATGACAAAGGCATAATTGTAGAAAGCAAGTCGGCTCGCGAACTTATGACTAATGAACTTCGTGACGGTAAACCTTTTATCGGCAACTACACAAATTGCGATGCTAAGGAGAAGTGTGCGCCAGAGGAAAACCCTTGGATCTTTCCAAATCAAATTGATATGACCCAGCCAGCACTATCTTTTTATCAAGCCAACAAAGAGCCTTTATATAATGACATTACGGATAAGGAATTATATGATAAAGTTGAAAGTTCTGATAAGGTTTATAAGGAAATAATACCTCAAATAGCAAGTAATAAACCTAAAATAGGCAAAATATCTTATTTAATGATAGATGGTAATGAGCAGGGTAATATAAAACTTGTTAACCCGAACTCTTATCATTATCAAGTGTTTAAAGGCCTTATAGGCAATGCTGATGATGTTGCACAAGGGGGAAAAATTGATCCTAAAAAAATAAACCCAAACAAAACTATATTTGTAGTGCCTGATAAGGAAACTGCAAATAACCTAAGGGAATCTGGCTTTAATGTGGTAGAGTTTGAAAAATATGCAGTAACGCCAAATCGCCTTACAGGGTTTTATAATGATACTTTAAAAGTTGTGCAAAATATGGCTTCTGCACCCAACAAAAAACTAACCCCCTCGGAAGAAGCTATGAGAAAGCAGGTAGTAGCAGAACTTTCCGGCAGTAACAAAAAGAAGGGTAAATAACAAATATAGGAAAAAGGACCTAGTTGTAAAATAGGTCCTTTTTCCCTTGCTTTTTTACTATATTTTTAATAGATTTAACTTAGGGATAACCTTTTAATTATTTGCACATTAAAACAGTTGTTAAACACAGGAGGCTTTATCTTTATGAAGTTACTAAAATTTATTTTACCCATTACCGCAATGTTAATGGTATTTGCCGTGGTAGAATCCACCGCTCAAATTTGTGTTCTTAGACAAGGTGTAGAATATCGCCTAGAAGATGTTGTTGCGAATAAATGCAATCTTAGCGACGAGATGAATCTTAAGTTTTTAAAATTCTGTTGCGATAGTTTGGAAATATGCTCTCCTAACTATTTTGTTGAAGATAAATATATGCTTACCCACATAGCGGCAAAATATAATAGAAAAGAAGCTTTAGAATATTTGGTCAAAGAAAAAGGTATTCCCTTTGATAAATTTCCTGTAGACCTTAAAAATGGCGGTTACGATAAAACATATACTCCTATAATGTTTGCCGCAAAAGATAATGCTCCTGGAAGTGCGGAGTATCTTGTTGATATTGGCGCAAGCGTTACAAGAAAAAATATGTATAACCAAGACTCCCTTGATTTAGCAAAAACAACAGGCAATAGCCAACTTATTGCAACAATCAAAAAAGCTTGGAATTCTGCCAGAGGCATAGCGCAAGCTAATCTTGAAAAGAACAAAAAAGACCTTATTAAAGTGCTTACGCTTAACGATATAGAAAAAGAATTAAAGAACTTTAAGAGAGATATTAAGTTCAACGGATTCTTTGGTTAATAATTAAAAGGCTGTAAAAGATAAACCTACCTGATTTGTTTAAACCCCGCGCCTAAGCCACGCGGGGTTTTTTTATAAAACTAAATTCTTAAGGAGTATTAAATGAAGTTACTAAAATTTATTTTACCCATTACCGCAATGTTAATGGTATTTGCCG
>CAZBCE010000099.1:0-2948 GCA_964490555.1 uncultured Elusimicrobium sp. | reverse complement strand
ACTACAAATAAAAAACCGCCCTTGCGGGCGGTATATATTTCAAATATGGCGGAGTCAACGGGATTCGAACCCGCGGTCTCTGCCTTGACAGGGCAGCGTGTTAACCAGGCTACACCATGACTCCGTGTTACTTCTTATAAATATATTCTATCTTTTATAAAATTTTCAGTCAAGCAAAATAGTTTTTAGAGGGAAAAACCTAAAACTTTCCCCATAAAATCTGCTCCAATTCCAGCATTTTGCCCGTTTGCGCCAACACGCGTTTTTGTACTTCTTTAATAAGGCCGTTTATGTCGTTTGCCGTCGCGTTTTTGTAATTTATAATAAAGCCCGCGTGCTTTTGCGATACCATTGCCCCGCCTACGCTAAAGCCTCTAAGGCCGCAAACATCAATAAGGCGGCTGGCATAATCACCCTCTGGGCGTTTAAACACGCTGCCTGCGGAGGGATATTCAAGCGGTTGCTTTTCCGCGCGTTTTGCCAAAACTTCCGCGCGTTTTGCGGCAACGCCCGCTGCGTTCTGCGTTTGTTTTGGCTGCCACGACGCGCTTAAAACCATGCAGTTTTTAGGCAGGGCAACGCTTCTGTAAGCGTGGGCAACTTCATCTTTTTTAATGGTTTTTATTTCGCCTTCTTCCGTCAATATCGTAAAGTGTTCAAGGCAGTCAAAAGTTTCCGCGTTAAAGGCGCCAGCGTTCATATAAACCGCGCCGCCAACGCTGCCGGGTATGCCCGAAAGCCCTTCCATTCCCTCAAATCCCGCGTTTACGGAGGCTTCCACAA
The DNA here is from genome assembly GCA_964490555.1 of uncultured Elusimicrobium sp. GTDB lineage: Bacteria > Elusimicrobiota > Elusimicrobia > Elusimicrobiales > Elusimicrobiaceae > Proelusimicrobium. The sequence goes on along the minus strand of CAZBCE010000099.1, from coordinate 2,165 downwards.
CTTTATCTAAAGCTGTCCCTGCCTTGGCGGAAATGGTGCCATCACCAAGCGTTATTCCTTCTAATTTTCTAAGGCAGCAAATTATGCCCTCAAGCCCCAAATCGCTTACTAAAATATTTGAACCGAGGCCTAAAATTCTTAAATTTATTTTATGCTCCGCCGCAAAAGCGATAAGTTTTTTTATCTCTTCTTCCGTCTTAGGCAAAGCCAAAACTTCCGCCGCGCCGCCAGCTTTATATGTGGTATAAAGGCTCATGGGCGCGTCAAAAATAAATTCCGTCTGTAAAGATTCTGTTAAATTTTGTTTCCAGTTCATTTTTATATATTATATAAAAAGATTACGGAGGTATTTTTATGGTACACAAGAACGCAGGTAAGCTGCCCACGGAACATTTGGATTTAGAAAAATTAAGAGCGGAATTTTATAATCCCTCTTCCGCGCCCTCACCCGTTAAGTTCGGCACCTCCGGACACAGGGGTTCTCTGGGCGGCGGTTTTTGCGCATTACACGCGCGCGCCATAGCCCAAGCCGTAGCCAAAATGCACGCCGAGCAAAACATAAAAGGCAAAATATTAGTGGGCGGCGACACGCGCCTTACCAGCCGCGCCACGGCGGAAATTTGCGCCTGCGTACTTGCCGCAAACGGTTTTAAAGTTGTTCTGCCCGATATAGCAATTCCGACGCCTGTTTTTTCTTTTGAAATTTTATCCAAGCGTGTTTGCGCCAGTCTTAACGGTACGGCAAGCCATAACCCGCCGCAGGATATGGGGCTTAAATATAATCCCTCCAACGGCGGCCCCGCTTCGTCAGAGGTTACCGCAAAGATAGAAAAATACGCAAATTACTTTTTGCAAAATCCGTCTGAAATTAAAGAAATTTCTTTGGCAAAGGCAAAAGAGCAGGGCCTTGTGGAAAGTGCCGACGTTATAAAACCTTATGTTGAAGCTTTGGGTAAAAAGATTAATTTTAGCGTCATTAAATCTGCGGGTATTAAAGCCGCCATACATCCTATGGGCGGCGCAAGTCTGCCTTTTTACGACGCGATAAAACAAAAGTACGGGCTTGATAATATGGAGATTGTAAGCAGGCAGCAAAACCCGTCCTTTGATTTTATCCCGCTGGACCACGACGGCAAAACCAGAATGGACCCGTCCTCTCCCTATCCTATGAAGCCGCTTATAGATTTGGTTAAAAGCGGCAAATATACTTTTGCGGGCGCAAGCGACCCTGACAGCGACCGTTTTGGCTGCGCTACGGCAAAGGGCGGTTTAATACAGCCCAATCACGCGCTTTGCGTTATGCTTTATTATCTTATAAAAAACAAAAAACCCGCACAGGCAGCAAAGGCGGGCAGGACGCTTGGCACCACGCATCTTATGGATAGAATAGCCGCCGCTTACGGGCATGACACGCTGGAAGTTAATGTAGGTTTTAAGTATTTCGTTGACGGCCTTATGGACGGCAGTTTATTTTTGGCGGGGGAAGAAAGCGCGGGAATGTCCATAGATAATTGGGTTACGGAAAAGGACGGCATTTTAGCCGTTTGCCTGCTTTTGGAAATTATGAGTTTTACGGGGCAGGATATTGCGGGGCTGTACCGCCAGCTTACCGCGCTTTACGGCAATTCTTTTTATACGCGCATAGATATGCCTGTTACGGAAGAAGCCAAAGAAAATATTAAAAAACTTAAGGCGGAAAGTTTTACCGCGCTTAAAGAAATAGCAGGCGAAAAAGTGCTTAAAGTGCGCGACACCGACGGGCTTAAAATATATCTGGAAGACAGTTGGATTTTAGTGCGCCCTTCAGGAACCGAGGCTATCGTAAAGTTTTACGCCGAAACTTTTAAAGGGCAGGAGCATTTGGATCTGCTTATAAAAGAAGGCGGAAAAGTATTTAATATATAGTTTTTATCCGCACAAAAGTTTTAGAGGAATAAAAAACCCCCGCTCAAAAAGAGCGGGGGTTTTCCATGTTAGCCTTACATAGCTTGAATTGCACTAAGAGCTTTTCTTAAAGCAGGGCTTCTGGGTAACAGACGGCCTGGATTAATATCAACCGTATCGCTGTTTTTAACAACTTTTATTTGTCCGTTAGCCACAACTTCTCTTGTAAAAACTTTTTCGTCAAATTGGACGGGCGCGACGGTAAATAAACTTAAGATATC
>CAZBCE010000098.1:0-3106 GCA_964490555.1 uncultured Elusimicrobium sp. | reverse complement strand
CGCAATTATTGGGAACGGCAAAAAAATCTGAAAATCCACGCGCGGCGTATGGCAAATTTGTTCTGTGTCAGACGGCAAAGGGAAAGCGGGGCGGGCGGGTTTTATCAATTTTTCCTCGGGAAATGTGCCTGCCTTAAAATTTTTGTAAACTATTTAAACCCCCTTTCAAGCGGGGTATAAATGCCTGTTAAGGCCAGAGGTGCTTTGTATGAAAATAATCAAGAGAGACGGACAAGTTACCCCCTTTAACCCCCATAGAATAGAAAATGCTATTACCTTAGCTTTCAAAAGCGTAAGCGAACAGGATTTTACCGCCCAAATACAAAAAATACTGGCCGAAGTTACCGCCGAAATTACCAAAAAAGAAGAAATTTCCGTTGAGGAGATACAGGATATTGTAGAACGCCACCTTATGAGCGCGGGCCATTACGAAGTTGCCAAAAACTACATAAAATACCGCGCCCAGCACGAAGCCGCCCGCAAACAGCTGGAAGAATTTGGCAAATACATAAAATCCCCCGCCATTTTAGACGTGCTTGAAGGTGTTAAGGAAGATTTTACCCAGCCGCAATACGCGCTGGACCTTCTATTTCAAAAATTCTTAGCTTTTACCGCGTTGGACTTGCCGCAAAACGAGCAGGAAAAACATTTAATTAAGGCCGCGGTTGAATTAACCTCCAAAGATGCGCCAAAGTGGGAATTTGTTGCCGCCCGCCTGTTAAACGCCGTAAATAATGCCAAGATTGACGGCCACGCCGCCCGTCTTAAATTAAACGGTTTTTATCAAAAACTTAAATATCTTGAAGGCCAAAACCTTTTGGGTAAATACATTTTGCAAAACTACACCGAGCAAGATGTTTACGAGCTTGAGCGCAAAATGGATTTTACCCGCGATAACCTTTTTACTTACAGCGCTTTAGACCTTGTTATAAAACGCTATCTTATCCGCACCGGCGACGGTATTGTGCTGGAAAAACCGCAGGAAATGTTTATGGCAATCGCCATGCACCTTGCGATGCCCGAAGGCCAAAATAAGCTTGTATGGGCGGAGAAAATTTATAATATCATCAGCAAATTGCAGGTTACGCTTGCCACCCCCACAATGTCCAACGCCAGAAAGCCGTATCACCAGTTATCCTCGTGCTTTATTGACACCGTGCCTGATTCCTTAGACGGTATTTACCGCAGTATTGATAACTTTGCAAAGGTATCCAAGTTTGGCGGCGGTATGGGTATGTACTTTGGAAAGGTTAGGGCCACGGGTTCTGATATCCGCGGTTTTGCGGGCGTGGCGGGCGGCGTTATCCGCTGGATAAAACTTGCCAATGATACCGCAGTCGCCGTGGACCAGCTTGGCGTAAGGCAGGGCTCCGTTGCGGTTTATTTAGACGCCTGGCATAAAGATTTACCCGAATTTTTGCAACTTAGGACCAATAACGGCGACGACAGGCTTAAAGCGCATGACGTCTTCCCCGGCGTGTGCTATCCCGATTATTTTTGGCATCTTGTGGAAACAAATATAGAGGCCGACTGGCATCTTATGTGTCCGCACGAAATACTTAAAGTTAAGGGTTACGCGCTGGAAGACAGCTTTGGCGACGACTGGAAGCAGAAATATTTAGACTGCGTGGAAGACCCGCGCATAGAAAAACGCCTTATAAAAGTTAAAGATTTAGTGCGCCTTATAATAAAAAGCGTTACGGAAACAGGCACGCCGTTTACCTTCTTCCGCGACGCTGTAAACGCCGCCAACCCCAACGGGCATAAGGGCGTTATTTACTCCTCCAACCTTTGCACGGAAATCGCCCAGAATATGAGCGAAATTAAAGCAAAACCCGCAAAAGTTGTAAACACGCCCGAAGGCGAAGTTGTGGTTACGGAAGCCTTGGCGGGCGATTTTGTGGTGTGTAATTTAGCCTCGCTCGTACTTGGCAATATTAAGGTGGAAGATAAAGACGAACTTAAAGAAATTATCCATACCGTCGTTCGCGCTTTAGATAATGTGATAGACCTTAACTTTTATCCCGTCCCGTATGCGCAGATTACAAACCAAAAATACCGCTCTATCGGGCTTGGCATAAGCGGCTACCACCATATGCTTGCAAAGCGCAGCATAAAGTGGGAGAGCCAAAAACATTTGGATTTTGTAAACGAAGTTATGGAAAATATAAACTACTTTGCCGTGCAGGCCAGCAACGAACTTGCCAAAGAGAAAGGCTCTTACAAATATTTTGAAGGTTCTGACTGGCAGACGGGCGCTTATTTTGACAAGCGCGATTATCTCTCCCCCCGCTGGGCGGAGCTGCGCCAAAGCGTGGCAACGGGCGGGCTTAGAAACGCTTACCTTTTGGCAGTCGCGCCCACCAGTTCCACCTCTATAATAGCGGGTACCACGGCCTCCGTTGACCCTGTTATGAACAGGTACTTTTTGGAAGAGAAGAAAGGCATTATCGTCCCGCGCGTCGCGCCGGATTTAACGCCCGAAAGCTTTTGGTATTATAAAAGCGCCCACACAGTGGACCAGGTTTGGCTTGTCCGCGCGGCGGGCGTGCGCCAGCGTCATATAGACCAGGCGCAGTCCTTAAACCTTTATATTACCACCGACTACACCATGCGCCAAGTGCTTAACTTGTTTACGGAAGCGTGGAAATGCAAAGTAAAATCAATTTACTATGTAAGAAGCAAATCTTTGGAAGTGGAAGAGTGCGAAGTTTGCGCCTCTTAATTTAAACGGGAGATATTTTTATGCCTACATTAGCAAAAACGCTTGCGCCCAAACCGCTGTTTAACGAGAATGGTGATATTGAGGTAAATAAAAGAAGCCTTATCAACGGCAATACTACCAATCTTAACGACTTTAACAACCTTAAATATAACTGGGTTAGCGACTGGTACAGACAGGCGATGAATAACTTTTGGATACCCGAAGAAATTAATATGACGCAGGATATTAAGGATTATGTCCGTCTTAACAAAGCGGAAAAAGACGCTTATAATAAAATACTTTCCTTCCTTATCTTTTTGGATAGTATTCAAACGGCAAACCTGCCATATGTAAGCCAAGTTATAACCGCAAACGAGGTTAACCTTTGCCTTAATATCCAAA
>CAZBCE010000097.1:0-3293 GCA_964490555.1 uncultured Elusimicrobium sp. | reverse complement strand
ATAACGCCGCCCAAAAATAAAGAACTTGTGTCGCCCATAAACACCTGCGCGGGATAAGCGTTGTACCACAAAAAGCCAAGACACGCGCCGATAAGCGCGGCCATAAATACGGCAATTTCGCCCGCGCCGTTAACGTAAATTATCCTGAGATATTCCGCAAAGCCGAAGTTGCCCGCCGCATAAGCAAACACGGCATAAGCGCACGCGCAAAAAATAACGCTGCCCGCCGCAAGGCCGTCCAGCCCGTCGGTAAGATTGGTAGCGTTGGAAGAGCCTATAATAACAAGCATTGCAAAAGCGAGATAGAAAAAAGACAGATTTAAAATAATCTTACTGCCCAGATAAGGCACGCTTAAAGAGGTTGCGTAAAGTTCGTTAGGCGGATACGCACCAAGATAACCCACAACCACGCAGGCGGTAAAAATCTGCACCGTAAACTTTACCCAGGAGGGCGCACCCGCGGGATTCTTTTTTACAAGCTTCGTGTAATCGTCCAAAATACCCACAAAAGAAAGCATTACGGACACAAAAACAAGCAGCCATATAAACCTGTTATCAAGCCTTGCCCACAATAAAACCGTGGAAAGCAAACTGGCTATAATTATAACGCCGCCCATCGTCGGCGTGCCGCCCTTTGCAAGGTGGCTTTGCGGCCCGTCTTTGCGCTGCACCTGGCCTATTTTATAAGAGCGAAGTTTTTTGATAACGGGCGGGGCTATCAAAAGCGATATCACAAGGCCCGTAAGGGCGGCTGCGCCCGCGCGGAAAGTGATATAGTTGAATATATTTAAAACGCTGATAAATTCCTTAAGTTGTGATAAGTAAAAAAGCATTTATATCTCCTTAAAAATCTCTTCAAAATTTAAAGCGCGCGACGCTTTTATAAGCACCGTACCGCCCTGTTTGGTTTTTTCCTTAAGTTCGGGCAGAAAGTCGCGCCAGTTTACAGAATATTTTACCATTACGCCGCTTTCTTTTGCCAAAACATCATAGGCTGGTTTTATCTCTTCCCCCGCCAGAAAAATTGTTTTTATGCCGCTTGCGGCAAGTTTGCGGCCCAACTCCGCATGATAATGCGCCGACTGCGCGCCAAGTTCCCTCATATCGCCCAAAACGGCAATGTGCGGGGCGGGGCGAGCGGCAAGAATATCCAAAGCATTATTGACGGAAGCGGGGTTTGCGTTATAACAGTCCAAAATAAAAGTTGTATCGCCTTTTTTATGTTCTTCCAGACGTAAAGGCATAGGCGTAAAGGTTTGAAGACCGCGCTCAATTTCGTCCTTAAAAAGGCCGAAGGCTATCGCCGCGCCGCAAGCAGCGGCAGCGTTAAGTTTATTGTGGCGTTCAAGCTTTATAGGTACGCAAAAACGCGCGCCTTTATATGTAAAAGAAAAGTCCTCGCCTTCTTCTATACGCAAGTCCGCATCGGCGGAAAAGCCGTAACTTACGGCCTTGCCCGTATAGGCGGTTTTAAGGCGGCGCAAAAGTTCGTCGTCAATATTATAAACCAAAGTTCCAGCGCTGTTTAAAGATTTAATAATTTCCGTTTTTGTTTGATACACAGTTTCCAAATCGCCGAAAAATTCCAAATGCGCGGCGGAAACATTGGTAAGCACGGCAACGTCGGGCAATGCGATTGAAGCTATCTCGTCAATATCGCCTTTATGGGACGCGCCCAGCTCAAAAATACCGTAAACATCTTGCGGCGTAATTTCCAAAAGAGATAAAGGCACGCCTATCTGATTGTTAAAATTACCGCTGTTGGCGCAGGTTTTGCCGTCGGCAGAAGCTATGGAAAGCAACATTTGCTTTGTTGTGCTTTTGCCGTTAGAGCCTGTTATCGCGGCTATTTTTATATTGTGTTTAAGGCGGTGGTAACTTGCAAATTTCTGTAAGGCTTTTAAGGTATCTTCCACTTCTATCACGCTTACACCAAGGGCTTTTACTTCTTCCAGTCTGCCGTTTTCGCCTATAATTAAAGCGGCTCCGCTTTTTGCGGCCTGTACCGCAAATTTATGCGCGTCGTGATTGCGGCCCTTTATAACCCAAAAACCCGATCCGCTCTGCACAGCGCGGCTGTCTATCGTAAAATTGTTAAGCACGGCGGAAGCGTCGGCTCCGCTTAATTTACCGTCAATCGCTTTTGCCAAAGCGGCGTAAGTTATATTAAGATTCATAATTCTCCTGATCAGGTTGCACGCTGTAAAGCGTAAGGAATTTTTTTGCAATATCGGCAAATATATTTGCCGAAGCCGCGCCGAAAAGCGCTCTTTCCGGCTGGTCCAGCACAACTAAAATAGTAAAGCGCGGGTTTGCTGCGGGCACAAATCCGCAAAAGGAAGCTATGTGGGAAGAGGTAGCGTATTTTCCCCCGCCCGCATATTTTTCCGTCGTACCCGTTTTACCCGCCACGCTGTAACCCTTTATTCTGGCAGGCATACCCGTACCTTTTGAAACTACATTTTCAAGCAAAGTTTTAACTTTTTTTGCCGTGTCGGAAGATATTACGCGGCGCACTTTTACCGGTTCCGCCAAAAATTCTTCTTCCCCGTTTGCGTATTTAATTCTGTCTATAAGATGCGGCTGCATCAGAACGCCGTCGTTAGCCAGCGCACTGTACGCCGTTACAAGCTGCGCGCCCGTTACGGAAACGGTATAACCGTATCCAGCCTTTGCGGTATCAATGGGCTGCCAGCGTGTGTATTCTCTTAAAATACCGCCCGATTCGCCCAAAAAATCAACATTTGTTTTTATGCCGAAGCCGAATTTTTTAAGATAAGAATAAAGCGTTTTTGCGCCCATATTATACGCCACTTTACCCGCGCCGATATTAGAGGAAACTTCCATAACTTCACTTAAGGTAAGTATCGGTTTTTTTGCAGCAACGTGGTCTTTAATAATAATGCCGCTTACTTTCCACTTATTATTTTCCATATCAAAAGTGGAATCCATATCAACATTACCGCTGTCCAGCGCGGCGGCCGCGCCCATGGTTTTAAACGTAGAGCCGGGCTCGTAAGTAAACTGGAAAGGCAGGCTTAACCCGTCTTTAGACGGATAGGAAGCGGCGGCAAGAATATTGCCCGTTTCGGGCTCCTGCACTATAACAAACGCGCTGTTTACTTTGTATTTTGTTGCGTATTCTTTTATTGTGCTTTCCGCGTAATACTGGCCCAAAGCGTCTATGGTAAGGTATATGTCTGCTATTTCGGGCACAAAATCCTGGCTTTTATCGTATATTATTCCGCCCTTTCTGGCGCGTTTTACGCGTTGGGATTTTGTTTCTTCCGACA
>CAZBCE010000096.1:0-3403 GCA_964490555.1 uncultured Elusimicrobium sp. | reverse complement strand
ACTCGGACAAATCAAACAGTTGGATACTCAAAAGTTATAATTTTATAGACATTCCCAAATCGGCAAAAATACCACAGGCGGGGTGTTTACGACAAGGCAACAACAAAACGCTTAAAATCGGTTGAAATAGTCAGCAAGCGTGGTTTACGACAAAAAAACTATGCCATTAGAAAACTCTATTTCCTGATATTTTCACCCATTATTCTGCTACCAGATAGCTGGAGTAAAAATTATGCCAACACTTTTTGACTCTTTTGGGGATTTTTTTCTTTTTTTGCCTGCGATATTTCCGCCTCATAGTCATATAAAATTTAACTTTTACTTCCTGTTTGACAACTCGTAAAAACCGACAGAGGCCTCAAAGGTAGCCGCCGTCGGTTTTTACTCGGACAAATCAAACAGTTGGATACTCAAAAGTTATAATTTTATAGACATTCCAAAATCGGCAGAAATACCACAGGCGGGGTGTTTACAACAAAGCGGCAAAACACACCTTTTTGCGGACCGCAAAAATATCAATACAACAACAGGAAAATAGAAAGTAAAAAATGCCTGATAAATTGGTATAATATTGAGGTATCAGAAATATTGATATAAATAACAATTAAGGAGAAGGTCAGGCTCTTGCTTGGTAAAGGGTTTTAAGTACGGCATAATTTTTAACGCAACGCGGAAACCTTTACTCGGTATGAAGTCATTGATCTAAGTGTACAAAATAATGGCATTATCTACAAAAGACAGAAAAGATATTATTTCCAAATTTCAGGCAGCTGATAAAGACACCGGCAGTCCGGCCGTGCAAATTGCCTTGATAACGGAAAGGATTCAGTATATCTCATCCCATCTTAAAACCAACCCGAAGGATTTCTCAGGGGAAAGAGGTCTTCTTAAACTCGTAGGTCAGAGAAAGAGACTTTTATCCTATCTTAAAAAGAATGACTTCGCCAAATATCAGCAGGTTACAAAAGAACTTAACTTAAGGAAATAATAATCAATGACAACAAACAATATACAAAGCGTCAGCGTAGAAATAGGCGGCAAGACAATTACGTTTGAAACGGGTCTTATCGCAAAACAAGCTGACGGTACGGTAGTTGCGCGTTTGGGTGACACAATGGTACTCGCCTCGGCGGTATCGGACAAAAACCAGAAACCGGGTTTACAGGATTTCGTCCCCCTCACAGTCAATTACAAAGAAAGAACATACGCAGCGGGCAAAATACCGGGCGGGTTCTTTAAAAGAGAAGCAAGGCCGAGCAAAAAAGAAACTTTATCATCCCGTCTTATTGACCGCTCCATGCGCCCGCTTTTCCCCGCAGGTTATGCCTGTGAAACAAACATTACCGCTATGGTAATATCTTCCGACAGCATTAACGACAGCGACGTTCTAAGCATCGCTGCCAGCAGCGCGGCCGCGGTAATTTCCTCCATTCCTTTTACAACCCCCGTTGCGGGCGTAAGAGTAAACAGAGTAGAAGGCCAGTACATCATCAACCCGACAAACGAAGAACGCAAAAAAGCCGATATGGATTTGGTTATTGCGGGTACGCTTGACGGTATTATGATGGTTGAAGGCGGCGCACACGAAGTTGACGAAGAATCTTTGGTTAAAGCTATTGAATTAGCCCAGCCCGAAGTTAAAAAACTTTGTCAGGCCCAGCTTGAATTAAGAGAAAAAGCAGGCAAAGCCAAATTTGAATTTAAGGCGGAAGTTTTGCCGCAGGAAGTACTTGATATCGCAAATAACAAGTTCAGACCTGAAGTTGCAAAAATCCTCCACGCCTTTATGGACAAACAAACCAGAGATGTAAGCATTGCCCAGCTTAAAGAAGCTTTTAAAGCAGATTTAGCGGCAGCCTACCCCGAACAGGGCGGCGCTTATGCAGATTTTGCCATGGAAATGCTTGCTTATGAAGAATCCCGCAGAATGGTTGTTGAAGAAGGCGTCCGCGTAGACGGCAGAAAGACGGAAGAAATCCGCCCGTTAAGCTCTATCGTCGGATTACTGCCTTGCGCACACGGTTCAGCTTTATTTACCAGAGGCCAGACACAGGCTTTAGCCGTTACCACACTCGGTACAGGCGACGATGCCCAGATGATTGAAGGCCTTGACGAAACCTACGACGAAAAGTTTATGCTTCACTACAACTTCCCCGGTTTTGCCACAGGTGAATGCAAACCCGACAGAAGCCCCGGCAGAAGAGAAATCGGCCACGGCGAACTTGCAAGAAGGGCATTACTCCCCCTCTTACCGAGCGAAGCGGACTTCCCGTATACCATCAGAATAGTTTCTGATATTATGGAATCTAACGGTTCTTCCTCAATGGCAAGCGTTTGCGGCGGTTCCTTATCACTCTTTGACGCAGGCGTGCCGATGAAAGGCGCGTGCAGCGGTATTGCCATGGGTCTTATCACGATGGGCGACAAATATGCGGTACTTTCCGATATTATGGGCCTTGAAGACCACCTCGGCGATATGGACTTTAAGTTAACGGGTTCCAAAAAAGGTATTACGGCATTCCAAATGGACTTGAAACTTGCAAGCGGTATTTCCCTTGACGTTTTAAGACAAGCCATTGCACAAGCCTCCAGAGGCAGAATGCACATTATGGCCCACATGGACACCGTTCTCCCCGAACCCAGAAAGAACATTTCCAAAAACGCTCCCGTAATCTACACTATGATGATTCCCCAGGACAAGATTGGCGCATTAATCGGCCCCGGCGGCAAGAACATCAAGAGAATCTGCGAAGCTACAGAAGCCAAAATTGACATTGACGACACAGGCAAGGTTTTAATTGCCGCCGCCAACGATGCCAAGCTTCAGATGGCTAAAGCGGAAGTGGAATTGATTACGAAAGACGTAGAAGTCAATCAAATCTATAAAGGTAAAGTAGTATCCATACAGCCCTTTGGCGCTTTTGTGGAACTCTTGCCCGGTAAAGACGGCTTATTGCATATTTCCGAAATTGACAAGAAGAGAATCAACAAAGTTGAAGACGTTCTTGCTCTCGGCGATATTGTAGAAGTTAAAGTCGTAGAGATTGACAACAACGGTAAGGTAAGACTTTCAAGAAAAGCTCTTTTAAAATAACTTACTAAAGTTTAAAGTAAAAACCCCGCTTGGCAACAGGCGGGGTTTTTATTTGAAAAAAACTAACTGCGACTATAAAATATCGAAATCCGTACGGCTAAGAAATAATTTCCTCTGCAGATTCTTCGTATTCTAACTCTTTGGCGCTCTTTATGCCGAGGGATTCCAACTCTTTGGCGTAATAAACAATACCCTGCCTGCCGCTTAGTTTTGTGGAGGCGGAATCAAAAGCATTTTTCGCACTCTTAAGCCCGCGGTCAATTTTATCCATTTCCTCCATAAAGCTGACGGCCTGACTGTGTATTTTTT
>CAZBCE010000095.1:0-3491 GCA_964490555.1 uncultured Elusimicrobium sp. | reverse complement strand
ATATTTTGGCAAAATCTGAAAATTCACGCGTGCCAATCTATAAATTTGTTCTGTATCAAACGGCATTAATAAAAACAATAATCATCACGCAATCTTTTGAGCAATAAAAAAGCGTCGGGCAAAAAATAACCCGACGCTTTAAAATTTTCTATAACTCTATTTAACGCCGTTTTTGGGGCAGAGAGTATTAAGCGTACATTCCCCACACTTCGGCCCGCGCGCAAAACAAACGCCGCGCCCGTGCCATATCAAGCCGTGGCTTATCCAATGCCATTCTTTTTGCGGCAGTAACTTCATTAAATCCTGCTCAACTTTAACGGGGTCCGTATTTTTGGTAAGCCCCATGCGGTACGCCAAACGCTTAACGTGCGTGTCCACAACCACGCCCACGCTTATACCGTAAAAATCCTGCAATACAACATTGGCGGTTTTGCGCGCAACGCCGCGCAGCGTAAGCATTTGCTCCATTGTGTTAGGCACAATACCGTTAAAATCTTTAACAAGTTTTTTGGAGGTTTCTGAAATTGATTTTGCCTTGGCGTGATAAAACCCCGTGGATTTTATTATCGCTTCAATCTCGGCAATATCAGCCGCCGCCATTTTCTGCACGGTGGGGAACTTTTTAAACAATGCGGGCGTAACCATATTAACGCGTTTATCCGTGCATTGCGCGGAAAGTATTACGGCGCACAAAAGCTCAAAAGCGTCTTTATAAGCCAAGGCTGTTTTTGTTTTGGGGTAAAGTTTTTTTAAGCCTTTTATAAGTTCAGGCAGTTTTTCTTTTTTTATCAGCATATTTTCTGTACGCTACGCACAAAGATAAGATAAATAAATTAAAAATTATTATTACCGCGCCGCTGGGTATATTAAGCAGGAAGGAAAAATAAATACCGCCAAGCACGCTGGTTACGGAAAAGCCCGCCGCGTAAAGCAGCGTCTTTTTAAAATTACCGCCAAGCTGCAAAGCCGCAGACGGGGGAATAATTATCATGGCGGAAACAAGCATAATCCCCACCACTCTTAAAGCCACCACCACGGCGACGGAAGTGGTAAGCACCAAAATTATATTTATACGGTTTACGTTAACGCCCGATACTTTTGCAAAGTTCTCATCAAATACCAGCGCAATTAAATCATTATAAAAAACATATATTATGCCTAAAATCATCAGAGCCAGCACCGCGGCAAGGATAAGTTCCGCGCTGCTCACCGTCAATATACTGCCGAAGAGGAAAGAGAGTAAATCCACGTTAAATCCGCCCGCCGTAGCCGCCAGTATAAGCCCTGCGGAAATACCCGCCGCGCTTACTATTCCCAATGCGCCGTCGGTGTATATCTTTGCCGTTTGGGTTATTTTATATATGCCCAAAGAACTTAACATAACCACGGGTACCGCCATAAAAATAGGGCTGGTTTGCGTTACAAGGCCTAAGGCGACGCCGCTTAAGGCGACATGGCTCAAGCTATCCCCTATCAAAGAAAGACGCTTTAAAACCAAAAACACGCCAAGCGCGCTTGTTATTATCGCTATCAGCACGCCTGCTAAAACCGCGCGTTGCACAAAGGCGAAGGATAAAAATTCTATAAGGCTCATTTATCCTCCTTAAACGGGCAGCAGTCCTGCGTGTGCAGGTGGTCCATAAGATGCTGAGTATACGGGCCGAAGTAATTTGTAACTCTGTCCGAAACGCAAAAATCCTGTTTGTTGCCGTAAAATATAATATGTTTATCTAAAATTAAAAATTTGTTTACATATCTTCCCGCCTCGGCAATATCGTGTGTTATCAAAAGTATGGTGGTGCCCTGCGTTTTGTTGAGGGAAGAAATTAAATCAAAAAAAGATTGTCTGGAGGAACTGTCCAAAGCTGTTGAAGGCTCGTCTAAAATAAGAAGAGCAGGATTGTTAATAATTGTTCTTGCCAGCAGCACGCGCTGCTGCTGCCCGCCCGAAAGCTGCCAAAATAATTTATGTTTAAATTTGTCGCAGCCTGTCTTTTCCATAGCGGCAAGAGTTTTTTGATTATCGTGTTTGTTAAAAATTCTGGGGTAATTTTTTGTGCTTAAAAGCCCTAAGCGGGCAACTTCAAAAGCCGTAAGCGGCATTAAAGAGGGCGGGTTAATTTTCTGTTCAAGATATCCTATATCGCTCCATTTATCAAAGCGTTTTATATCCTGACCAAAAAGTTTAATCCGCCCTTTTTGACTTGCCAATAATCCTAAAATTATTTTGATTAAAGTGGTTTTGCCGCTGCCGTTTGGGCCCAGTACGCCCGTAAAATCTCCCTTGGACGTTACAAAGGAAATATCTTCCAGCACCCGCTCCTGCCCGTAACTGAAGGCAATTTTATCCGCTTCAATCAAATTCATATTACTTAGCCTCTGCGCAGCCCAGACCTTCGGAAAGATTTTGCAGGTTTGCCATCATAAACTGGCGGTAAGAAACGCCTTTGTCAAAATCTTCTTTAGTTATATGCTCTATGGGATAAAGCAGCAGAATCTTTGCGCCCGTTTCATCGGCTATGGTTTGGGAAAGCGCGGGGTTTACCGCCTTTTCCGTAAAGATATATTCAATACTATTATCTTTAATCTGCTTAATCATTTCCGCCATATCTTTTGCGGAAGGCTCTTGGTCAAGCGTTGCGCCGACGAGCGGTTTAAAGTTAAGATTATAATTCTGCGCCATGCGCTTAAAGGCCAAATGCCCTATATGGTAAATATCCCTTGTTTTGCACTGCGCCAGCATTTTGCCGTAAAGCCTGTCCAGCATAGTAAGCTCGTGCTGAAAGCCGGCCACGTTTTTAAGCAACTCCTGCTCTTTCTGCGGATATTTTTGCGCTATGTACATAGCCATATTCTGCGCCATTGCCGAAACATTATTAAAGTCCATCCAGATATGCGGGTCCCCTTCGGCGGAAGGCATATTGCTGTCCAAAGCCAAACCCTCTTCATTAGATATTTTTTTAGCCCAGGGTTCCATTCTGTCGCTGGTGTAAAAGAAGAATTCATTTTGATGAATTTCTATCACGGTTTTGGGTAAAGGCTCAAAGGAATGCGGTTCTGTACCGGGGGGAATAACCATCGTTATATCTGCGGCGTCATTTAAGGTTTCTTTTGCTATCGCGTAAGGCACATAGCTTGAAACAGCAACCTTAATCTTTGGCGTTTGTTCAACCGCAGGCAGTGCCGCGTCGGAAGGCTTTTTATCTCTGTTCAGATTATAAAAAGCAAACACGGCCGCGCAAGCAAGCGCCGCCAAAGATATTAATACCGTCGTTTTATTTTTCATATTTATTAAATTATCCCCAGTTCCTTACCGCACTTTTTAAAGGCGGCGACAGCAAATTCCAAATCCTTAATTTCGTGTCCCGCCGTAACTATTGTTCTAAGTCTTTCTCTGCCTAAAGGCACCGTGGGGAAGACTATTGAAAGCGCAAAAACGCCTTCGTTAAAAAGCATTTGGCTTAAGGCGTGGGCTTTTTTACTGTCGCCGA
>CAZBCE010000094.1:0-3698 GCA_964490555.1 uncultured Elusimicrobium sp. | reverse complement strand
TCTTTTTCTTTGCTTCGTCTTTCGCCTGAGCCTGAGCCGCAGCTAAGCGGGCTATTGGTACACGGAAAGGAGAGCAGGACACATAGTTGAAACCTTCTCTGTGGCAGAATTCCACGCTGGAAGGTTCACCGCCGTGTTCACCGCAGATACCTATCTTAAGATGGTCTTTTACTTTTCTGCCTTCTTTAACCGCATGGCGGATTAAGAAGCCGACGCCTTCCTGGTCCAGAATCTGGAACGGGTCGGCAGGCAAAACGCCCTTTTCAAGATAGTCGGGGACAAAGCCGCCGATATCGTCGCGGGAGAAGCCGAAGGTCATCTGTGTTAAGTCGTTCGTACCGAAGGAGTAGAAGTCCGCCACGGCAGCAATCTTTGCGGAATTGATGGCCGCTCTGGGGATTTCTATCATCGTACCGACCGTATAGACAAGTTTCTTGCCGTATTTTGCGCTTACTTCTTTGTAAACACGGTCAATAATAGGTCTTTGGTTGGTGATTTCCTTTTCGTCGCAAACGACGGGTATCATAATTTCTGGTGATACTTTTACGCCTTCCTTTGAAAGTTCCATAGCGGCTTCAAAAATAGCGCGAACCTGCATTTCCGTAATTTCGGGATAGGTTACGCCAAGTCTGATACCTCTGTGGCCCATCATCGGGTTGCTTTCTTTAAGGGATTCGGCGCGTTTTTCAAACTGTTCCGCGTTGATGCCTAAAGATTTGCAAATGGCGTTAATGGCGTCCGTGCTGTGCGGTATAAATTCATGCAAGGGAGGGTCCATTAAACGTATGGTTACGGGGAAGCCCGCCATAGCCTTTAATGTGGCTTTAATATCCGCTTTCATAAACGGGAAGATTTCGTTTAAAGCCGCAACTCTTGCTTCTGTTGTATCGCAAAGAATCATCTTTCTTAAAGCGAACAAAGGCTTTTCGGAATTTGCGCCGTAGAACATATGTTCAATACGGAACAAACCGATGCCCTGCGCGCCAAAGGCTCTTGCCTTTTCCGCATCAGCGGCTGTATCGGCATTGGCGCGTACGCCAAGCTTTTTAACGCTGTCGCAGATTTTAAGGAAGTCATTAAGGTTTTTATTGCCTTCGGCAGCGTCTAACATACCTATTTTTCCGCCGTAGACTAAACCTCTGGTACCGTTTAAGGTAAGGAAGTCGCCTTCCTTAAATGTTTTGCCGCCAACCGTCATTGTGCGGGCAGTCATATTAATTTCTATATCACTGCAGCCGACGATGCAGCATTTACCCCAGCCGCGGGCAACTAATGCGGCGTGAGAAGTCATACCGCCGCGGGCCGTTAAAATGGCCTGCGCAGCGCGCATACCTTCAACGTCTTCGGGGTTGGTTTCTTCGCGAACCATAATACATTCTTTGCCGTCTTTCTTGGCGGCAATGGCGTCGGCGGAGTTAAATACTATAAAACCGCATGCGCCGCCGGGGCCCGCAGGCAAACCTTTGGCTATGGGTTTGTTTACGGCTTCGGCTTTAGGGTCTACGATAGGGTGCAAAAGTTCGTCCAACTGAGCGGGAGTAACGCGTAAAACAGCCTGATTTTTGGTAATAAGTTTTTCTTTTACCATATCAAGTGCAATTTGTACCGCGGCAATACCGTTTCTCTTGCCGACGCGGCACTGCAACATCCAAAGGCGTTGGTTTTCAATCGTAAATTCAATATCCAACATATCTCTGTAATGTTTTTCAAGGCGTTTCTGTATGGCGTCTAATTCTTTGTATGCTTTAGGCATAACTTTGACTAAAGAATCGCTGTCGTCGCCGTGGCCTGAAGTGGACCATTGGTTAATCGGGCACGGAGTTCTGATACCCGCTACCACGTCTTCGCCCTGAGCGTTAACAAGGTATTCGCCGTAGAAATGGCTGTCGCCGTTACCGGGGTTTCTGGTAAAAGCAACGCCCGTGGCGCTGTTATTGCCCATATTGCCGAATACCATTGTCTGTACGTTTACGGCCGTACCCCAGCTGTGGGGAATGTTTTCAATATTTCTGTAAGCGATGGCTCTTTTGCCGTTCCAAGAGGCAAAAACCGCGCCGATGGCGCCCCAGAGCTGCTGTTCTGGGCTGTCGGGGAAGTCTTTACCGAGCACTTTTTTAACCGTCGCTTTAAAGGTAACGCAAAGGTCTTTTAATTCCGCCGCCGTAATATCGGTATCGGATTTATAACCTTTTTTGGCTTTTAATTCGGCCATTATTTCGTCTAAAATTTTGCGGATGCCTTTTTCATCTTTGGGTTCAATGCCTGCGGCCTTTTCCATAACAACGTCGGAGTACATCATAATAAGGCGGCGGTAGGCGTCGTAAACAAAGCGTTCATCGCCCGTTTTTGCAATCATACCGGGGATAGTTTCCAACGTCAAACCGACGTTAAGAATGGTTTCCATCATACCGGGCATGGAGCTTCTTGCGCCGGAACGTACGGAAACTAACAAAGGATTTGTTTTGGAACCGAATACTTTACCTGTTTCGGCTTCAACTTTTTTAAGATTTTTTTCTACTTCCGCTTTTAATGTTGCGGGGTAGTTTTTTTTGTTATCCCAGTAGTATGTGCAAACTTCTGTTGTGATGGTAAAACCGGGAGGCACGGGTAATTTAAGAGCGGGGTGGCCTGCCATTTCGGCAAGGTTTGCACCTTTACCGCCAAGCAATTCTTTCATCGTTCCGTTGCCGTCGGCTTTGCCGCCGCCGAAATGGTAAACATAACGTTTGGCTTTTACTGCTTTTACAGCCGCTTTTTTTACGGTTTTTACAGCTTTCTTGGCGGTTTTTACAACTTTTTTTGCCGCGATAGCTTTTTTGGCCGTTTTCAAAGGTTTCTTTTTAAGTGCCATATAGTATCAATCTCCATTGTTATTATTTAAAACAAAACACCGCAGGAGCGCTCCGCGCCCCTGCAACAAATAAAAAATACCTAACAAAAGTATTCTATTAAATTGACTTTAATAAAGCAATCTATATATAATAGGGCTGCGCAAAATGTTTTGGTTTTCTGCGAAAACGGAAAAATAAATTTAAGATTGTTTTTTTAAATAAACGTTTTTAATTTAAAATTTATTTTTTTATGCGTCTTTCAATGCTTAAAACACGCTGCTCCGTTTTTAAAAAATGTATTTTTTACGACGAGCGGAAATAAAAAAGCCGCTGGGCCTTATAGTATCTTTTGTTATAGGTCCAAAAACTTTTATTTTATGGGTCCTTTGACCCTAGCCCAAAAAGAAAATAGTTTGTAAATTATTAGTGTAGCAGATAAGCCCCCCTTACTTGTCTGCACGATTTACCCTCCAAGGCAGCCTTTACCCCTAGGCTGCCTTTCCCTTTAAAATAAAGATAAAGCCTGCTGACGTATATAGCGGGCTTTATTTTATTTGTACCGTTCCTTAGGACGGCATGGTACGGCAGGCGTCTGTTTTGGATTATTGTATAGTTAACTCTTCTTTTTTACCTTTATTTTGACAACTATTTAAAGCATTTTAAAGATATAGCTGGAGTAAAAATTATGCCAACACTTTTTGACTCTTTTGGGATTTTTTCTTTTTTTTGCCTGCGGTATTTCCGCCTCATAGTCATATAAAATTTAACTTTTGCTTCCTGTTTGACAACTCGTAAAAACCGACAGAGGCCTTAAAGGTAGCCGCCGTCGGTTTTTACTCGGACAAATCAAACAGTTGGATACTCAAA
>CAZBCE010000093.1:0-3706 GCA_964490555.1 uncultured Elusimicrobium sp. | reverse complement strand
TACTGAACAATATAACAAAATAAAACAAAGAGTCATCATCTGCGGCGGCACAGGCTGCATCGCGGGCGGCTCTTTGCAAATTTATGAAGCTTTCAAAGCCGAATACGCAAAACGCGGGCTTGATTACGGTGTAGAAATTACTTCTTCCTGCAGGGAGAAATCAACCTACATCTCTTTAAGCGGCTGTCAGGGCTTTTGCGCACAAGGTCCTTTGGTAAGCGTAGGCAATGTCTTTTATACTAAGGTAAAAGCGGCCGACGTCCCCGAAATTGTAGAAAAAACCGTCTTAAAAGGCGAAGTTATCGACAGACTTTTATTTGTCAACCCTACCGACGGCAAACATTGCCCCACGCGCGAAGATATTCCTTTTTATCAAAAGCAGCACCGCATCTTGCTTGCCGACTGCGGCAAAATCAATCCGGAAGATATTAACGAATATATCGGCCACGGCGGTTACTTCGGCCTTGTTAAATCTTTTGAAAACGGCCCCGAATTTGTAATAGACGAAATGAAGAAAAGCGGCCTTCGCGGACGCGGCGGCGGCGGCTTTCCCACAGGTCTTAAATGGCAGTTAACCCGCCAGCCCAAGAGCAAAGAAAAATATATGATTTGCAACGGCGACGAGGGCGACCCGGGCGCTTATATGGATAGAGCCTTATTGGAAGGCAATCCGCACTCCGTCGTGGAAGGTATGATTATAGCGGGTTACGCTATCGGCGCGAGCAAAGGTATTTTTTACATCCGCGCGGAATATCCCCTTGCCATTGAACGCGTGCAAAAAGCCATTGACGCCTGCTACAAAACAGGTTTACTGGGCAAAAACATTTTAGGCAGCGGTTTTACTTACGATTTAGAAATCCGCTTCGGCGCAGGAGCCTTTGTCTGCGGCGAGGAAACAGCCTTAATCGCCTCCATAGAAGGCAACCGCGGCACGCCGCGCCCAAAACCGCCCTTCCCGGCCACAAAAGGCCTCTGGGGCAAACCTACGGCAATTAATAACGTAGAAACGCTTGCCAACGTCCCCTACATTCTTACGAAAGGGGGGGAATGGTACGCCAAGATGGGTGTGGGCAAGTCCACGGGTACAAAAGTATTTGCAATGACGGGCAAGGTAAAAAATACGGGTCTTATAGAAATTCCCTTAGGCCTTACCGTTAAGGAAGTTGTTTATGACATCGGCGGCGGTCCCTTGCAGGGCGATAAAGTTAAAGCCGTGCAGACAGGCGGCCCTTCGGGCGGCGTCATAGACGGCAATCACTTTGATATGCCTATCACCTATGAATCCTTACAGGAAATCGGCTCTATTATGGGTTCGGGCGGTCTTATCGTTATGGACGAAACGGACTGTATGGTAGACATTGCAAAATTCTATCTGGAATTCTGCGTAGACGAATCCTGCGGCAAATGCGCCCCGTGCAGAATCGGCGGCTACCAAATGCTCAGCATCTTAAATAAGATTACCAACGGCACAGCCAAAGAAGAGGATATTACAAAGCTTAACGACATCGCCAACGCGATGAAGAAAGCCTCCCTCTGCGCTTTGGGCCAAACCGCTCCAAATCCTGTTCTTTCCACAATCAAATTCTTTAGGGAAGAATATGACGCCCACATTAAAGATAAACGCTGCCCCACAGGCAAATGCAGCCAGCTGGTTTCCTATTCCATAGGCCAGAACTGCATCGGCTGCGGCGCATGCAAGAGAGCCTGCCCCGTCGGCGCAATTACCGGCGAGGTAAGAAACAAACACGTAATAGACCCCAAGAAATGTATTAAATGCGGTCAGTGCTTTACGGTTTGCAAATTTAATGCGGTTAAGAAAGGATAATTTTTATGATCAAAGCTATAATTAACGGCAAAACAGTAGAAGTTAAAGAAGGAACTTCAATCTTAGACGCGGCCAAAATGGTCAACGTTAACATTCCCACGCTGTGCAAACACCCCGATTTGGAAGCTTCGGGCGGCTGCGGCCTTTGCATAGTAAAAGTTAAAGGCGCAAACAAAATGTTGCGCGCCTGCACGACGGAAGTTGCTGACAATATGGAAATCACCACCCACGACCCCGAAATTGTGGGCGTGCGCCGCTCCGTGTTGGAACTTATTATGTCCAACCATCCCAAAGACTGCCTTATCTGCGCCCGCAACCAAAATTGCGAATTGCAAAAATTGTGCGCGGACTTTGGCGTTAGGGAAGAATATTTCCCCAGCATAGTCAACCGCCAGCCCCATAAATGCGACGACACAACAAAAACTATCGTTATAGATACTTCCAAATGTATCTTGTGCGGCAGATGTATTAACGTGTGTCAAAAGCACCAAAACGTATGGGCTTTGTCCTTTTTGGGCAGAGGTATCAAAACCTCTCTTTCCCCTGCGGGCGAAATTGAGTTAAAAGATTCTCCCTGCGTTAAATGCGGTCAATGCTCCAACCACTGCCCCGTAGGCGCGATTGTGGAACACGACGATACGCAAACCGTTTGGGACGCCCTTATGGACCCCGATAAATATTGCGTAGCCCAAATTGCCCCCGCAGTGCGCGTGGCAATCGGCGAAGCCTTCGGCCACCCCGTCGGCAGCAATCTTACGGGTAAATTAGTTTCCTCGCTTTACGACCTTGGTTTTAAAGCCGTGTTTGATACAAATACGGGCGCGGACTTAACCATTATGGAAGAAGCGTCAGAATTTAAGCACCGCTTTACCACGGGCGGAACATTGCCGCTTATCACAAGCTGCTGCCCCGCGTGGGTAGACTTTTTGGAAAAGAATCACGGCGATATGCTTGATAACTTCTCCAGCGCAAAATCCCCGCACGAATTTGTGGGCGTGCTTGCCAAAACCTATTACGCGCAAAAGCATAATATAGACCCCAAGAAGATTTATATGGTTTCCATTATGCCTTGCACGGCAAAGAAATACGAAATCGGCAGAAGCGAAGATATGTTCTCTTCAGGCTTGCAGGACGTAGACGTTTCTTTGACCACGCGCGAACTTGCCCGTATGATTAAACAATCAGGCATAGACTTTAACAAAATCCCGGAAAGAAAAGGCGACGATATACTTGCAGATTATACAGGCGCAGGTACAATCTTCGGTGCGACGGGCGGCGTTATGGAAGCCGCTTTAAGAACAGCGCATTACCTTATCACGGGTAAAGATGCTGCCAGCGTAGACTTTAAAAAAGTCCGCGGTTTAAAAGGCATTAAAGAAGCCACAATAGACGTAGGCGATATTAAGGTTAAGGTTGCCATCGCCCACGGCCTTGCCAATGTGGACAGCCTTCTTAAGGAAGTTAAAAAAGCCAAAGCCGAAGGTAAAGAGCCTCCGTATCACTTCATAGAAGTTATGGCGTGTGAAGGCGGCTGCGTAGGCGGCGGCGGACAGCCTTACGGCGTTACGGACGAGCTTAGAAAAGCGCGCGCCAAAGGCCTCTATAACGAAGACGCCCATATGGAACTTCGCTGCTCTCACCATAACCCTGCCGTTAAGAAACTCTATAAGGAGTTTATCGGCGAGCCTTTAGGCGAGAAAGCGCATCACTTGTTCCATAACAAGTATAAGGCCAGAAAGTCTTACGTTAAATAAGATATGACGCACAAAGCCCCGCTTCGGCGGGGCTTTTTTTGTTTATTTCTTTGTTCTGCAATGCTAAATAGAGCTAGCAATTCGTCGTAAGTTGGCTTCTTTTTTATTTTTTGCTCACTTGGGTACC
>CAZBCE010000092.1:0-3751 GCA_964490555.1 uncultured Elusimicrobium sp. | reverse complement strand
CGCGTCTTGCCGCAAAATACTTGCAAAATATATTTTGTGTGAAAAATAAAAATCATCGCAAAATACTTGCATAACTGCATTTGATGACAAATCAAATCTAATCAAATCACGCGAACTTTTAGAACGGCGGAAATAACAAAAACCCCGCTCACAAGAACGGGGTTTTTGTTAAAAGAAATAAAAAGACGCCGTAAATTACTTTTTAAGATTAAGAACTTCGTCTATAATCCCATACGCCTTGGCTTCCTGCGCGGACATATAATAATTTCTCTCGCTGTCCTGTCTTATTTTCTCTTTATCCTGTCCCGTATGGTGGGCCAAAATATCAAGCAAATGTTCCTTATTTTCGCGCAATTCTTTAGATTCAATTTCTATATCGGTAACCTGCCCCGATATCCCGCCGCCCCAAATAAGAGGCTGGTGTATCATTATGCGGGCGTGCGGCAAAGCGTATCTTTTACCCTTAGAGCCCGCCGCCAGCAATACCGCGCCAAAACTCATCGCCTGCCCCATACAAATGGTGGTAATGGGTGCTTTGATATACTGCATAGTATCGTAAATGGCAAGGCCCGCGGTTACAAGGCCGCCGGGGGAATTGATATAAAGGTTAATCTCTCTGGAGGAATCTTCCGCGTCCAAATACAAAAGCTGGGCGATAATCATATTGGCGGCTTCCGTGCTTACTTCGCCTTCGCGTCCGCCGACAAAGATAATTCTGTCTTTAAGCAGACGGGAAAAAATATCATAACCTACGTTCTTCTCTATAATTGTGGGGATAAGCATTGCAAAATCTCCTTTTTTATCAGCTGAGTTCGTTTTTATTCTACTAAATTTATTTGAGGCTTATTTCTTTTACGCGCGTGCTGTAACTTTATTTAGTAAAATGTATATATGATAGAAAGAACAAAACGTCTGGAAACTTTGTTTCTGGGGGAAATAAACACCATCGTCAGCCGTATGATATCAAGCGGCAGCTTTAGCGGTTTTATAACCATAACGGGTGTGAGAATCTCCAAAGATTTAGCCAATGCCCATGTTTTTTATTCCGTCTTCGGCAGCGATGAAGACAAAAAAAACGCGGCGCATACTCTTTCCGCCCTGCGGGGGGAAATCGGCGCGCTTTTAAGGAAGAGAATTCACATTAAAAGAATACCTTCTTTTACCTTTGAGATTGATGATACTCCCGAACGCGCTTCTAAGGTGGAAAAGATATTTTCCAAAATAGAAAAGTTGAATGAAGACACAAAATAACCCCGCGCTGCTGCCCGTGGCGCAGGCTTTAAAAGAGGGCAAAAAATTCTTTATCGCCGGTCATCAGAACCCCGACGGCGACAGCCTTGGCTGCACCCTTGCGGTGGCCTCCCTTTTAAAGCGTTTGGGCAAACAGGTTTATTCTTACAGTAAAGATTTACCGGGCGACGATTTACGCTTTTTACCTGGCCTTAAAGAAATCAATTTTAATGTAATGCCGACCGATAAAGATTTTGATACGCTCGTCTTTCTTGAGTGTTCGGAAAGAACGCGCGGCGGCGACTTTGAGGAGCTTTTTAAAACCGCACGCACCACCGTCAATATAGACCACCACAAAACCAGCGACAATTACGCAACCGTAAATTATATAGACGCGCAGGCTTCCTCCACGGCGGAAATTATTACAAGCCTTTTTAACCTTATGGAGATTGTTCCCACCGCCGACGAAGCTACCTGCCTTTACACGGGCCTTGTTACAGATACCGCGCGCTTTTTGCATAGCAACACCACGCCTGAAAGTATGGCGGCGGGCGCGACTTTATTGGACGCGGGCGCCGATATCCTTACCATAAACACAGTTTTATTTAATACCAAACCTTATAAAGAATTAAAACTTTTGGGCCGCGCTTTGGAAAAGTTAAACTTGCTCTGCAACGATAAAATTGCGGAAATTACCCTTTTGGCGCGTGATTTTAAAGCGCTCGCCACAGACCCTTCCCATACGCAGGGTATTGTAAGCCAGCCTATAATGATACCGTCGGTGGAAGTTTCCGTTTTGGTAAGGCAGGAGAGCGATAAGGTATCCGTAAATCTGCGTTCCAAAGGCAAGATAGACGTTAGCGCGCTTGCAAAAAACTTCGGCGGCGGCGGACACGCCAGAGCCGCGGGTTTTAAAGTGGCAAAAGGAAAAATTGCCGCAGTCAAAAAAAATATTCTCTCCGCTATAGAAGCGGAAGTTGCCAAACTTAAATGAACGAAACCTCTTCCATACTTTTAGTTGATAAAGCGCAGGACTGGACATCGCACGACGTGGCGGCCTATATGCGCGGTTTGCTTAAAATAAAAAAAGTGGGCCACAGCGGCACGCTTGACCCTATGGCGACAGGCCTTTTAATTTTACTTTTGGGCAAAGCCACCAAGCTGCAAAGCGAATATCAGGGTATGCCCAAAACCTATAAAGCCCATGTTTTTTTGGGTGTTGAAACCGATACCTGGGACGCTAAAGGCCAAACCGTACAAACTTTGCCCGTAAAGCCCCTTACCGTGCAGGATGTGCTTGCCGCGCTTGAAACTATGACGGGCGAAATTACACACCCCGTTCCCTATTACAGCGCAAAAAAAGTGGGCGGGCAGGCAATGTACAAACAGGCGCGCGAAGGCGTTAATATAGAAAAAGAAAGTACCGTAACAATTTACAAGTGGGAAAATGTAAAACTTAACGGTAATATAATAGAATTTGACGTAACCTGTTCCAGCGGAACTTATGTGCGCTCTCTTGCTTATATGCTGGGCCAAAAGCTTGGCACCGCGGCGCATATCTGCGCTTTAAGAAGGCTTTCCATAGGCGGCTTTCACGTGGACCAAGCTACGGCGATAGAAGACATAAAAAAAATGTCCTGCGAGGATATTTTAAAATGCGTAAAAATTTTATAACCATAGGCAGTTTTGACGGCGTACACGCGGGGCATCAGCATCTTTTTGATAAGCTTAAGGCCTTTGCGCTTGAGCATAATATGACGCCGCTTATCCTGGCTTTTGCCTATCCTCCGCGCGTGGCGGCAGGCGGCAGCAAAAATATGTCCGTAATCACCTTGCCGTCGGAAAAGTTTGAACTTATCTCGGCTATAAGCGGCGTAAAATATAAAGAATTGGATTTTAATAATATAAAAGATACCTCAAGAGAAAGTTTTTTTGAGCAGCTTTTAACCGACTATAATATGGGCGGTTTTCTTGCGGGTAAAGATTTTGCTTTTGGTAAGGACCGTCTTGGCAATCTGGATTTTTTGCGTTCTTCCTGCGCGCAAAAAGGCATTATTTACGAGCAGGCGGAGTTTTTGCAGACGGGCGGGCATAAAATATCTTCCTCCCTTATCCGCAAGGCCTTGCACGACGGAGATATAGAAACAGTTTCCAAAATGCTAGGGCGCAGCTACCAAATTTCGGGCAAAGTTATAAAGGGTAAACAGCTTGGACGCACAATCGGCTTTCCCACGGCAAATCTGCAGGTGGACCCGCATAAAATATTGCCCCACGGCATTTACGCCGTGGAGGTTTTGCTGGGTAAAGAAAAACTTAAAGGCGTGTGTAATATAGGTTTACGCCCGACGGTGGAATCACACGGGTTGCCGCTGACGGAAGTGCATATACTTGATTTTAACCGTGATATTTACGGCCGCAATCTTGCCATAAACTTTGCAGCAAAAATAAGGGACGAAGTTAAATTTGAAAGTCTTGACGACCTTGTGCAGCAAATAAATAAAGACGATAACTGCGCTTATAA
>CAZBCE010000091.1:0-3783 GCA_964490555.1 uncultured Elusimicrobium sp. | reverse complement strand
ACTATATTCTTCGTTTTCCATTTTTTACCTCTAGAAGGTGGTTTAATAAAAATTACATTATACTTTAATACTATAAAATTATTATAAAAAATAATTAATAACTTTATCCAATCAACTCCATAGGCGTATCAATAAAAAGTTTGGCGCCAAAAGGGCGCATGTCGGCGGGGGTTCTAAAGCCCCATGTTACGCCTGCAAAATCTACCGCGGCATTTTGCGCGGCTTGCGCGTCAACGTCGCTGTCGCCTATAAATAAAACATCCTTCTTGTTTAAACCAAAGTATTCTACCGCGTGCAGTAACATATCAGGCGCGGGCTTGCGAAGTATCTCCGGCGTTTCTCCCAAAGCAAAATCCGTCAGTCCCGCAAAATAATATTTGCAAAGTTCTTTCACTGCGCCGTCGGGCTTATTGGACACTACCGCAATTTTAGCCCCGCCTTCGCGCAACTTTTTAAGCGTGTCAATAATTTGAGCGTAAGGTTTGGTTTTATCCGCCGAGTGATTTTTGTAATGCGCGCGGAAATCCGCCAATACCTGCCCGTGCAAAGGGTGGTCCTTTTGGCCTAAAGCCAATTCCACCAGTTCGCCCGCGCCGTGGCCTACAAAACTTTTTGCTTCTTCTTTTGTTCTGGGCGGGCAGGAGTGCTTTTGCAGGGCAAAGTTAAGGGCGTCGGTTATATCGTCAAGCGTATCAAGCAGAGTGCCGTCTAAGTCGAAAATAAAGGCTTTATATTTCATCGTAAAATCCTATTTAATTTTAATTTCTTCGCCCACGGCTTTTTGCAAGGCCGCTTTATCAACCGTGTCGTAATGATACGGATATAAAAACTGCGGTTTTATTGCTTTTGCCGCTTTTATAAACATATCGTCGGACATTGTATAAGGCAGATTCTTGGGGAGGAAAGCGCAGTAAATATCTTTTAGTTTTGCCATCTCGGGCGTAAATTCCGTATCGCCGGCTATGTAAAATTTAAAAAAGTCAAAACTTAACATATACCCGTTGCCGACGCCTTTGGGGTGGTAAAAACTGCCGTCGGGTTTTTTATTTTCAATATTATAGGCGGGAAAAGCTTTTATATTGATGTGCTTAAATACGGCCTCGCCGCCGTTTGCCAAAACCTCAACATCGGGCGTAATGGCTTTAAGCTGCTCTGCGGCCGCTGCCGTCGCAATTATGCGCGTTTCGGGCTTTAAAATGGGTTTGATGGCTTCTAAATCAAGGTGGTCATAATGGTCGTGCGTTATCAGCACAAGGTCCGCCTTGGGCAGTTTTTTATAGTCGGCAACTTCGGAAAAAGGGTCAACATAAATAACGTTTACAAAAAATTTCATCATCAAAGAGCCGTGGCCTAAAACGGTAACATATAAATCGCCTATCGGGGTTTGGTATTTATCCATTTTTGCCATAATATCCTCTTGATTGGTTTTTGCGGCGCATCCTGTTAAAAAGGACGCAAGTAAAAGGCATAAAAAAACATTCTTCATCTAAGTTTCCTCCGTCTTTATTTTAGCATTATAGGTAAAATAATAAAACCCCGCGCGGAACAAGCGGCGGCGCGGGGCGCGGTAAAATTTTACAGCGGCTTAAAATAAAAGCAGATACATACCGCAGGCAAAAAACGCAAAGGCCGCGTAAAGATATTTTGTTGGCATTTTACGCTCAAACAGACATTCAAAAAACGAGGCAAAAATAACGCCCGTTACCGTTATAGCAGTTACAACCGCAAGGCTGCCCATTTTTATCGCGCTTAAGTAAAGCGAAAGGGATATAAACGTGCCAAAAAATACCGATACCGTAACAAAGGCCTTGCTTGAAATTTTAAGCTTGGCAAAGTTTTTACTGAAGTCAAATTTAATAAAGCGCGAGATTATAAAATAAACCGTAAGCGCGCTTATAACTCTGTAAAGATTGCCTTCAAACACGTTAATTTGCGGGGCGTGGTCAAAGCCGTAACGCGTAAACATTACGCCCGTGCCGTCCAGTATCATACCGATAAGCGCGTAAACCGTGCTGGAGATATTAAAATGCCCCTGCCTTCTGTAACTTTCTATGGAAAATATTAATATGCAGATAATAAAAAATATTATGCTTATAAATTTGCTTGTGTCTAAAACTTGCCCGAACACAAAAAAGCTTACAATGCCCACAAAAATCGGTTGGAAGGAAAACAGCATAAGCGTTCTGCCCGCGCCCATGCCCGTAAAGGCTTTAACAAGAAAGATATCCGCTATGCCAAGGCCCAGCGCGCCCGATATTAAAAACGAGCTTAATGCGTTAAACGGGATATGATGAAACCCGCCGAAGAATAAAACCACGCCCGCAAAACATACGCCTGATATAAAGGCCTTAAAGCAGTTAATCCACAAGGCGGAAAACTTGCGCCCGTATTCCGTATAAACCTGCGCCGCAAAGCCCCAAAACATATTGGCAAACAATGCGTAAATATAAGGTAAAGCCATAAAAATTTATCATCCCGGCCTTGGCGGACTAGCTTGCCGCGCGGCTTATTTAAGCTTGATTAAACCCAAAAAAAGCGGCATTAATTGCCGCATTTAAGTGTATATACTATTAAACCAAATAAATGCCGCGGCGGCAATGTTACGTCGGCGGGATTGTGCCGCGTATTAAAGCCCGCGCTTATCCGCCTGACGTGGGGGAGGCTTTTGGGGCGGCCCGCTTCTCTTTGGCCCGCACGGCGCGCGCAATGCTATAATTTATATATGGATAAACTTCTTTTACTTTCCTGCTGCGCTCCGTGCAGCTGCGCCGTTATAGAAAAGCTTGCCAAAGAAAAGCAGGCGTTTAGCGTACTGTTTTATAACCCCAATATTATGCCGCAGGAAGAATACCTTAAAAGGAAAGAAGAGAACCTTAAAATTTGCCGCAAATACGGCGTGCCTTTTGAAGATTTAGATTATGATAATGCCGCCTGGCTGGACTTTGTAAAAGGGCTGGAAGATGCGCCCGAACGCGGCGAACGCTGTAAAAAATGCTTTGCTTTCCGTCTTAAACGCGCGGCGGAGTATGCCAAGGCTAACGGGTTTAATGCGTTTACCTCCGTACTGGGCGTGTCCCGCTACAAAAATTTGGAAGATGTTAATACCATTGCCAAAGATATTGCCGCAAAAGAGGGCATACCCTACCTTGATACCAACTGGCGCAAGGGCGGGCTGGAGGAGAGGCGCAGGGAGTTGGTTAGGGGGGAGGCGATGTACAATCAAGTCTACTGCGGCTGCGTGTTTTCCCAAAAGAAGTAATTTTCTCCGCCTGTATATATTCGGCTAGCAATCTGTTATCTTAATTTCTTTCTAGTTGCTATTTCTCTCACGTTGTTCTCTTAGTGTTCCCTTAAAGGAAGAATTTTCTTCGGCTTTTGATTTCTCTTTTGTTTTTTTCGCATTCGGGTACCGAGAGTCGCTCCGCTCCCGTTCTGCTTTGTACACCTCATTTGAAATAAAACAAAAAATAAACTCAAAATCCTGTGAAAAGTTAGCGGGGCAGGAAAGGCATTTTATTTAAAATTCACGCGTGCCGTCTGCAAAGTTGTTTAGCGACGGACGGCAGAAAATAAAAAATAAACTAAAAATATCTTCTTCATTTCTTAATTTCATTTAAGCTAATTTAATTTATATCTTTTCCTGTTTCCTCTTAAAATTTAGTTGGATTAATTATTAGTCCAACAGATTTTAATAAGATATCTCTTTAAGAGCATGGACTAAAGGTTATTATTCTTTTCTTAAATATTCCATTTAATAATTGCCAAACCTACATACTAAAAATT
>CAZBCE010000090.1:1943-3967 GCA_964490555.1 uncultured Elusimicrobium sp. | reverse complement strand
TTTAATTCTAAGAAGGGCGGAGATTTTTGTTTAGGCGGCCGCGGCGGATATTTTTTGTAAAGTTTGCAATAAAACAACGCTTTAAGGCGTTAAGGCCGCGCGCGGCGGCGCAGCCGTTAGAAAAATATTGATAATTGTCTAATAATAATATATTTTATCAATAGTAAGCACGTCAAAAAACAGGAGCTTTTTATGATTTTGGTTACAGGGGCGCAGGGCCAGCTTGGTTTATCGCTTAAAAAACTTATTGACCCGCAGCACGTTATCTTTACCGACGTAAAGGAAAACGGCGATATTAAAGAACTTGATATAACTTCTTACGAGCATGTAGAGCAGGTTATTGCCGACAATAAGATAACCACCGTCATAAACTGCGCGGGCTATACCTCTGTTGATTCCGCCGAAACCAATATAGATTTAGCTTACCGCGTAAACGCTTTAGGCCCCAGAAATATATCTTTGGCTTGCGCCAAGCACGGCGCTTCCGTAATACAAATTTCAAGCGACTATATTTTTGACGGCAATAACTTTAAACCCTATACCGAAACCGATAAACCAAACCCGCTTTCCGTTTACGGTCAAACAAAACTGGAGGGCGAACTTTTTGTTCTTAAAAACGCACCGAACTGCGTTATAATAAGGTCCTCGTGGCTGTACAGCGAATTCGGCAGAAATTTTGTAAGAAGCATCATCGGCCTTGCCCGCAAACAGGAAGAGATTAAAGTTATTTACGACCAAATAGGCACCCCTACATACGCGGGTGATTTAGCAGCGATTATAGAAGGCCTTATCCCCGTTGTAAAAAACGGCGTAAAGAAAATTTATCATTATTCCGACGAGGGCGTTTGCTCCTGGTACGGTTTGGCGCGCGAAGTTGTAAGCCTTAAAGGCATTAACTGCGAAGTGCTGCCGATAGAATCGCAGGATTATCCCGGCTCGGCAAAGCGTCCGCATTATTCCGTGTTAAGCAAAGCTAAGATTAAAAAGGAATTCGGTATAAAAATACCTTACTGGCGCGACAGCCTTAAAAACGCCATTGATAAGATAGACGAATAGAAATTTTGTGCAAATAAAAACCGCGCGTCTTTATAATAAAAAGATGCGCGGTTTTGCTTTTTATAAAACTTATTAATATTCCACTTTATCTTCTTTTTCAGTCCACATTTTAAACGGACTTTCGCCTTCGGGCAAGGGGAGATGGGTGGTTTTTATTTTGCGGTCTTTTTTATCTAAAAGAATTTCTTTGTAGATAAAAGAATCGTCAAAGCCCGCCTTTGCGGCAATTTCTTTATCCGCCGCGTAATATAAGGCTTTGGGGCGCGCCCAATATATCGCGCCAAAACACATCGGGCAGGGTTCCGCGCTGGCGTAAATTGTGCAGCCTTTAAGTTCAAAATCTTTAAGTTTTTTACAGGCTTTTCTTATGGCGTTGACTTCCGCGTGGGCGGTAGGGTCGTTAGATGGGGTAACGGTATTGTGCGCTTTAGCCAGCACTTTGCCGTCCTTTACTATTACCGCGCCAAAGGGGCCGCCTTTGCCGCTTTTTACGCTTTTTTGCGCCAATTCTATTGCCATTTGCAGATAGTGGAGGTGAGGGTTTTTTGTCATGGGAAACTCCTTAGTTATGATGGTTTGCTAATCTTCGCGGTAGTGGCAGCCGCGGCTTACTCTGTTTTTTAAAGCGGCGTAGGTTATCAGCAGGGCTGTTTGCGCGCCGTTTCTGAGGTTAAGCAGGTCTTGGGTAACCTTTACGTCTTTATAAAAAATATCGGTTTCGTTTTTAAGGTGGCGCAGAATCTTTTCCGCGCGGGAAAGGTGGCTTTCGCTGCGTAAAAGACCAACGTAATTCCACATTGTGTTTTTGACGGTGGAAATATCCTGGTAGATAAGGTTTTTATCGGCTTCCGCGTTAGGGCTTCTCCACGGTTTGGGCGCGGGAATATAAAATTTGGCGTTTTTAATTTCCTCGCTGTCGGCCTTCGCGCAAAGCGCGGCTGTTGCGGCGGCTTCCAAAAGCGAAGTGC
>CAZBCE010000090.1:0-1843 GCA_964490555.1 uncultured Elusimicrobium sp. | reverse complement strand
CTGTCGGCCTTCGCGCAAAGCGCGGCTGTTGCGGCGGCTTCCAAAAGCGAAGTGCTGGCAAGCCTGTTCGCGCCGTGAAAGCCGTTGCAGGCGCATTCGCCCACCGCGTTAAGGTTTTCTATATTGGTGCGGCCCTTAAGGTCCGTATAAATGCCGCCGCAAAAATAATGCATTGCGGGAACGACGGGGATAGGCTGTGCCGTAATATCAACGCCCGCTTTAAAGCAGTTATCGTATATTTTGGGAAATCTGTTTTTTATAAACGTTCCGCTCATCGCCGATAAATCAAGGTACATACAATCCTGTCCCGTTTTAAGGCGTTCGTGTTCTATGGCGCGCGCTACAATATCTCTGGGCGCTAAATCCTTAAGCGGGTGATAGTTTTGCATAAAGGTTTTGCCGCGCGCGTCCACCAAAACCGCGCCTTCGCCCCTTACGGCTTCGGATATTAAAAACGAGCGGCCTTTTGCAAATACCGTCGGGTGGAACTGAGTGTATTCCATATTTATAACTCTCGCGCCGATTCTGTACGCCATTGCTATACCGTGGCCGAAAGCGTTTTTGGAATTTGTTGTATGTTTGTAAATCTGGCCTATGCCGCCGGTGGCCAAGATAGTTTTTTTGGCGGTTACGGCAAAAACTTCGCCCTTTTTATTGTCCAATATATACGCGCCGAAGCAGGTTAAAGGTTTATAAATATCCATCTGATTGACGGAACTGTGCGATAAGGTAAGCAAATCCACCGCGCTGCAATTATCCAAAACTTTAAGATTTTTAAGGTTTTTAAGCTTTTGCTGCATTGCGCTTACTATGGCGTGGCCCGTGGTGTCTTTACTGTAAATTATGCGTTTTTTGCTGTGGGCCGCTTCTTTGGTTAAGAGCAGGTTGCCCTGCGCGTCGCGGTTAAAATCGGTTTTAAAGGATTTAATAAAATAGTCTTCTACTGCGGCAAAGCCTTCCGCGCAGACGGCGCGAACAGCTTCTTCGTTACACAGACCGCAGCCCGCCGTTTGTATGTCTTTTACGAGCGATTCCATATCGGGTTTATTTTCATAAATTATCCCGCCCTGGGCCAAATCGCTGTTGGATTCGCTGATATCGCCCGAGGAAATAAGCACACAGTGTAAGCCCGCTTTAGCCGCTATGTAGGCGTATAAAGACCCGGCTACCCCGCTGCCGATAATAAGGCAGTCCGTTTTCAATACCTTCATATATAAATTATATAATTTTTTACGTCAAAAACCTTATATAACGCGGTCTTTGCATTTATCCGTTATCGTGCTGACAAGGTTAAGCGCGTCTTGGTCCTGCTTAAACGGAAGCCCGACGGACCATGCAAATTCCTCCAGCAGAGAAGCGGTAAAATGCGCCAGATTATTTTGTAAATCCAGCGGCGACACATTGCGGTCT
This sequence comes from uncultured Elusimicrobium sp., assembly GCA_964490555.1. Taxonomy (GTDB): domain Bacteria; phylum Elusimicrobiota; class Elusimicrobia; order Elusimicrobiales; family Elusimicrobiaceae; genus Proelusimicrobium. The sequence goes on along the minus strand of CAZBCE010000090.1, from coordinate 433 downwards.
ATGCGCACATAATCTTCTATAAGCTGCTTTTCTCCGCCGTCGGTTTTTATTCTGCTGCCGCGCGCGTTGGAAACTTTAACCCTTAACATAAGCGGGCTTATAAAACCCAGCTGCTTATAAAATGCCGCCGCCGAGCGGAAGAATAATATAGCGCTGCGGTAAAGCGTTTGCGGGTCTATAAAACGTTCTTTATCGGTGGGGATAATTTTTAAAGCGGTAAGGCCGTAGCAGTTAATTTCCAAAGAGGCGTTTTTGCCCATAGGCAGCACAATGCCGTCCTGCACGGTTTTAATTTCCGTATTTTGCGGAAAGGTTTGCCCGTCGCAGTCAAATTGTATTTTGCTTAACAGCGCGGGCAGCTGTTTATAATCCGTAATCGGCGTTTGCGGGTAAAGAGGCACAAGCGCGAAAGAAGCCACCGTTTGCGCAGATT
>CAZBCE010000089.1:0-3977 GCA_964490555.1 uncultured Elusimicrobium sp. | reverse complement strand
CCGAAGCGGCAAAAAAACTTAAAATAACCCAAAGATAACAAATTGCTAGCCGAATACTGCCAAGCGGAAGAAGACAATAAAAAACCCCCTTGCGGGGGTTCTTTTAAATCTTTACATTAAGAGTATAATCTTTCTTGGACTTTAATTGCCCATCCTCAAAAAGCCACTCTTCCAGCAACTCCCCCGTCTCCGAATACTTCTTGGTCAACCCATGCGCCTTGCCGTTCTTGTGAGAGGCTATCATAGCAATAGTGCCGTTCTTGTGGTAAACAATCTTATCGCCGACGATATTATCTTTTTCGTACTTACTTTCAGACTTTAAATTACCGTCTTCATCATAAGCTTTGCAAATGCCGTCAAGATAACCGTTATCATATTCCGCCACTTCCAAAATTCTGCCGTTGGGATAATATTTAAGGCGGCGGCCGTTTTCTATATCTTTAACATAATAAAATTCTTCTCTAAGTCTGCCCGTGGGATAATAAACATAAGCCCTGCCGTTAAGCATACCGTCGCAGTATTGCTTTTCCACATTAATCTTGCCCGTTTCGTAGTAAATCCTGCTTGTGCCGTGGCGTTTACCGTCTTTAAACATACATTCAAAATAAGTAAGGCCGTTATCAAAAAATTCCTTTACAAGGCCGTCGGGCAAGGTACCGTTGGTTTCCACAATCTCAAGATTTTCGTCCAAGGTTTCGCTGTAAACCTCATTGCCTTCAAATAAATAAGAACGCAAAAATTTACCTTTATCTTTCCCTTCAAGGGCTTTAGTTTTTCTTATTATAAGATTTTCCACAGGCCTGCTCCTTTATCGCCCGCGCGGCGCAAAAACCGCTTGCCCAGGCAAAATGTAAATTAAATCCGCCGCAACGTCCGTCAATATCCAACAGTTCCCCCGTAATATAAAGACCGCGTGAGAGTTTGGATTCAAATGTCCCCGCCTGCACCTGCGCCGTATCAACGCCGCCCTTAGCGGCGGAAGCTTCCTTCCACGGACGCAGCCCCTCAACAGTAAAGGGCCAGGCTTTAATTGTTTTAATTATTCTAGCAAAAATATCTTGTTTTAATTCACTTACCAAAATATTCTTTTTTACGCCTAAATAATCCACAAGAAGGTTGGTGGCGCTGTCGGCCAAAAGTCCTTCAAAAAAATCTTTTACCTTGCGGTTTTGCATTTTCTGCGCGCGGGCGGTCATAAAAACCTCAAATTCCTGCGCGGTAAACTGCGGCATAAAATCTATAAATATTTTGTGTCCCGCGGCGGCGTTGCGGCTGATGCTTAAAATATTATTGCCCGATACGCCCTTTGCGCCAAAAATAATTTCCCCCTCTTCGGAGTCAATAACATTGCCCGCGCCGTCGGCCAAAGTAACTTTTGCAAGCACTTTAAGGCCCGCAAGGCGGCCTATGGCTGCCTCTTTAATATTTAAAGCGCACAAGGCGGGGCTTAAAGGATTTATTTTATGGCCCAGACTTTTTGCCAAATTATAACCGCTCTCCGTGCCGCCCGCCTGCGGATATGCCAAAGAACCGCAAGCTAAAATAATATTTTTTGCGGTAAAAATCTGCCCGTCGGCGCAGCGCGCGCGATAGCCGCCGTTGGAGGTTTTTACTTCCGTAACTTCCGCCTTAAAAACAAACTGCGCGCCAGCTTCCTGCGCGGCGCAAACAAGCGAACCCGCCACGGAAGACGCCTTGCCCGTTACGGGGAAGTACCTTCCCTCTTCGCAGACGGCAAGCATACCTAAATCTTCAAAAAACGCAACGCAGTCTTTTGGGGAAAATTTACTTAAAGCGGCCTGCACAAAATCTTTATCGCCAAAATATGTGGCGACGCCCGCCTTTTGATTGCTAAAATTGCAGCGTCCGTTACCCGTTACCAGTATTTTGCGGCCCGCCAGTATTTCCTTTTCCAGCACAATAACGCCAAAGCCCGCGCGGGCGCACTCAAGCGCGGCAATCAAGCCCGAGGCTCCTGCACCAACAATAATAATATCGGCGTTATCCTGCGTCATTTTTTTATATCTCTATTTATTGCCCGTACTGCCAAAGCGGCCTTCCCCGCGTGCGGTGGAGGATATTTCCCCCTCCTCAAACATCGGGTAAAGCGTGGGCAATACTACAAGCTGGGCCACTTTTTGGCCCTTTTCAAATTTAAAGGGAGTATCGTTAAGGTTGTACATACAGATGATAACTTCGCCCCTGTAAGGCGCGTCAATAAGGCCCGCCATAACTTTTATGCCTTTACTTTCTATGGAGCTTTTACCCCACACGCAACCGCTGGTGCCTTCGTGCAGTTCTATGGCTATGCCCGTGTGGACATTGGTAATGCTGCGCGGGGCAAGCGTGGTTTCTTCCAACGCGAACAAATCCGCGCCTGAATCCGTGGAGTGGGCCCTTACGGGCATTTTTGCTTCGGGGTGTAATTTTTTAACCTTAATTATCATAGCGGCAAACCTCAGGAAAGATATTTAAACAAAACGAATAATAACAGTAAAACAGCGCCGCCCAGAGCAATAAGCATATTGTATTTTGCGGGCAGTTCAAAAGTGTTTTTTGGCGCGGCGGAGATATTTGCCTGTGGCTTTGGCGCGCCGTCCATAAGGCGGGAGGCGTTTATAACGCCAAGCAAATAACCTTCCGCGTCTATAACGGGCAAAATTAAAGCGTTTGAAAGTTTAAACAAACTTAAAACTTTGGCATTGGAATCAAAAGGGGAAAGCTTTTCAAAATCGGGCGACATAACGGAACCCGCCACGCTTTCCTCGTTGCAAAAAGCAAGTTCCGCCGTTTTAATACACCCTGCGGCGCGGCCCGTTTTATCAACTATATAAACGCAATAGGGAATTCTGTTTTTAACGGTTTTAATTCTGGCTAAAATATCTTTTACTTTTGTATCCGTCTTAAAAACCGTAAAATTATTTTGCATCAGGCGCGCGGCGCTGCCCTGCGGGTAAGATAAAACCTCGCTTAAAGTTTTTGCCATTTCGGGCTCAAGCGCGGCGGTAAGCCTTTCTTTATAAGGCGCGGGCAGGTTAAGCATCATCTGCGCGGCGCATTGCGCGTTAAGGCGGGAGATTATAAAAACAGCCTGTTTTATGGGCAGACGGCGCAACAGAGGCGCGGCCTTTTTGGGGTTCATTTGCTCAAAACACAATATAAGACTTTGCGCCCTAAGGGACGTCATCCAAAAAACAGCCTCGCTTAAAGGCATATTTTCCAAAGCGGAAGCGGCCTGCGCGGGCGCGGTTTCTATAAATTTCTCCAGCAGTTCTTCCCCGCTGGTCTTATGTTGCATTGTTTCAAGCATTAATAAATTATAGTATTATTGTGATAAGTTAAACAATCATTACGGGGGAATTATGTACTTTTATAAGCCTGTAAACCAAATCACTTTTGAAGACGTCGTAAACTTTCTTAAACAGGATATAGCGGAAAACACCCTGCTTGATTATAAACTTATGCTGCCGCGCGATAATGAAAAGTTCGCAAAAACCATTGCGGCTTTTGCAAATTCCATGGGCGGCACGGTTATAATAGGCGTAAAAGACGAACACGATAAACCAAAACCGCCTTTTACCGGCATCACCTTTCACCCCAAGATAAGAGGGCAGATAGAAAGCATTATCCAAAACTATATTGACCCTGTTGTTTTTGTTGATATTGCCACCTGCAAAGACCCGAATAGCGACAGTATGTTTGTAGTTGTAAACATACCTCAAAGCAATTTAACGCCGCACCTTGTGGGCCGCCTTAAACGGGCTTATGTCCGCACGGGGCAGTCTTCCAGGCCTGAAATCATCGTCCACCCCGATAAACTCCCCTGGCTGCTTGATAACAGAAAGAAATCCCAAAACTTACGCCATATACTTTTAGATAAGGCAGAAGCGCATTTTAATAACTTCCTGCGCGCAAATTATACAGAGCAGCAATCGGCGCAAACCGTGGCCTCTTTCGCGCTTGTGCCGCTTTACCCG
>CAZBCE010000088.1:0-4002 GCA_964490555.1 uncultured Elusimicrobium sp. | reverse complement strand
TTTGGCCTATCTTCATCAGTTTGGGCACTATAAAATTTATAACGGTTTCGCACAGGCCTATAACCATTAAAGGCTTTGCCATTTGCACGGTTGTAAGCCCGTATTTATGGGCAAACCAAATGCCGAGCATAGAATAAAAACCAAAGTAGCATAGTCTGTTTATGAACATAGCCGCAAAAAAGTTTTTAAGCAGAGGTGTTTTAAACGCGGCGGAGTAGGTTAAAGCAATATTTTTTAAGGTAAAGCCCGTTTTAGTTTTATTATCATCGGGCAAGGCCCAGGCAAAAGAGAAGCAAAATAAAAATAAAATTACGCCCGTCAGCGCAAAGGCTGCAGCCCAACCCAAATGTTTTGTGCCGTACATAACCAAAGGCACGCCCGCCGCCACCGCCATCGGGCGCGAAGCGGTAAGAACGGTTATCATAGGAGTATAAAAATTTCTGTCCACGGCCTCGTAGGCCAACCACCATAATATGGTGCTTATAATGCCAGAACCCAGCCCGAACAAAAACCTTGCCGCAAGAGAGATATAAAATATCTTTACCGTTACAAACACGCCAAGGCCTGCAATTTGCATAAAAATGGCCCAAAACAGAACATTTTTTATCTTGAAAGTTTTTAATAACTGCGGCCCCGCAAACAAACCAAAAACTATGCCTATAGTGCAATAACTTATAAGCCACAAAACCCGCTGTTCAGGCACGGCAAAAACGCCCTGCAATACTTCCACCATAGGCGATATGGCGTGGTCAACGGTGCCGAAGGCAAATACAATCATAAACGCGGATATTACCAGCGTCCAGCCTTTGCTTATATTAAGTTTTGCGGGCATAATTTTTACCTTTTATTTTTGCGCTATAACCGTGGTCATAAAAAAATTGCGGTTTATTATCTTGCGGATATTAAAACCCGTAAATAATAAATGATGGGTAAGCTGCGCAATATCGCAGGGCAGTTCTCTTTTTAATGTGGTGTAGAAAGCCTCGCGCATATCGGGCCAGCGTTCGCCGTAATAGGCGGCGGCTTCGGCCTCTATAAGGTCTTTGCGCTCGTCCATTTTATGCAGGGCAAAAGTTGTAATAAGGTCTTCTATAATCAAAATACCGCCGGGTTTAAGCCATTTGCAGGCTTTGTCTATAAGTACGCCCTTTTCGTCGTTAGTAAGATGGTGGAGGGCTTTTCTTGTGCCTATTTTGGTAAAGCTTTCATTGGGGAAGTTAATATCCTGCAAAGTGCTTTTAACATAGTTTATATTGTTAAAAGTGGAAAGGTTTTTGCGGGCAAGGTCCAGCTGCGCGTCGGAAATATCAACGCCCGTACAGCTTTTTACAACAGGCGCGGCCATGGTAAAAAAAGTGCCGTCGCCGCAGCCCAAATCCAGAATATCGTCATCGGAGTTAAAATTAAACAGAGCGGCGTAGTCCCGCATAGAAGCCTCGTCCTTCATATTCTTGTTATACCACGCGGGCAGCGCGGCGTCCTGCCAGTTTGTTTTTGTTCCGTCGCTCATAATTTTTACCTCTTATATTAAATAATTATTTTACTATTTTAAGAGGAGAAAAAACAAAACAGCCCCCGCCTCCTCTAAGGCTCGTCTTAAAAAATTGTAAAACAGCCCGCGTATTTTATACAATTATTATTATGAATACAATTAAGAGCAAAGATGAATGTGATGAAGAGTTTTTTTTCGTGCCCGGTTGTCTGGGGACGTGCTGGTACGGCAAATACCATTATTTAGAGCCGTTTACCGGCTGCGAGCATAACTGCACCTATTGCTACGCAAAAGGCAGAGCTGATGTTACCGACTTGCTTAAAAAATTAAATACAACTTTTGAAAACCCGCAAATCGGCACCACGCAGGAAGCCGCCCTTGCCAAAATGAAAGCGGAGATTGATAAAGATAAAAACATACATACCATAAAACTTTCCCGCTACACCGATATACTTACCAAAAAGTATGTTGATAACGGCTTTTCTTTTAAAGTATTACAGCTTTTGGCGCACCACCCGCAGATAAAAAGAATAATTATTACCACAAAAGGCGTGCCGAACCAAGAGATAGCAGAGCTTATTGTTAAACATAAAGAAAAATTTTCTTACAATGCCGCCATAAAGCCGCAGGCCGCCGTAGCGATGGAGATTAATGTCCCCTCCCGCGCGGACCGTCTTGCGTGGGCGGGCAAACTTGCCGATAAAGGCGTTTTGGTTACCGTGCATATGGACCCTATGATAGCAGGCGTGGACGACAGCACGGAACAAATGGAAACTTTTGCGGCCGAACTTAAAGCCCATAATCTTAACAGGGTAATGTTCTCTTACCTTTTATACGATTATGTGGTGGCTGATAATATAGTAAAAGCCTTCGGGCAGGATTTTTTTGCAAAGATGAAGGAAAACTACCAACACGATGACAGGCAGCTTTTACCTTCCCAAAAAGATACGACATATTTCGCTTTAAAACACGACATTAAACTGGAAAGCATCAAAAGGATAGCCAAAGTGCTTAAAGCAAATAACTTTGAATTTGTGGTCTGCGGCCTTAAATCTGCCGACGGGGAAGATGTTTCCAACGTTAAGGGCCACTGCCCTGTATGCGACGGAAAATTTTATGCCTGATAAAATTTGGATACTTAACGTTGACGATTTTGTCTTTAAGTCAAATGCGTTAGACGCGTTAAGCAAACATTCCTTAAAGTATATCCAAATCCTTAAACCTAAGGATTTGTGCCTGGTTTCTCCTCTTATAGAAAGAGATGACGCCTTTGTTTCTTATATGGCCCGCATAAAAAAGCTGCAAAATAAAAACTGGCTTTTGCTGCCCAAAAAGCAAAATACGGACGAAAGTCTTGTTCAGGCCATAACAAAAGATAAGGCGCTTGTGGCAAAGCTTAAAAAGCTGTGTAAGCAGGATTATGTAATTATCCCGCTTATGTACACCAAAGAATTTGCAAAGCTAAGCCGCCTTTGCGGCAATAACCTGTTAAACAACAGCATTGCCGTGCAGGAAGCTAACAATAAACTGGTGTTTAAAAAGCTGTGCCAAGAGTTTGGCATACAAACCATACAGCCCGTTTTTGAAGCCGCGACAAGAAGAAAATCCAGAGTGCTGTCCTTTTTAAACTTCAACGAAACTTACCTTTTAAGGCGGCCCTTTTCCGCGGGCGGCTACGGTAACACCAAGGGCAAACTTATAGACCTTTTGCAAATGTTAAGCAGGTATCATAAAGAAGGCCATTTTTATATAGAAAGATTTAAGGATATATATAAAACGCTCGGCTCTCTTTGTATTCTTAAGGACGAAGATATACAGTTTGTCGGCATAGACTGCCAGATAATACATAAAGCCGCGTGGGAAGGCTGCTCTTACCCGTTTAAAAAGATAGACGGCGAAATATTGGAAGAGATAAAAGAAATGTCCGTTAAACTTGCAAGTTATTACCACGCAAAAGGCGTGCGCGGGCAGGTTAACTTTGATTGGGCCGTAAGAATAAAAGACGGCAACCTTGTATTGCGCGCGCTTGAATGCAACTCCCGCTATAACGGTTTTGGCTTGTGCATAAGGCTGGCTTCCACCGTGTTTGATATACCGAGGGAAAAACTGCATTTTTATCTTGATACCGTCATAAAATTCAGCCCGAAACTGACAACGCAAAAAGTTATAGATATTATAGAGAAGATTAACAAAGGCTACGGCGGCGCGGGCGGCATTGTGCTTACCGGCGGCGTAAGAAACGGCAGGGCAGGCTTTTGCTTTATGGCTACAAGCGAGGCTGGCGTAAATAAACTTAGAAGCAGCTTTAAAAATAATTTACCCGGCGTAGTGGAATAAGGCCTATATAAAAAATCTGCAAATATAATAAGTTTACACCCCGCCTTTAAAAGCGGGGTGTTTTTTATTGTGTGGAACTAAAACCTTAACTTATTTTGCGCTTTCGTTTGAAGACTGGCAGTTGATGCAATAGCCCGCGAAGGGTAAAGCAAGGATTCTTTTTTTTGGTATTT
>CAZBCE010000087.1:0-4149 GCA_964490555.1 uncultured Elusimicrobium sp. | reverse complement strand
GGCCGTCCTTTCAGGAAATACGGAGTATAAAAGAGATTTACTTTGCCTTGTGGACCGCGCGCTGTATGCGGTAAAAAAGACGGATTATATTTCAGCCCTAGAGATAACAAAACAAGCCGTGAAGAAGTAAACTGCAACACCCGACGAAAAGTCCCCGCCTTGTGCCTTAGGCGGGGATTTTTTAAAGTACTACCCCCAAAACCCGCCTTTTGATATACTATATATACAGCAATTCTGTTGTCTGCGGGCTTAAGGCCGCGCCTGTGTGCGGGCGACGCTTTTAAGCTTAAGTCTTTTAGACCGCTTCAGCGGAGAAGATATGGAATCCAAAGAATTCAAAGTTTACTTTCAGCCTATTTATGACATTAAAACCTCTGCCCTTTGCGGGGCCGAGGCTCTTGCGCGTAAGGAAGACGTAACGCAAGGTTTGCTTGCGCCCGCCTCTTTTATACCCGCTATGGAGGCCGACGGCACTATAGAGCAGCTGGACCTTCTTATGTTTGAAGAGACGGCCGAACTTATAAATAAGTGGCGCGCGGCGGGCTTGAATACCGTCAGTATGGCGGTAAATATGTCCCAGGTTACTTTAAAAAATCCCGCTTTGCCAAAGCTGATAAACGCAGTAATTCAAAAATTTAACCTTCCGTCAAACGTTATAGAAATGGAAGTTACCGAAACTATGCGCTGTACCGATTTCCCCGCCCTGCAAAAAACGCTTTCCGCCATACGCGACGCGGGCATAAGGATAGTTATGGACGATTTCGGCGCGGCTTACTCCAATGTCATAGAACTTACTTTACTTAAAGCCGACGTGCTTAAGCTTGATAAGGCTTTTCTTTTGGGCGGCTCGGAAGACGAAAATAAAACAAAAAAGATTATTGCCCATATCGCCCAAATGGCAAAAGACATTGGTATGAAAGTTGTTGCCGAAGGTGTGGAAACGCCCGAGCATTTTGATTTTATTAAAACTACCGTCTGCGACAGCGTGCAGGGTTTTTATTTTGCGCGCCCCATGACGGCAGAAAACTTTACAAAGCTGCTGGAGCAGCGTATTTAACTAAGAGGTGTTTATGAGAGGACTCAGAAGCGTTCTTTTTGTTGCGATATTTTTTATTATAGCGGGCTTGATAGGCTACGGCGCGGAAAAACTTGCCGTTGCTGTTCTTCCTTCTGATTTTGTAGGCACGCTTGTGCGCGTTTACGACGTGGGCGTACATTCTTTATCGCTTACGGTTAATATTTGCGGTATTATCGGGCTTATAGCTTCTTACGCGATAGTTACTTATTTGGTAAAGAAATAATATGCGTTTGATACTTGCTTCCGCCTCACCCAGAAGAAAGCAGATACTTGCGCGGCTGGGTTTTAAGTTTGATGTTATTTCCGCCGATATAGAAGAAAAAACTTTAAAAACAAAACCCTATGCCGTTGTTAAAGATATAGCTTTGCAAAAAGCATTTTGCATTGCGGAGCAATACCCGGATGCTGTTGTAATAGGCGGCGATACCGTGGTTTACTGTAAGGGCGAAATACTGGGTAAGCCTAAAGATAAAAAAGACGCGTTGAGGCTTTTGACGATGGAAAACGGAAGCTGGCAGCGCGTGTACAGCGGACTTGCGATAGTATGCAAGAACAAGAATAAAATTTTAGTCGGTTACGACGTTACAAAATGCAAAGCCAGAAAACTTGACGATAAAACGCTGCAAGAGCTGGCCGGTAAACATATGGATAAAGCGGGCGCGTACGCCATGCAGGATAACGACGATATGTTTATAGAAAAGATTGAAGGCTCGTACGACAATGTGGTAGGAATGCCTTCGGAATTATTTAAAAAAATGATTAAGGAGTTTTTAAAATGACAGAAACAGATATCCTTATTATCGGCGCGGGGCCTGCGGCTTGCAGCGCGGCGGTATACACTTTAAGAGCGGGGCTTAAAACAGTTTTGCTGGGCGGAGATATCCCCGGCGGACAGCTTTTGCAGACGAATGATATAGAAAACTTCCCCGGGTTTATTAACCCCGTTTCGGGCTTTGAACTGATGGACAATATGCACAAACAGGTAAAACGCTTAGGCGCGGAAATTGTGGGCGACAGAGCGGCGACGGTAGACGCTTCCGCAAGGCCTTTTGTAGTAACAACGGCGGGCGATAAACAATATAAAGCTTTAAGCGTTATCATTGCCACGGGCTCGGCCGCGCGCTGGCTTGGCGTGGAGGGGGAAGAAGAGTACAGAGGCAGGGGGATTTCCGCCTGCGCGACGTGCGACGGCTTCTTTTTTAAAGGGAAGGAAGTTTGCGTTGTGGGCGGCGGCAATACCGCTTTTGAAGACGCTTTATTTTTAACCAATTTCTGCAAAAAAGTTTACCTTATTCACAGGCGCGGGGAGTTTAGGGCGGACCGCGTTACCGTGGAAAAAGCAAAAAATAATCCCAAAATTGAAATGGTCCTTTGCTCCGTGGTGGAAAAGCTGCACGGCGACGCTTTGGGTTTAACGGGCGTAACCGTAAGAAATATTACCAATGACAGCCTTAGAGATTTGCAACTGCAGGGCATTTTTGTGGCGGTGGGCTCTATCCCCCAGACGGCGTTTTTGGCGGGAAGCGGAGTGGAACTTTTGCCCGCAGGGCAGGTTAAAACCGACGAGAGAACGCGCACAAATATAGAAGGCTTGTTTGCGGCGGGCGACTGCGCCGATACTATTTACCGTCAGGCGGTAATAGCCGCAGGCAGCGGCGCGAAGGCGGGCATAGAAGCCATTTCCTATGTTAATCTTGTAAAGTAATTTACTTTAACTTAAAATAAAAACCCCCGTGTTTTTTATCGCACGGGGGTTTTGTTTTGCAACTGTAATTTGTTAAAGAGAAATATCAAGTAAAGGGTAGCTTTTGGCGTCTTTGTGGTCAAAGTGCCACCATTCATTTTTGATTGTACTAAAGCCCGCTTTCTTCATTATCTCCTGAAGTTTGGTTCTGTTTTTTATGGCCTCTTCCGATATGCCTTCTTTAGCGTTAAAGGCGGCGGCGTCGGTAAAATTATCAAAACCTGTAGGGGCGGGCAGAGCTTTGCCGGAGGAATCGCAAAGGCCCAAATCTATCGCCGCGCCGCGGCTGTGGTTAGAACCTTTTTCCGGGCTGGAAAGGAACTTTCCGTTATCTTCTTTATCCCACATTATCTGTTGAACTGACGACGGGCGGTAGCAGTCGTAAATGCGGAAGTATAAACCCTCCGCCTGAGCGTAAAATACCGCTTTTACAAAAGCCTGCGCGACGTTTTTATTAAGATAACATTTTGAATGATTATAAAGTTTCTTACCCGTAAAATTATTTGTTGTGGCATAGCGGATATCCAGAAAAATTTGTATCGGCAGGGATTCTATATCCACAAGGTCAGCCGCTTCCAGCTTGGCGGAGTTATCGGGTTTAACCGAGGGCGCGGGTTTAGGCGCTTCCTGCACGACGGGCGCGGCGGGCGCGGGCTGCTTAACTTCCTGCGGTTTTGTTTGTTCTTTGGTTACGGGCAGTTTTGCGGGAAGCTTTTTGGCCTCGGCGGTTTCTCTGACGGCAGGTTTTTCCTTAACCTCTTGCGCTTTGGCGGTTTTTTGTTCATTTGATTCCTGTATAAGGACGAAAGCTGTGTCTTTACCCGCAGGATTATTTGAAGAATTATCAACGATTTCTTTATATTTTGAGGGGGCAGTTTCCGCTTTTTTTGCTTTCACTTCTTCTTTTTTAGGCGCGGGTTTTGCTTCCTCTTTTACGACTGGCTTAGGCTGCTCCGCCTGAACGGGGGCGGGCAGAGGGTTTGGCGCTGCGGGGGGAACATATCCCTCGGGCGGATTGGGGGAAAATTCGGGAGTATTTTTGCTGAAATCTCTTACGGGATGAGCGGGTTGTTTTACCTCAGGCTTAACAGCCTCTTCCTTATGTGGTACGGCAGAGGGCGCGGCGGGGGGGAGAACTGCGGGAATAACCCCCTCCTTCGGTTTAACGTAACGGGAATTAGGCTTTGCCGGAGTATCCTTTATAAGTGAAAGGGGAATAGGATTGAAAGTGGACGAGGGCGACTTTGCTAAAAGAGGCATTGTGTCTTTTGAATGGGTTTGCGACGACGGTATTAAACTTACGCCCGATGTTTTGTACAAAAATAAA
>CAZBCE010000086.1:0-4470 GCA_964490555.1 uncultured Elusimicrobium sp. | reverse complement strand
CCTTAAAAACGGGATTAAAGATGTTGAGGTTATCTCCCGCGGACTTATGGCGCAGTCTTATTTTACCGTACCGCAGAAAATAAAAGATTTTCTGGCGGCTAACGGTATTATAAGCGGCCCGCACACCCCCGCGCTGGTAGGGAAAGAAGATATAGACGGCAGTTCTTTAGTGCTTGCAATGACCGCGCCGCAGGTGGACGTTCTGCACGACAGATACCCGCAGCATATACACAAAATACATTTATTTTTGGATTATACCCTTGCCACCCCCGCCGATATGCCCGACCCCATTGCGCAGACGGGCCGCGGCTTTGAGCGCATTGCCCTGCTGATAAAACACGGCGTAAACGCGCTGGGCCAAAAGATAAAAGAGCAAAAACCTTTGTAATACTAATAGAACGGTTTCCACAAAACCCCATTACCACGACAATCAAATATTTAATACGCTTAGAAGCGTATTCTTTTTTATATAATTCTCAAAAGGGCGTACATATACGGCTAAAACACCTAAGGGAGGTTTTGTAATGCTTAGAAGAAATATAAAGATAGCAATTATCGCGCTGGCTTCTTTTCTTGTATTGAGCGCTTTCAAAGGTAATAAAGTTTATAATTACCTTGAAACAAAAGAAACGGATAAGAGTAAAGTTTCGTATCTCACCAAGGCTTATAAAAATTTTGATGAGAAGAATATAAAAAATGTCTTAATAAATGTATTTAACTACAGCGAGAATGACGCTGACGCTTACGCCCGCAGTATAATTAAAGACGGTTCTGCGGAATATAAAGATTTGATGAAGAAAGGTTTTAAAACCATTGCCGAAGGTACAAAATACCAAAAGCATATAAAGGCTGTTATGTATAAAGACGGATATGTTTTTGCCCATAATGATATGGTGGCGGATGTCCTTTCAAAAAATATAGACAGGCGCGGCATATTAAGCAAAAAAGGATTTGAAGAAATATACAACACGCTTAACGCTAAAGATACCTTTAAGGTATCGGTTACACAAGACGGGCTTGTAAAAACCTCGGGCGTGGACGCGGAAGCAAATGTTTTTATGGGTTCTATGATATGGTACAGCGATACCTTGTGGGTTACAAACAATCTGCTTAAATATGTTAAGCCTGAAGTTTCTTCCAAGGCGTATTACACTTTGGCCAAGATATATCTTACACAAAAAAATATGTTTGAAAAGATTGCAAAAGACCCTTCCGTTTACCATAACGGCGGCAAGCTGGACGGGATAGCCCACCTTTTCCAAGGCGACAGTTTGGAAATTGACGCAAACTTTAACAGGCGCAGACTGGAATCACACGGAATGGCTTTATGGCGTTTCAGCCAGGCTGTCGTAAATGGCGTTTATTATAAACAATCTTACGGCTTTCCTTCGGCTGATATTAAAGAGGCTAAATTTGATGACGTTTTACAATCCATAGCTTACCTTGCCAAATATTTTGACGCCATTAAGTTTTATGACGCAAAAACCAAACAAAACGGTAATTGGGAGGAAGTCCCCTTTGAAAAATCTATGTGGGACGCTACTGCCATAACCAGAGGTTACGAAGCCCTTGACGACCTTTTATTTAACGAAAAATACAATAACAATAAGGATATGCAGGCAGTAAGAAAAGCCTTAAACGCGCATTTAAAAACTGTTTTTGGCACGGAAGTAACTAAAGAAAACCTAAATAACCTTATTGCCAAAGGCTGGGCTGCGGTAAGAAGTTATTACCCCGCCGAAAACGCTTTAAGGCAAAGAGATGCGTCTTCCGTCTTTACGGCGGCTTATGCCAAGCTTGATAATAATCCAAAGGAAGATATTAAAAAGAGGCTTAACCTGCTGGACTTAACCGCGGCAAAACTGTTAAAGGAATTTGCTATGCAAAGATACCCCGGCGACAGTTATTTATCAACCAACTTTAATTTTATGTCCGCCATATCCAACCGCGGCAAGGTTATGCTGCCAAACAGTTCCGATATACGCTTCGGCTCCGCCGATACCAGCGAGGAAGGTTATTACGAACTAAGAAATTCCCTCTTGCTTGAAGGTTATGAAGCGCAATGGCTGCTGCCCGTGCCTATGGGCGCGATTGCCTGCTCCAGAATGCTGGAGGAAGCCGCCGCCTATTATAAACAAAACCCCAATGACGAGGAAATTAAGGGCCTTATAAAGAGAATTTGGGAAACGGAAAATAAGTATATAATCTATACGCTTGCGGGCATAACCCCCGCGCAGGATTATATTACCGCCAACGGTTTTGAAGGGCAAAAATGGACTTTCCCCGAAGCTTTTGAAGCGGTAACCATAGCCACTAAAGGGCAAAATTCCTTTGGTTTTATAGTTGGCGCGCATACGCCGCTTGCGTGGACCGTGGCTAATGCCAAGGAATCTTTTGTCCGTTTTGAGAAAGATTTGAAAACCATAGAAAATTTGGGTTTATAAGTCTTATCTTTTTTATGGAAACAAGCCCCCGTTATAAGCGGGGGCTTGCTGTTTTTTAGCGGCTGCCGTCGGTTATTACTGCTCGGCGGGGTTTAGCCTGATACCAAAAGCCTTTAAGGCCGCTTTAAGTGAGGGATAATAAAGCCAGCCTTCATTTAGCCCGTCGGGAGTATAAGCGGCGGAGCAGGATATAAGATTGCAGGTTTTGCCCTGCGCGTTTGTATATTCTCCGTCTGCGGCTTCAAATAATTTAAAGTACATATAATTCTCCTGTAATTTTACTAGGCGGTTACCGTCCAACCTTTGCCTGTGGCAATTTGTATGTCGGCAGGGGTAAGGGCGGCGGTGCCGCTTGCGCCCGTTATAACGCAAACCTGCCCGCCGCTTACGGCAGGCATACTGCTAAACAAAGCCAGAAGAGCGGCCCTGTCCATACCCGTATAACTTACGTTTATCTGCGGCGCGCTGCCCGTAAACGGCGCGGAGGAAGATACCTTAAGCCCTTTAAACCCGCGCATAGGGTAGGCTGGGCTTGCGCAGCAGCCTATTCTTGTAAGGCCTGCGGCGGCGGAAACGTCAAGATATGTATCGGCAAGGTTTACCGCGTCCGTTAGAAAATTGCCCATATCTGTGGCGGCGGCATAATTATAGGCGGGTATCTTTACCAAACTGCGGTTATTAAAGTGGCAGTTAACCCAGTCTGTAACTTTGCTTAAATCGCAGTTTATCAATACCGCTTTTTTTAACGAGGGATTAGCGTTAAAAATATTGCGCATTGAAGTTACCGTTGAAGTTATGCCTTTTAATACAGCTTCCTTTACGCCCTGACAAAAGAAATCCGATAAAGAAAATGCCGCGGTATTTTGCGATAAATCCATAACGGGGAGATAACTTAACAGCGGATTGGAGGAGGTGCTTGTGGCTATCATACCGAAGCAATTTGAGATTAACAGCCTGTTGTTTTTGGCGGTTATCGCGTGCAGCAGCGGATTTTTATAATAAGAATAACTGCCAAAAGCGTTATTTACCTGAATAAGCGTTGTTATATTAAAATGCGCCCATAAAATGCCTTGGCTTTCTTCCCCCGAAGCGGCTATGCGCGCGCCCTTAAAGGCGGAAATATTATTGCCGTTTATTTTAGGGTATATTTCTACGACGTGCGCCATATAAGCGGCGGGAGTTGTTACTGCGCGCCCCGCCGTGGCGGAATAGGCGGCCCAGTCTATGCTGCATTGGGCGGCGGAGGCATAATCGGCATATTTAATGCCGTCAATATACACGGAATATCCCCCGGTAACCGTCGCGCTGAAGCCCAGCTTGGGATAGCTTCCGCCCGCATTTGTTGCCAGCAGAGATATTTGCGCCGCGCTGTTGCGTATATCGGGCCAGGAGGACGGTATCTGCCACGGCGGGGCTGCTGTTGAATGCTTTAGGGATAAAAGCTTTAGATTATCCCTTAATTTTGTTTTCAGCAGATTTTGCATATTACTGCACCGCTACTTTTAAGTCGGCAGAGGTTACGCCGCTAAGGTCGCACTTAATATAAAGATTGGCGAATTTAAGGTAAACGGGAACGGCGGGCGTAAGGGTTATTTGCGCGCCGTATTCGTCTGTAAGCGGGTAAAAGGTTGCGTTATCCTGGCTTACGGTAAGTTTTACGCTGCCCGCGCTTATTGTGCCTGTTGCGAGTACTTGGGCGCAGTCCGTCCTGCCGTTGGAATATTGAGCTAAATCTTTTAAGTTTATTGATTTGTTTACTGCGGGGTTTTTGGTATTGTCTGTTATTATCATCGGGTTGCCTTTTTGGGGACGCCAAATATAGGCAATATTTGACGTTTTAGGACGGTAACCCAACGTAGTTACTATATTAAAAATAGAGGTTTTTGTCAATTAAAGACATTTGCTCCGCGTGGCGGGTTTTGGCTAGCAATTTGTTATCTTTGTGTTGTTTTAAGTTTTTTTGCCACACGGGGGTGCGCCGCCGCACTCGGATATGCGGGCTTCCAGCCGCTCTGGATATACCTTG
>CAZBCE010000085.1:0-4558 GCA_964490555.1 uncultured Elusimicrobium sp. | reverse complement strand
GTTGCATTCCAAACTTGTTCTGATATTTTATAAACCTCAAATCTAGTCAAATCATGCAATTTTGGGAACGGTGAAAAAAGCCGAAATTTACCAATACGCACGACGTAATAAAATAGTATAATAATTAAGTTATATTAAGGACGGAGATTATGCCTATGCCAAAATTAGACCAAAATAAAATAAATGCCGTAAAAGCGATACTTAAAATTAATAAGCTTGACGGTGTTGTAATTTCCGACTATACCGATATGAAGTATCTTTTGGGCGATATATTTTTGGCGGACGAAGCCATACTTCTCGCCCATACAAAAGGTTTATATGTAACCTCCAGAAGTTTATATGTAGCCTCCGTAAAAGCCGCTTATCCGCAGATAGAAATTGACGCCTGCGACGCGCAGAGAGAACTGCAAATAGTGAAAGCCGCAAAAAAACTGGGCCTTAAAAAAGTTACCTTTGACCCGCAAAAAGAGACTTATGCCAAAGGCAAAGCCTTTGAAGAAGCAGGTTTTAAACCCGCTCCGTCACTTGTGGAAGGCCTAAGGGTTGCAAAATTGCCGCAGGAACTTTTGACGATGAAGAAAGCCGCGCAAATCGCGCTTGCCGCCTTTACCCACATACAGAAATTTTTAAAACCGGGCGTTACGGAAAAGCAGGTAGCCTTAGAGATGGAAATGTTTATGAGAAGCAAAGGCGCAAGCGGTCTTTCCTTTGACAGCATTGTCGCTTTTGGCGCGGGCGGCTCAAATCCCCATTATGCCACGGGCGAAGTTAAACTTAAAAAAAATATGCCTGTCCTGCTGGATTACGGCTGCGTTTACCAAGGCTATTGCTCCGATATGACCCGCACTTTTTGGTACGGCGATAAACCTTCCGACGAATTTAAAAAAGTTTTTAAAATAGTAAAAGGCGCCTATGATGCTGTTGTAAAAACCGCCAGACCCGGTATGATAGGCGCGGACATTGACGCTATCGCCAGAAAATATATAGAAGACGCGGGTTACGGCAAATATTTTACGCACGGTCTTGGCCACGGCATCGGTATGAATATACACGAAGACGCCTATGTAAACCAGAATAATACCACAAAAAAGATTTTGTTAAATTACTGCTTCAGCGTGGAGCCTGGGATATATCTTACGGGCAATTTCGGCGTGAGATATGAAGATTGTTATTATATGACCCAAAACGGCCCCGTGCAAATAGCTAAAGCAAAAGTAAAATAAGGTATGCAAATGAAATGCTCTGACGAAAAATTAAAACACTTTCAAACTCTTTTAAAAAAAGAACGCATTGACGCTTTTGTTGTAACCGACATAACTTATATTAACCGTCTTACGGACTTCTATTTTGCGGGGCAGGGTGACGCTCTCCTGCTTGTAACGCCTAAAAAAGCTTTCTGTTTTACCAAGCCGCTCTACATAATAGATTTAAAAAATAAAACCCCTTACCTTACACTCGTTGACAGTCTTAATATAGCCGATGTTTCCGCCAAAGCCGCACAGCTTAAAGCAAAAAATAAAGCCTTTGACAGTTTTGCCATAGACTACCGCAACGGCACGCATTTGTTTAAAGAAGGTTTTGCAGAGAAAGGCGGTTTTCTTTCCGCGTCGCGCGAAGTTAAAACGGAAAGCGAGATAAAAAAGATAAGCCGCGCCTGCCGCATATCCTTTAAGGCTTATGACGAATTTAAGAAAAACCTTAAAACAGGTATGACGGAAATTGCCGCCGCAAGAATGCTGGAAGATATTATGAAGAAGCTTGGCGGGCAGGGTTTGGCTTTTGAAACCATCGTCTGCTTTGGCGAAACTTCCGCAAATCCGCACCACGTTCCTTGCGAGAGAAAACTTAAAAATAACGAACCTGTTTTAATTGATTACGGCTGCACATTTGAAGGTTATTGCTCCGACATAACCCGCACCTTTTGGCACGGCGCAAAACCTACTGCCCGTTTTAAAGAAATTTTTGATATTGTAAAAGGCTCGCATGACGCTGCCGTAAAAGCCGCCAAAGCGGGCGGCAGCGGCTCTGCCGTAGATATTGCCTGCAAGCAATATATGGACTGCCGCAAAGGCGGCGTAAGCGCGTTTTTTATACACGGTTTGGGCCACGGCTTGGGTACGCAGATACACGAGGCTCCTTTTGTTTCTTCCAAGCGCGAGGCGGTATTAAAAATCGGCAATGTGTTTACCATAGAGCCGGGGTTGTATTTTGAAGGAGAATTTGGCGTAAGATACGAAAATACTTTTTGGCTTTCCGCCGACGGTATGAAGAATTTAACTAAGTAAAGGAGACGTAATTTATGATAGGAACACCCGACTTTAAAGAAGGTCTGATTTTTAAGGACGAAAACGGCCAGCTTGTGGAAATACTTGAACACCAACATCACCGCAAATCACAGGCAAGAGCAGTTGTGCGCGTTAAACTCAGAAATTTGGAAACAGGCTCAGTCGTAGAAAGCAGCTACAGGCCGGAAGATAAATTTCAGGAAGTTACGATAGATAAACGTCCGCATTCTTATATCTATACCGAAGGCGATATGGTTTACTTTATGGACAGCGCGACCTTTGAACAAATCGGCGTACCTTTGGAAAAAGTCAAACAGCAAAAAAAGTATATGGTTGACAATATGGAAGTTATGGGTCTTTTTATTGACGATGTTCTTTACAGCATTGACCTGCCCATTAAAGTTGATTTAAGAGTAGTTTCCACCGTACCCGGCGTAAAAGGCGATACCGTTGCAAATATGACAAAACCCGCCACGCTGGAATCAGGTTTGGAAATAAAAGTGCCGCTCTTTATAAACGAAGGCGATAAAATCCGCATAGATACCAGAACGGATACCTATGTTGAAAGAGTAAATGACTAACTTTTCTTTTCCCTTAAGGCGCTTTATACTGCCGCTGTTTTTATTTTGCGGCGTTAACTTAAGCGCCTTAAGCATTTCTGGTTTTACGCGCGAGTCCGACGGAGAGGCAACCGTAAGCTTTTGCGGGGCGTTCTCTGTTCAAAACATCGCGTTGGAAAATAAAGGTTTGGGCCCCGTGCTGATATTGCCTAAGGATTTAGGCGGCTATCAAAACCTTACGGTTACTTCAAAAGATTTTGACGCACAGATAAAAAAATGTTTTACCGCTTGTTCTTTACAAAAAACCTGCGCGGCGGCGGTAAGTTTTAAACTTAAAAGCGCACACTTGTTTAAAAGCAAAAAAGGCATAGTGGCAACGCTTAATTTTGACGGGCAGCTTGACGCGGTTTTCCTTGTTACAAAGTACCGCAGAGGCGAAAAGGATATTTTTAAAGTAAAATATCCGCAGGATTTAAAGTTTTCAGATCTTAAATTGAAAGAGAAAATTAAAGAATTTCTTACTAAAGAGGCTAAAAAACTTTTATGAAATGTTTCAATCTTACAACAGGCAAAGTTATAGCGCGCGACCTTAAAATGGTTGACGGATTTTTTGGTCGTTTAAGAGGTCTTTTGGCAAAAACCTCCCTTAAAGCGGGCAGCGGAATAGTATTAAAACCATGCAAGCAAATACATACTTTTTTTATGCTGTTTTCCATAGATGTCATTTTTATTGACAAAGATTTTAGGGCGCTTCACGTTATAGAGAATATGAAGCCTTGGCGTTTAAGCCCATTATTGCTAAAATCTATGTATACGGTTGAACTTTCCGCAGGCTCTCTTAAGGGCGGCGTGAAAGTTGGGGATAAACTTTGTTTTAAGTAATTTAAAGAGGGTTTTATTATGAGAAAATTTTTATTTATTTTTACTTTCGTTTTATGCGCGGGCGCTTTAAACGCTTCGCAGGATTATAAATTTGATAATTTTAAACAAAATGTTACCAAAGAAAACTTGCCGTATTTTACCAAAGATATCGGCGGGCTTTTGGGCAGCGGCACTTTTACCACGGGCCGCATTTTGGGCTGGGGCGGGTTTCAGCTTTCCGCGCGCGGCGCCGTTATGCCAAAACCGAGCGATAAAAATACCGCTCTTGGCAGCAAAGACGACGCAAAAGCCTTGGTAATGCCCTGGATTCAGGGCGAGATAGGTTTGCCTTTCCGCTTAGACGGTTTTATAAGGGCGTCTTCCTGGGACGGACTTACCATCGCGGGCGGCGGTCTTAAATGGGCCGTAACAAGACCTACAGATACTTTATACAGCATACAACCGATGATTGTGGTATTGGCGCAGTCGGGCGTGCATCAGGATTTTTCTTTAACGCAGTACAGCGCGGACCTTGTATTTTCTTTAAAACTTCCTTATGTCGTTCCTTATATCGGCGGCGGCGTTGACCATACTAAAGTTACCGTCCAGTCCGCCACCACTCACCCCGAACTTGTCGGCGTAAAGGAAACCGCCACAACGGCCAGAGGGACAGCGGGACTTAACATAAAGCTTCCTGCGTATATGGATTTGAGCGTGGCTGCTAACTATGCTAACTACGGGTTTGGCGGCGAAGCCAGCTTCGGAGTGCGTTTTTAATTTGTTCTGCTCGTCTTAGATAGGCTAGCAATTTGTTATCTTTGGGTTATTTTAAGTTTTTTTGCCGCTGTGGAT
>CAZBCE010000084.1:0-4867 GCA_964490555.1 uncultured Elusimicrobium sp. | reverse complement strand
TATTTTTTATTTTATTGTGAACGCGGTGTACAAAGAAGAATGGGAGCGCAGCGACTCTCGGTAGTTTAGCGAAGAAAAAATCAAAATTTACCAAAATATGGAAAGATGCTAGCGACACAAAACCCAACAGAACAAATTACAATATCTCCAAAGGAGCATACTTTAATATAAACACACGCTTGGTCCCGTTGGCAAAAACAACCGTAATCTTAGCCGCCTCACCTGACCCCGCAACAGAAGCAACCTTGCCCTCTCCAAACACGCCATGCCTTACACGGCTGCCGACGCGCACTCCGCCGCCTGCCGCGCTGCGCGCGGGCGCTTCCTGCTCCGCCTGTTCGGACGGGGCGCGATGCTCGGCGGGAATATCGTAATAGCTTTGTTCGCGCTGTTGGCTCATCGGTATGGTATCTTTATAATTTTCCGCATTATTATAAGAGGTACTGTTTTTGGCAGTCCACTTATTAAAGCGGTTAAACGGGCTGATTTCCTGCCGCTCCATATTACCCTGCGGATATTCCATTGTGTGCATAAGTCCGCTGTCAAACAAAAAGCGTGAGGCAAGGTTGGAATATGTTTTGCCAAATATTCTGCGGGTAGCGCAGTATGTCATAAAAAGCATTTTTTTGGCGCGCGTCATTGCCACATAGCAAAGGCGGCGTTCTTCTTCCAAATCGTCTTCGTCGCGGCCGCTTAGGGGGAACATACCCTCTTCCATACCCGTTACAAACACGGCTGGGAATTCCAAACCTTTGGCAAGGTGCACGGTCATTAAAGTTACCGCGCCGTTCTTGGATTCCTGCTGCGCTTCTTCCGCGCCGCTGATAAGGGAAACTTCCTGCAAATAGCCCGAAAGCGTCGGCTCAGTTTCTTCCTTAATACATCTTTCTTCGTATTCCTTTACGGCGTTTATAAGACCGTCAAGGTTGCCAAGGCGGGAGGCGGCTTCTATATCTTTTTCTATCTCCGCTTCCACCATTTGCTTGTAGCCAGAAAGTTCTAAAAGTTTTGTCATTACATCGCTCGGCGGCGACATTTGCATATCCAAAGTTAAACCTTCAACAAGGTTAACAAACTCCGCCGCGCCGCGTCTGGCGGTGGGCGTAAGTTCGCTTACAAAAGCATTGGATTTTAAAGCGTTTAAAAGCGTGATATTATTTTTGTTTGAGAAATCTATTAAGGCGTCCTGCGCTTTATCGCCAAGCGCGCGGCGCGGCGTGTTTATAACGCGCAAAAGGCTGACGGTATCGCTGGGATTAACCAAAAGTTTAGCGTAAGAAAGTATATCTTTAATTTCCTTTCTGTCGTAGAACCTTACCGCGCCGATAAGACGGTACGGCAGCTGGTAGCGGCGGAAAGTGTCTTCGAAACTTCTTGATTGCGCATTGGTACGGTAGAATACGGCGACATCGTCTAAAGATATACCCTGTTCTTCCACAAGACCCTGTATCTGATTGGCAACCCAGCGGGCTTCTTCCCCCTCGGTGGCAAGCTCGTTAAGTTGTATGGGGTCGCCTGATTTATGCTCGGTAAAAAGGCTTTTTTCTCTGCGGTTTTTATTTTTTTTAATAAGCATATTGGACGCGTCCAATATAACCTGTGTGGAGCGGTAATTTTGCTCTAATGTTATAACTTTTGCGTCTTTAAAATCTTTTTCAAATTCCAAAATATTTCTGATATTCGCGCCGCGCCAAGAGTATATTGACTGGTCGGGGTCGCCCACGACGCATAAATTTCTGTGCTTAAACGCCAAGGTGCGCGTGAGCATATACTGCGTGTGGTTGGTATCCTGATATTCGTCTACAAGGATATACTGAAAGTAATCTTGGTAGTAAGTGCGTATGTCTTCTTTATTTTTTAACAGCTCAACAACTTTCATCAAAAGGTCGCCAAAGTCCAGCGCGCCTGCGGCGGTAAGCTTTTTTTGGTAACGACGGTAAATCTCCGCCGTTTGTATACGGCGCGGATTATTGCTTGCGTGGGCGTGGATAAAAAAAGATTCAGGGTCAAGCATATCGTCTTTGGCGCGGGAGATGGAAGACACATAATAGTTAATTTCTTTTTTATCTTCCTTAAGCCCCATTTCTTCTAAGGACAAAGTGATAAGTTTTTTTTGTTCGGTTTCGTCGTAAATTACAAAATCTTTATGCAATCCCGCCGCTGCCGCGTTTTGGCGCAGCATACGCACGGCAAAGGAGTGGAAAGTGTGTATCCACACACGCGACGCGCTGCCGGGGACAAGGGCTTCTATCCTTTCCCTCATTTCCTGCGCGGCTTTGTTGGTAAAGGTAACGGCAAGGATTCTGGAGGGTGATACACCCAAAGAAATCAGCTTTGCTACTTTGCAGGTTAAGGTTTTGGTTTTGCCCGTACCCGCGCCCGCTATGATAAGGCACGGCCCGCCATTATATTGCACAGCTTCGGCCTGTTTGGGATTTAAGGTTGATAAAACTTCTTCTATATTGCTCATTTATGTTCCAATACGGCAAAGGTTTCTATGTGGTCGCTGTGCGGGAAAAAGTCAAAACAATGCACGTTTTTAACGTTATAGTTTTTACCCATAATCTTAAGATTATCCGCCAGCGTTACGGGATTGCAGGAGATATATAAAATATTTTTTACTCCGCTTTTTGTGATGATTTCACAAGCGGAAGGGTGAAGGCCGCTTCTGGGCGGGTCAAGCACTATTACGGAATTGTGGGAGCTTAATTTATTTTTAACTAAAAAGTCTTCCGTCTTTTCGCAATAAAATTGTACGTTTCCCACCTTATTTATTTTTACGTTCTGCTGCCCGTTAACTACCGACGGGGCGACGCTTTCCACACATAAACTTTTGCCGACTATATCGGCGCAGCATAAGCTAAAGCTGCCTGCGCCGCCATATAAATCGTACATAACGGCGGGTTTAAGTTTTTTAACTTCTTGGCGCACGGCGTTATACATTATATTTGCCGCACGGGTATTGGTTTGAAAAAATGACTGAGGGTAAAGTTCAAAGGTAATTTTACGCTCTTCGGCAAAAATATCTTCCCTCATAACGCTGTTGCCTTTAAGAATGTTTATATCGGCCAGAGGCGAGGCGTCGCTCAAGCCAGCGTTAACCGCGCTTAAAATATTATAAGCGGGATAAACGCTTGCCACAACTTCTGCAAAGCCGCTTAAATCCGCCTGTTGCGCCGTTACCAAAACTACCATACCTTCGCCCGTGTTTTTGCCCTCGCGCATAAGTATATTGCGCAAGGCGCCTTCGTGCGTGCGCTGGTCGTAATAGGAAATACCTTTTTGCGCCGCCCATTGGCGTACGGCTTCTACAAAAGCGGGCAGTTTATCGTTAAAAAGTATGCAGGATTGTAAATCTATACACCTGTCCCAGCGGCCTTTAACGCGAAAGCCTAAGGCGTTTTCAAATTCTAAAGGTTTTGTTTTGTCGCGGATAACTTTCTTTTTGCCGAAAGGCTCCTTCCACACTACCTGGCGGGCAAAACTTAACTCTATTTTATTTCTGAAATATTCCGTATCGGGCGACGGCGTAACCTCTATATTGCCCTGCCAGTAAGGCAAAAGCAATTTGGCTACGCTTTGCTTTTTAAGTTCAAGCTGCTCGGCGTAAGTTTTGTTTTGCAGCGTGCAGCCGCCGCAGATATTAAAGTGTGGACAGAGTTTCATTATACGTTAAAACGGAAGACGCAAACGTCGCCGTCTTTCATAATATAATCGCGGCCTTCCTGACGGATAAGGCCTTTTTCCTTTAACACTTTTTCTGATTTATGTTCAAGGATATCTTCCACGCGGTAGACTTCCGCGCAGATAAAACCGCGCTCTATATCGCTGTGGATTTTGCCCGCCGCTTTGGGCGCGGGGCAGCCGACGGGGATAAGCCAGCTTCTTACTTCCACCTCGGGGCCTGCGGTAAAAAAGGTGCACATATTAAGCAGCTTAAGGCCTTCGCGCACAATCTTTTCCAAGCCTGTGTACTGCTGGCCTGTTTCGGCTAAAAATAAATGTTTGTCTTCTTCGCTCATTTCCGCTATTTCCGCCTCAAATTTAACGCAGAGTTCAACAAAACCCGCGTTTACTTTTTTGGCGTAATCGGCTAATTTTTGTGCGTTTTCTTTGTTTGGCGTTTCGGAATTATTGCCAACGTAAAGCATAGGCTTTAAGGTTAAAAGCTGTAAATCTTTAACTTCTTCCTCTTCCAATTTTAAAGAGGCGGCGGGTAAACCCTGGCCCAATGCGGCTTGAAGCTTTTTTAATATTTCCAGTTTCGCCTTGGCTTCTTTATTGCCGCTTTTGCCAAGACTTTCCTGTTTGGGAATCATTTTTTCCACACTTTCCAAGTCCGCAAGCATAAGTTCGGTTTCTATAACCTCAATATCGCGCAGAGGGTCAACCGAGCCCGAAACGTGGATAACATTATCGTCTTCAAATAATCTTACGACGTGGATAATGGCGTCAACCTCCCTGATATTAGCTAAAAATTTATTGCCCAAGCCTTCGCCTTTGCTCGCGCCTTTAACGATACCTGCAATATCAACAAATCTTATGGAGGCAGCCGTCTTTTTGGGCGGGTTAAAGAGGGTAAACAAATCGTCTAATCTTTTATCGGGTATGGGTACAACGCCCACGTTGGGCTCTATTGTGGTAAAAGGGTAGTTTGAAGCCTGCGCGCCCGCATTGGTTAAAGCGTTAAAAAGCGATGATTTGCCTACGTTGGGAAGACCTACAATTCCGATATCCATAAAATAAAACTCCGTTAATGCGCCAAAAATAAAAATATCCGCTTATCGGCGGACTTTTAGCGCGGTGTTTAAGTACGTCCCGTACGGGATTTGAACCCGTGATCTCCGCCTTGAGAGGGCGATGTCCT
>CAZBCE010000083.1:0-5057 GCA_964490555.1 uncultured Elusimicrobium sp. | reverse complement strand
TCAAAAATTCTGAAAAATACAAAAGCCAATAGTGCGATAAAACCAGTTTTGGGCAAAAATGCCACAGCCAAAAAATATCCTGCAATCTCGTCTATAACTATTTTCGGGTTGTCTTTTTTCCCGTCGCCAAAGTTAACCCTGTCGGAAACATAAGAAGAAAAAACTATAAAAACCGCCAATACCGCCGCGTAAGCCAAATAATTTTGCGGCATAAAAAACAAATATAAAAGCAAACCTTCCAATGTCCCCAAAAAGCCCGCGCCCGTGTTTTTTTTATTCTTAAGTATCGCCGTGGGAATATAACTTATAAACCCGCCCGTGGCGAATAATTTTAAAATATTATTAGTCATTTACGGGCAAACTCCAGGATTTTTTAAGCATCTCCCAGTTGTTTTTTAAATAAGTAACCGCACTTAAACAAGTTATAACTGCGGTTATAACCGTAACGCCGTAAGGCAGCTTTACAAGAACCATATTTATAAATTCCATATTCTCGCGCGCGCCGCCTTTAAAGAGATGCGTTATAACCTGTAAATCCAAAATAACAAAAATTACTCCGATAGCGATAAGCTGCACCGTTGTTTTAAATTTGCCCCACCTTTCCGCCGCCAAAACATTATTATTTAAAGCGGCAAGCACGCGCAAAGTGGACACCATTAATTCGCGCATAATAATAAAAAATACCGCCCAGACGGGAACGCGTATGGAATGAATTTCCGTAAAAGCAAAAAAGGCCGCGCCTACTAAAATTTTATCTACAAAAGGGTCCACAATCGCGCCGAACGGGGTATAAGTATTTGTCTGTCTGGCAATGCGTCCGTCAATCCAGTCCGTCCCCGCCGCAACACCGAACACCAAAGAAGATACCACCAAAGCCCATTGGTTACCCGTTATCATAAGCAGAAACATAATTATAGCCAAACCTGCGCGCGTAAGCGTAATTTTATTTGGCAAAGTCATTCTCATTTTCATTTAAAAATTCTCTCGTCCAGCTTTATATTTTTTCTGATATCGTTAAGTACGGTTTGAGTCTTTGTTCCGCCGTTGCTTACGGCTATCTGCATTGGAAAATAATCTTTAGCGTTAAGCACAAACTCTAAAAGGTAACTTTCCCCCGCGGGCGCGGCGGCGGGCGTCAACACCAGTTTATAACCGCCTTCCGTTTTGCCGAATTCTTTTACTTTATGCGTTTTTAAAACTTCCTTATAATTGCCGAAGTCAAACAATGCCTTATTTGCCTGAGCCGCCTGCCATTCCTGCCAGGAAAGCTGCGTTATAAGTTTTCCCTTCTCGTCTAAAATATTAATTATTTTCTTATCCGTAACCGCGCTTTGCGTTACCTTGCCTTTTTGCAAAGTATCAAGCCTTATATTATTGTCTTTTTTATACAAATGGCCCGAAGAGGCGGAAATTTCAGTCCCTTCAAAGCTTGTTAACTGCTCAAAAGAAAGGCTTAGGGTTTTAAGCTTGCCGTCCCACGCCGAAAAATTTTCCAAAACTGTTTTTTGCTCGTCGGAAACAGCAGCTTTTGCGGCGGCGGGTTTTTGCTTTTGCTGCTTTTCCTGCGCGGCGCTTTGCGCTAAAGCGGGCGCGGCTAAAACAAAAGCGCAAAGAGCGCAGGCGGAAAGTTTATTTATAAACCGTGTCATAATTTTCCTCCTCCTGCGGTTTGGCATTTTGCAATTCGTTAAGCTGGCCTTCTATAAGGTCAAAATGAATTTCCCACCTGTTGGAGCCTTCCGGCTTGGTAATAAAACCTTTCATTTCAAGCACGCTTAAAATATTTGTGGCGCGCGCGCTGCTGCCAAAGTGCGCTTTAAGTAAATCCTGCGATACGCGGCGGCGTTCCTTAATTAAAGTTAAAGCTTGGGACATTTCTTCGGGGCTGGTACCCAGTCCTTCCCCCCCGTTCTGCTGAGCGGATTGCTCCTGCACTATCTGGAAGGGATAATCAGGCCCGCCCTGCGCGCGCAAAAAGTCCGCAACTTTGGTAATTTCCTCTTCGGAAACATATGCGCCCTGCACGCGGTTTGGCTTAGGGTCGGAAATACCTAAATAAAGCATATCGCCCTTACCTAAAAGCGCGTCCGCGCCGTTGGCGTCTATAACCACGCGGGAGTCTATCTTAGAAGACACCTGCAAAGCTATTCTTGAGGGTAAATTGGCCTTAATAACGCCCGTGATTACGTTTGTGGAAGGACGCTGGGTTGAAAGTATCAAATGTATACCCAAAGCGCGGCCCATTTGCGTAAGACGCTGCACGGAATCTTCTATGGCGGCTTTGGTTTGCAGCATAAGGTCTGCAAGTTCGTCTATCACTACGACGATATAAAACATTTTTTCTTCTTTATTCTTGCCCGCCCAAACATTATAAGATTCTATGTTTTTAACTTTGGCGATTTCAAAAATCTTCATACGCTTTTCCATAACCTTTACCAAAGCCTGTAAAGATTTTACCGCCCCGTTAGCGTCTTTTACCACGCTTGCGTCTGCGCAGTCGGTTTTGGGGTCGTAAAGGTGAGGAATGCCTTCATATAAAGTAAGTTCAACGCGCTTAGGGTCTATTAATAAAAATTTAATTTCGTTTGGTTTGGCGCGGTATAAAAGCGAAACTATTATGGAATGTATGCAGATACTTTTACCGCTGTTTGTCGCGCCCGCCACCAAAAGGTGCGGCATTTTGGAGATGGTTACAACGGCAGCCCCGCCGTCGGCGTAGCGGCCCAAAGCGATAGATGTTTTAAATTTGGAATTTATGAAAGCCGCGTCCTGCAAAATTTCGCGCAGGGTTACGGTTAAAGGTTTGTCGTTTGGTATTTCAAAACCTATTGCGTCTTTACCGGGGATAGGCGCTTCCACACGGATGCCGCGCGCTTTCATTGCAAGCGCAATATCGTTGGAAATGGAAACGATGGAACTTATTTTTACACCAGGGTCCGGCTTAATTTCGTAACGAGTTACCACGGGGCCGGGAGCAACGCCCGTAACGGAAGCGGCAATATCAAAACTTTTTAAGGTATCTTCCAGCCTTTTTGTGGCGGAGGCAATTTCCTCGTCGCTTGGGCCTATTAAATTAAGAGCAATCGGCTCGCTTAAAAGTGATAATGGCGGCAGTTCAAAATTTTCGTATTTGTCGGAAACTTCATTAAGTTCTTCTTTGCTGAAAAGCTCCGCCTGTTTTACCTTAGTTTCCTGCCTTGGCGGCATTTTAACCATTTCCGCAACGGGGCGGCTTATTTTTGGCAAAGGCTTTGGCGCGGGGGCGGCTTCCTGCCTTGGTTTTTCTTCCTCTTCCTGTGCCACAACGCGTCTTGGCGCGGCGGCAGGCTGTTTGCCCTTAGCCTCGTCTACTTTTTGTTTAAACTCGGCTCTGGCTTTCATCCAGGAGTTAAAATCTTCTTTTAATATCTCGCCCGTTTTTCTGACGGTGGCAAGCCACGGCACGGCAAATAAAATGTGCACGCCCACAAAGATAAACGCCAAGCCCAAAAGTATTGCGCCCGCAGTTCCCGCAACGCCTGACATATACTTAAAAAACCAATCGCCGATAATGCCGCCCGATATGCTGCTTTTTTCAAAAATACTTTTTAAAAGGGCCATTTCGGTAGCAATACCGCTTATGGTAAGCAGCACGCCGCTGAGTAAGGTAACAATAGCAAGAGTTTTGGCCTTTATGGAACGCCACAGCCAATATAAAAGGAAAGCGGGGATAAAGACATAAGCCTGACCGAAGAACTTAAAGAAGAAACCCGAAACAGCCGAGCCGTAAGGCCCGCCGCGGCCCACCCACATAACCCACGCCAGCCAGACAAAAAAGGCGCAGCAAAAAAACCACATCAGCACAAGGCCGAAGCCGGAAGAGCCGTTACCTTGCGCGGAATTCTTTTTTTTGGGTTTTTTGTATATTGTTGTGTAAGCCACAAGGCCCCCTTAGTTTTGGGCGGGGGTTTTGGTTATCTTATAGTTAATGCCGTCCGGCTCTACGGTTATTTTGCCCTGTGCTTCAAGCATACCTAAAGCCAAATACATAAGCGAGCCGGCGAGATGCAAAGATACCTTAACCTGCCAGGAAGAAGCTTCCTCTTTATCTTTAAGATATTCCAATATTCTGTTTGCGGCGGTTTCAATATTTTCTTTAAAAGGCATACAAGCCACCTCAACTTAAGTAAGATTTTTATATCTTTTCTATGGCAAAAAGCAAGTCTCCCGGTTTGACGGGCTGGCCGTTTTCAACAAGCACTTTTTTGATAATGCAGTCGTTGGGCGCTTTAACTTCGTTAAAAACTTTCATAGCTTCTATAAGGCAAATGGGCGTACCCGCTTTTACCTTTTCCCCTTCCCTTATAAAAGGAGGAGCGGAGGGAGAAGACCCCCTGAAGAATATACCCATTAAAGGGGATTTGATTGTCTGCGCGTATTGCGGGGCCGCGGGCGTTTCGGACTGAACGGCAGAACCGCCGCCAACCGCTACGGGTACGGCAACCTGAATAGGAGCAAGGCGGACTAATTTAATACGGGTGCCTTTTTGTTCGTAGTCAATGGTGCCAAGGTTATTGTCCTGCATAAATTTATAAAGCTGTTTTACTTCGGTTAAAGTAGGAGCGTCTTTTACCGCGGGCATTTTTACTGCTGCTGCGGCTTTCGGTTTGGATACAGGCTTTTTAGTTTTTAACATATAAACCTCACTCAAATTTCTATACCAAGATATTCTACTAAATTTTACCACCAAAAAACCTGCTATCGGTTTGCGCTGCGCTATAAGTATATACATTTAATGACATTAGCGCCAAAGCAACAGAGGCAAAGCAACTGACGTACAAAAAAAAGCTATGCCAAGAGATTGAAGCGAACTATTCTTTATAATTGTTGCCTTTTGCCTTATTATATATTCTGTTGCCGTGCCGTTTAGTCCGCCGTATTTCCCCCGTCCGCTGTATTTTTGGCCGATTTGGAATGTTCATAAAATTAAACTTTTGCGTATCCAAATGTTTGACTTGCCCGCAGTAAAAACCGACGGCGGCTACCTTTAAGGCCTCTGTCGGTTTTTACAAGTTGTC
>CAZBCE010000082.1:0-5271 GCA_964490555.1 uncultured Elusimicrobium sp. | reverse complement strand
GTCTGTGCCTAAGGTATAAAGCGCGTCAATCTGCTCGGTAACTTTCATTGTGCCGATTTCTGCCGTAACGGCCGCGCCGGCGCGGCCCGCCACCACAAAAGCGGTAAGCACGGGGCCCAGTTCGCGCACTAAAGAAAAGCCTACAATAGTACCTATATAAAGCGGTTCGCTTAAAATACTTTGCATTGTCGTACCCGCCTGCAAAGCAAGCACCATACCCGTAAATAAACTTGTAAGAGTAGCGACGGTAAGGGAATCAACGCCTATCTTTACCGTCTGCTGCATTGTTTGGGCAAATTCAAGAGGGGCTTTAAAAAGCCAGAACAGACAGGAGTAAACCATAGAGGCCGCCTGACCCAGCTGGTCTAAAAAGGTAAGTATAAATCTGCCTGTTTCTTTAAACATTTAAAGTTCCTGTGTAGGGATTCTTGGCACGCGCGCGGTAAGCGAGGTTAAAACTTCATAATCAATAGTTCCCGCAAGTTGAGCAAGTTCCGCCGCGGTTATCTTTCCCTGCGCCTGAGCGCCTATTAATACCACATCGCTGCCGACTGGGATATCGCCCAAAGCGGTAATATCCGCCATAAGCATATCCATTGTTATATTACCGACCACGGGGCAGCGCACGCCGTTAATTAAAACATGGGCTTTGTTTGAAAGCGCTCTGTGATAGCCGTCGCCGTAGCCTATCGGTATTGTAGCTATTTTTGCAGGCTTTTCGGGAGAAAATGTATGCCCGTAACTTATGCCCGCGCCCGCGCGAACATCTTTTATAAAAACTACTTTTGAAAGTAAGGATAAAACGGGTTTATATCCCTCTTCCAGTCCGTAAGCCAAGTGGCCCAAGCGCACCATATCGAACCAAGCCTGCGGGTAATTTAAAAAACCCGGCGTGGCTGATATATGCGCCAAACCCGTATTAAGGCCTTCTGCGGCGGCGCAGGCAAGTAAATCTTTAAAATATTCTAACTGCGTTTTTGTGTAGGCTTCGTCATTTTCCGCGCTGGAAAAATGGCTAAAGGTGCCTTCAACCTTTACATATTCGCTTTTGTTTAAAATTCTTAAAATTTCCAAAGCTGACGGCTTTCTGCTGCCTATGCGGCCCATGCCTGTTTCCTGCTTAACGTGGCAAAGGGCTTTTATTTTTAATTTTTCGGCAAGCTGAGCTATAAAGGCGGCCGCGCGCACGCTGGCCACCGTTACGGATAAATTATTTTTTAAGGCGTATTCAAAACAGTCAAAAGGATAAATACTGCCAAGCACAAGTATGGGCAAGGTTATGCCGTTTTGACGTAAAGTTATGCCTTCTTCTATAGAAGCCACGCCGAAAGAGTCGCAAAGATTTTCCTTCTGCGCATAGGCGGAGATAAGCAAAGCGTCATGCCCGTAGGCATTGGCTTTTACCAAAAGCATTATTTTGGGTTGACGCGCGGCGCTACGCGCTGTTATAACGGATTTAGCCTTAAGCAGGTTAAACCTGAGCGCGGATAAATCCACCGCCGCGAAGGTTGGACGCAAAAGCGTAAAACCTGATTGCGATATCATAGCGGTACTACCTGCTCATAGCCTTCTGGCACGTTAATATTTTCGGGCGCGGGGTTGGTGAACAGGGTGTATTCGCTTATCCAGTTAAGGTCAATATCGCCCACAGGGCCGTTACGCTGTTTGGCTATAATTAAAGTCGCTTTGCGCTTTAAGGATTCGTCGTCGCGCTTGT
Organism: uncultured Elusimicrobium sp.; assembly: GCA_964490555.1. Taxonomy (GTDB): domain Bacteria; phylum Elusimicrobiota; class Elusimicrobia; order Elusimicrobiales; family Elusimicrobiaceae; genus Proelusimicrobium. The sequence goes on along the minus strand of CAZBCE010000082.1, from coordinate 3,554 downwards.
AGTAGCCTTCTCTGTGGATTAAGGCCACCACGTCGGCGTCCTGTTCGATAGAGCCTGATTCCCTTAAGTCGGAAAGCTGCGGGCGGTTATCGGCTCTGCCCCTGTCTTCCGTCTTTCTGTTAAGCTGGGATAAGGCCACAACAGGCACATTTAAAGTACGCGCGAGTTCTTTTAACATTCTTGAAATTTCGGAAACTTCCTGCTGTCTGCTTTCCACTTTTTTGCTTCCGCCGCGGATAAGCTGCATATAGTCTATCATTATCATACCCAGCTCTTTACCCTGCTTTTTTAAGTCGTTGGCAAGGCGGCGGGAGCGCACGCGGATATCGGTTATGGAAAGGGCGGGAGTATCGTCAATATAAAGCGGGGCTTCGCCGAGTTTATGGATTTCTCTGGCTAAATCGCGCCAGCGTTCCTTTTTGAACATACCCGTGTTAACAAGGTGCAGTTCCGCCATAGCGGCGGAGCAGACCATTCTTTGATAAATTGAGTGGCGGCCCATTTCTAAGGAGAATATGGCTACGGGGAAGCCTCTTAAAGCGGCGTGCTGGGCAATGTTTAAAGCCATTGCGGTTTTACCTTGGGAAGGACGTGCGGCTAAAATAACTAAATCTGATTTCCTAAGTCCGCCAGTCTTTAAATCAAATTCCGTAAAGCCTGTCGGAACGCCTTTAATCGGGTCTTTGTCTATGATAAGTTTTTCTATCATCTGCATAACTTCGCCCGATAAATCTTTAGACGATACAAAACCTTTTATGTCCTGTTTTTGGCTTAAGGCAAAAAGTCTTTCCTGCGCTTTATCAATAAGTTCGCCGGGTTCTTCGGGCTGTTTGTAGCAGGCTTCTACCGTGGAGGTGGAAACGCGGATAAGTTCGCGTATTAAGGCGGCGTCATAAACCATTTGGGCATAGTGTTCAACGTGGGCCGCGGTGGAAACTTTACCGATAAGTTCGGTTAAATATCTTTCCCCGCCGATTTCGTTTAACGCGCCGCTTTTTTTGAGTTCTTCCGTAACGGTAATAAGGTCCACCGCCTGCCCGCGCCCCGTAAGGGCGTACATTGCCGCGAACACCTTTTGGTGAGCGGTCTTATAAAAGTGTTCGGCCTTTAAAATATCAAAAGCGCGCTCAAGAGCTTCCTGCTCTATAAGCATAGAACCTAAAACGGCCATTTCCGCGTCTAAGGCTTGCGGCGGCAACTTTTCTTCTGCGGGCATACAAAAAACTCCTTAAATCTGATAGTACTTCATTGTACAATTTTAAAGATTGATTTTACAGATGTTTTTTATTGCCGCGCGGAAGAGCACGGAGAGGGAGGGAGTTTGATTGTTGCCCGCCCGCAAACCCGTACAACGGTTTTGAAACCCGTCTTCAAGTATGCTTAGGAAAGTTTATTAATGCCGTTTGCGGCAGAACAAATTTATAGATTGACACGCGTGATTTGGCGGGGTTGAGCTTATTTTTTATTTTATTACGAACGCGGTGTACAAAGAAGAATGGGAGCGCAGCGACTCTCGGTACCCAAGTGAGCAAAAAATAAAAAAGAAGCCAACTTACGACGAATTGCTAGCCTTATAAATCAATACAGAACAAATCCCCACAAAACAAAAATCCCCCCGCCGACAAAACCAGCAGGGGGACCGATAAAATACGCCACTTACGAACTATTTCTTCTCTTCGTGTACCGCTTCTAAAACAACCTTAATCTTAGCGTAAACGGTAGGTTTGAAGTAGATGGCAACTTCGGTTTCGCCTATCTTTTTGATAGGTGTAAAGATATCAATATTATCTTTGGTAATTTTGTGGCCGAGTTCGGCAAGGCTCTTCTGTACGTCGGCTTTGGTTACGGAACCAAATACAACGCCTTCAATGTTTACCGTTCTCTTGTAAGGCAGAACAATGCCGTTAAGTTTGGCGGCTTCGGCCTGTGCTTTAGCCATATCTTCTGCAATTTTTTTCTGTCTTCTTTCCGCGCCAAGTTCCCAATTTTTAATTACTGCGGGCGTGGCAATTTCTACCAATTTATTGGGCAGCAAAAAGTTTCTTGCATGGCCGGGTTTAACTTCTACAATTTCACCCACCGTGCCTAAGTTTTTTACGTCTTTTCTTAAAATAACTTTCATTTTAAAAGCTCCTGTATAGATTTACAATTATTTTTTGGGCAGGCAGTAGGGTAAGAAAGCCAAGTTTCTGTCCCTTTTTACAGCCTGTGTTACCTGGCGCTGGTGTTTAGCGCAGGTGCCGGTGATTCTTCTTGATAAAATTTTACCGCTGTCCATAGTAAAGCTTTTAACAAGCTGAATATTCTTATAATCTATACTGTCAATCTTTTCTGCGCAGAACTTGCAAACTTTTCTTCTGGCTTCAAAGCGTTTTTTGGGGTTGAAAGCTCTGGGAGCGCCGCCTCTGGCGTCTGCTGCGGGAGCTTTTGTATCTACTGCATCAGTTTTAACAATTTTTTCTTCCATTTTTATCTTTCCTCTAAAATTTTTAGCCTAAAGGGCTTTTGTTTTAAAACGGGACATCATCTTCCGCCACGTCGGCAACTTCAGCGGAGGAATCTTCTCTTCCGCCTGCAACCGCGTCGCCTGACTGCAATATCTGCAATCTTCTGCTGCTTACGCGCAGCACTTTTCTGGCCTGGCCGGATTTATCGGTAAACTCATTCATCGTTATGCGGCCTTCCACCACAACGGGTGTGCCTTTTTTAAGTCTGTCTTTAACCCTTTCGGCAGCAGGGCCGAAAACGGTTACGGGCACATAAGCAACTTCGTCTTTCCATTCGCCGGAGGCATTATCAAGATACCTGCGGTTAACGGCGACGTCAAAGCTGCAAATTGCCTGACCTTTCTGCGTCATTCTGTTATCGGGGTCGCGTGTTAAGCGGCCGGAGATATAGATGAGGTTAAGTTCCGGAAGGCGGATTTGTCCTGTCGTCATAATATTAGGCTGCAACCGGCGCTGTTTTTACTTTTTTTGCCGGTCTGTTTTTGGGTTCAACCGATTTAACGACCATGCTGCGCAAAACGTTTTGGTTAAGCTTAACATTGTCTTTCCAAGCTTTAATAAAAGGAGTTTCGGCTTTGAACTTAAGGTAAAGATAAAAACCTTCGCGGTTTTTAACGATATCGTGGGAGAATCTTCTTCTTCCGAGTTTTTCTTCAGAGACGACTTCGCCGCCGGCTGAAGCTATAAAAGCTTTCGCTTTGTCTACAAAGGCCGCTACTTCGCCATCGGTAAGCTGCGGTTTTATTATTGTTACTGTTTCGTAAGTTTTCATATTCCTGTTTGTTTTTTTAGATAAATAAATACAGACGGGGTTTATCCGCCCCGCTTGCACTTAGATAACTTTGGGCTATCACCTGAGGCCCGGGCATATCTTATCCACAAATATTATAACAAAATAAAATGTGATTATACAACCTATTTGTTCTGCAACACAAAATGGAGCTAGCAATTTGTCGTGTGTTGGCTTCTTTTTTGTTTTTTTCTCATTCGGGTACCGAGAGTCGCTCCGCTCCCATACTTTTTATACTTCGCGTTCATAAGAAAATT
>CAZBCE010000081.1:0-5452 GCA_964490555.1 uncultured Elusimicrobium sp. | reverse complement strand
CGGGGCCCGCAAAACCAAGGGCGGAGCCTGTAACTTCCATATAAAGTTCGGGCGAAGCAATTTCCAGCTCGGTCGCGCCGATAAACTTTTTAAATTTAATTTCGTTAAGTTCGTCATCGCCGCGCATTAAAACGGCAACGGGTTTGCCGTCGGCCTTATAAACCAACATTTTAATAAAGCTGTTTTTGGGCTGCTTTAAAAAGTTTGCAACTTCTTCTATAGTACGGGCGTCGGGGGTGGAGACTTCCTGCGCCGCTTTAAGGTCTTCCGCTTTATACTGCGCGGCGGCGGGGGGCAGGATTTCCGTCTTTTCCGTATTGGCGGTGTAGCCGCATTTGGGGCAGACGGAGATTTCGTTCTCACCCGTTTGGGCAAGCACCATAAATTCATGCGAAAAATTACCGCCTATGGAGCCTGTATCGGCTTCCACGGGTTTAAACTTAAAGCCGCATCTGTCAAAAATTCTTACGTAAGCGTTATAAAGGCGCTGGTACCATTCGTTTGCGCTGTCTTCGTTAGCGTGGAAGGAATAGGCGTCCTTCATATAAACTTCTCTTGCGCGCATATCGCCAAAACGCGGGCGGATTTCGTCGCGGAATTTTGTGCCGAACTGATATAAACACAGCGGCAGCTGTTTGTAAGAACTTATATCTTTTGTAACTAAATTGGTCATAACTTCTTCCGCGGTGGGGGCAAGGCAGAAGCCGCTATCCTTGCGGTCTTTAAAGCGCAGCAATTCTTTGCCGTAAAAAGTCCAGCGGCCGCTTTGTTCCCAAAGTTCCTGAGGCTGCACTACGGGCAGCCAAACTTCGCAGCAACCTGCGGCGTCAAGTTCTTCGCGGATAATCTGCTCAATTTTTTTAAGTATACGCATACCTAAGGGCAACCATTCGTAAATACCGCTTGCGGTTTTGCGGATAAGGCCCGCGCGGAACATAAATTTTGCGGAAGCTATATCAGCGTCTTTCGGCGCTTCTTTTAATGTGGGTATATAATATTGTGATAATTTCATAATTTTAACTTTATATTACTTCTTTAATTCCTCTGTAATTTTTTTAATCCATTCGCTTTGCGGGATTTTGTTTTTTGTTTCGCCCTTTTCAAACCACAGGCCTTCGCCTTTGCCGCCCGCTATGCCAAAATCGGCGTCGCGCGCTTCGCCCGGGCCGTTTACTATGCAGCCCATTACGGCTATCTTTTTACCCGTGGAAAGTTTTAAGAGTTCTTTATCGGAATATATAATTTCTTCCAAAGCTTTTACCGTGCCGCTTACGTCTACCTGAGTTCTGCCGCAGGTGGGGCAGGAGATAATTTCCGGCCCGTATTTGCGCAGGTGCAGGGCTTTTAAAATTTCGTAAGCTGTTCTAACCTGCATTTTAGGGTCTTCCGTCAGGGAAATTCTTATAGTCGCGCCTATGCCCTGGCTTAAAAGGCGGCTCATGGCAATGGAACTTTTTACCGTTCCCGCCAAAAAGCTGCCCGCTTCCGTAAGTCCGATGTGCTGGGGGATATCGGTTTGCGCGGCAAGCATTTCGCACGCTAAAACCGTTCTGTTTAAATTATCTGATTTTAAGGAAACTAAATACTGCTTAAAATTAAGCTGCTCTAAAATGTTGGACTGTTCAAGCGCTTCGCCCACCATAACTTTTGCCCATTCTTCGTCGGACCAGTTAGGGCGGCCGTCAACTTTTTTAAGCTCTTTTACGGACCCTGCGTTAACGCCTATTCTTATTGCAATTCCCGCGTCCGCGCAGGCTTTAACAACTTCTTTTACCTTGCTTTGGTCGCCTATATTACCGGGGTTAATTCTTATTTTATCTACGCCTTGTTTTACGGCTTCAAGCGCAAGTTTGTAATCAAAGTGAATATCCGCCACGAGGGGTGTTGTAATTTGGGCTTTTATTTTGCCGAGCGCAAGTGCGGCTTCCATATCGGGGACGGCCACGCGGTTAATTTCGCACCCTGCGGCTTCAAGCGATAATATTTGCGCGGCTGTTGCGTCCGCGTCGCGCGTATCGGTATTGCACATTGATTGCACGCGTACGGGGTTTTTGCCGCCTAAGATAAAAGAGCCTACTTTTACTTCGCGCGTCAATTTCATTTTGCGGGTCCTTCCTGCGCTTTAACTGCAGTATCGGCCGCTTGCGCGTCTGCCGTTTGCTGCGCCTCGGCTGCTATATTAACCTGCGGTTTTACGTGGCGGCGGCTGATGCGGTTTATGTCGCTGTAAGTGGCGTAAAGCACAAGCGCTATCAAAAATGTTGCGCCGACGGTGCTGGCTCTGTAAAGCGTTTGTTCTTTAACTCTTTTGCGGCGTATGGCTTCTATGATAAAAAACAGTATATGCCCGCCGTCAAGTATAGGTATGGGGAACAGGTTGAACATACCGATAGCGACGGAAATTAAGCCGATAAGGAAGAAGTAATCTTCCGCCCCGCTGTGTACGCCTTTGCCGACAATTTCAAAAATTCCTATGGGGCCTGCAACGTCGGGCGCCTGGCGGTGCCAAAGTTTTTGCGCTATGGTTTTTATGGAGATTGCCGTCCAGTAATAGCACTGGTGCGCGGCTATTTTGACGGAGGTAAACACGCCTGCCTTTTCGTAAACAGGCTCTAAAGCAAGGCCCAGTTTTTTATCTTTGGAAAGCGGCATTACGGTGGTTATAACTTCCTCGCCGCGTTTATATTCCACGCTGGCTTGTTCTTTGGAGGAGGCAATATTTTTTACAAGGTCTTCCCAGTTGGCGACGGGCGCGGCATTGACGGAAACTATAACATCGCCCTTCTTAATACCTGCCGCTGCGGCTGGGTAACCTTCCACTGCTTCGCCCACTACTGCGGGGATAAGTTTGGGGTTGGATACGGGCAGACCGACGCTTAAAACGACTAAAAAGAAAATTACAAAAGCTAAAACATAGTTCATACCCGCGCCCGCAAAAACCATAAACGCTCTTGCGTACCACGGTTTAGATGCAAAATCTCTTGGGTCGGAAAGGTCTGCTTCTCTGGCGTAAAATTCGCCAGAGGGTTTTACATATCCGCCTAAGGGAATGGCGCGCAGGGAATACTGCGTATCGCCCTTCTGCCACTTTTTAAGCAGCTTGCCAAAGCCTATTGAAAATTCTTCCACCCTTATATCTAAGAGGAGGCAGGCAAGGTAGTGGCCCAGTTCGTGTATAAAAATAACAAGGCCCAAGGCAAAAGCAATGCCAACGCCCGAAAGTAAAGTATCGGGGCTTAAAAGCCATAAGATTTTTGTCCATATTGCAGCTATGATTGTTGAAAGCATTTTGCCTCTCCTAAACAGAATAATTACGCGCTTTTTATATTATAGCAATTACATTTTTTAAGCGCGCGTGCTGCGGGTGCTAAATAGTTTCCTTTTTGTAAAGCTTGGTGATAAGTAATTCCTGCGCCTTTTCCCTTGCCCAAGCGTCCACTTCCACCGCGGCGCTCAGCGTGATTGTTTTGCCGTCGGATTTGTGGTGCTTTAGCGTTGCGCTTACAAGTTTGGGAATATCGGTAAAAAGTATTTGGCCTTCCAAGAAGGCGTTTACGGCAATTTCGTCCGCGGCGTTAAGCGCTGCGGGATAACTGCCGCCTTTTCTTGCCGCGTCAAGCGCGAGCGAGAGGCACGGGAATTTGGAAAAATCAGGTTCGGAAAATTCCAATTTAGACATTTCCATTATTGAAAGTTTTTTGACGGGCGATGGCAGCCTTTTGGGATATGTTATTGCATATTGTATCGGCAGGCGCATATCGGGGTTGGAAAGTTCTGCCAAGATGCTGCCGTCTTTATATTCCACGGCGGAATGCACGATAGACTGCGGGTGTATTACAATTTTAATTTTTTCCAAAGGCAGGGCGAAAAGGTGCATAATTTCTATGGCTTCAAAACCTTTGTTCATTAAGGTGGAAGAATCCACCGTTATCTTTTTGCCCATTTTCCATCTGGGGTGCGCCAAAGCCTGCTGCGGCGTTACTGCGTCTAAAGAGCCCGTGTATTTAAAGAAGGGCCCGCCCGACGCGGTTAAAAGCACACTTTCTATCTGCGGCTCGGCTTTATAGTAAGATTTTTCATCCACGTTTTCCAAAGACTGAAAGACTGCGGAAGGTTCGGAGTCAACGGGGATTATGGTGGCATTCCAGCGGCGGCATTCGTCCATAAGCGCGCGGCCCGCCATTACAATGGGTTCCTTGTTTGCAAGCGCTATTGTTTTGCCCGCTTTTATTGCCGCGCTTAAAGGTATAAAACCAACCGCGCCGACGAGGCCGTTAATAATAAGGTCGGCATCGGGCAGGGTGGCAAGCGCGACTAAAGAGGGCATGCCCGGTTCTAAAAGTTTTGTGCAGGGGGGGACTAAAGGTTTAAGTTCTTTGTAGCTTTCTTCGCTGAATACTGCGGCGTAACGCGGCTTAAAAGTTTTTATCTGTTCCAAAAATAAAGTTGTGTTTTTGTTGGCGCAAATGCCCAAAACGGAGTAACCGCCGCCTAAGGCGGCGATTACGTCCAAAGAGGAAACTCCTATAGAGCCTGTTGAACCCAGTATTACTATTTGCTTCATATAATAAAAAGTATCACGTAGTAAAGCACGGGGGCGATGAGCAGGTAAGAATCAAACCTGTCCAAAATACCGCCGTGGCCGGGCAAGATGGAAGAAGAATCTTTAACGCCCGCGCTGCGTTTGATAAGGGATTCCGCCAAGTCGGAAAGCTGTCCCAAAAAAGTTATAAGCAAGCCCAAAGCGGCCGCCGTAACCCAGGTTATATACCAGGGGAAGAATAAATTCCAGCATAAAACGGCTGTTAATACGCCTACGATTGCGCCTGCTATTGCGCCTTCCCAGCTCTTTTTGGGGCTTACTTCTTCGTTAAGGCGGTGTTTGCCTAAAGCTGTGCCTACAAAGTAAGCGGCAATATCGGTGGCCCAGACGGTAAAGAATATAATATAGGTAAAGAATTCGCCGTACGGGTCCGTCATGCGGATATTGATGAGGTGGGCTAATGTCCACGGTATTAAAAAGACGCCTAAAAAGGTGTTTGCGACGCGTTCAAGCGAACGCTTGGGCGTAAGAATTTCCACCAGAAAGATGCCCACAACCGTTAAAGCTATAAAAAAGCTGTTAAGGTTGCTTGGGTATTCTTCCATTGAAGGCAGACGGCCCAAAACTGCGGCAAGCGTCATTATGACGGAGAATATTGTTAAAGATACTCTGCTTACGGGTTTGCCCGAAGTAAGGAGCATCAAACCATACTCGTAAACGCAAAGTATGATTATGGCCGCTACAAAAGCCATGTAGAATATGCCGCCAAAGTGTACTGCGGCGATTACCAGCGGGAGGCCCACCAGTGCTGTTAGGATTCTGGGTAATAACATACTTTTATTTTAGCAAATTTAAGTGGGGGATTTGCTCCGCGTGGCAACATTCGGCTAGCAATTTGTTATCTTTGGA
>CAZBCE010000080.1:0-5581 GCA_964490555.1 uncultured Elusimicrobium sp. | reverse complement strand
AATATGAAGTTTTTGGAAGAACTTTCCAATAATATGTGGTTCGCCTGGAACTGGCCCGCAATTACCTTATTTTTGAAGATAGACGAGAACCTTTGGCTCCAGTCCAAGAGAATGCCCAAGTGGCTTATGGCCACCGTTTCCCAGCAGAGGCTGGAAGAATTAAGCAAAGACGCGGACTTTATTGCCCACCTTAAATATGTTGAAAGCCTGTACAGAAATTACCAAAATAATAAAAACACCTGGTTTAACAGCATAAAAGGCGAAGGAAAAGACAACTTTTTAACCGCTTATTTTTCCATGGAATACGGCATTGGCGAAGGCTTGCCGATATATTCGGGCGGGCTTGGTATGCTCTCGGGCGACCATATGAAGAGCGCAAGCGACCTTGGTTTGCCCTTAATAGGCGTAGGCTTATTTTACCAGAAAGGTTATGTTAAACAGGTTTTAAATAAAGACGGCTGGCAGGGCGAAGAATACCCCGAAAACGACTGGGCGCATATGTCCGTTGAGCCTATGCTTAAAGCGGACGGCAATCACTTAACCGTTGATGTGCCGTTAGGCAGAGAAATTGTAAAAGCTATGATATGGCGCGTGCCCGTGGGCAGAACAAGCCTTTACCTTTTAGATACCAATTTACCCGAAAACTCCCCCCAGCACAGAACAATAACAGAGCAGCTTTACGGCGGCGACAGGGAAAACAGAATTAAGCAGGAAATTATCCTTGGCGTGGGCGGCGTAAAAGCCTTAAAAGCCATGGGTCTTACCCCCAGCGTTTATCATATTAACGAAGGCCACTCCGCATTTTTATTGTGCGAACGCATTATAGAAACTATGCAGGAAAAGAAAATATCTTTTGCCGAAGCGCGCGAAATTGTGTGGGCAACCTCCGTATTTACCACTCACACGCCTGTCATTGCGGGTAATGAACACTTTGATTTTAACCTTGTCAAAAAGTTTATGGAGCCTTATGTAATGCAGCTTGGCATAGGGTGGGACGCTTTCCTTGACCTCGGTAAGGAAACGCCGCAGTCGCCCATGTTCTGTATGACGGTATTTGCTTTAAAACTTTCCGCCTACTTAAACGGCGTGGCAAGATTACACGGCAAAGTATCGCGCGAAATGTGGCACAATGTCTGGCCTGGCCTTAACGAGAACGAAGTGCCCATAACCAGCATAACCAACGGTATACACGCCGCAAGCTGGGCCAGCCACGAACACAGCGAACTTTATCAAAAGTATATCTATAAAAACGAGTCCGAATTAAATAACTTTGACCGCAATTTGTGGAAAAGAGTTTATGATATTCCCGATGCCGAACTTTGGAACCTGCATTTACAGAGAAAAGACAAACTTATCAACCATATCCGTATGAAAGCCGCGCAGCAGGCAAGACGTATGGCGGCAAGTTTGGCGTTTTCAAAGTCTGCCTCTAATGTGCTTAAGGAAGACGTGCTTACCATAGGTTTTGCAAGACGCTTTGCCACCTATAAACGCGCAACGCTTTTGTTTAAAGACCCTAACCGCCTTGCGGAAATTTTAAACAATGCCAAACGCCCCGTGCAATTTGTTTTTGCGGGTAAGGCTCACCCCGCGGATACGGCAGGCAAAGAGTTTATTAAGCAGATTTATAATATGATGCAGGACCCGCGCTTTAAAGGCAAATTGGTTTTTGTGGAAGATTACAATATGAACCTTGCCCGTTATATGGTGCAGGGTGTGGACGTGTGGCTTAATAACCCGATAAGACCTTTGGAAGCATCGGGCACAAGCGGTATGAAAGCCGCATTAAACGGCGCTTTAGCCCTTTCTATCCTTGACGGATGGTGGGACGAAGTCGGCCCGTGCGACTTCAGCTGGTCTATAATCGGCGCGCAAAATTATAAAGACGAAGCCGAACGCGACGAAGTGGAAGCGCAGGCCTTATACAGTTTGATAGAGCAGGAAGTCGTCCCCGCTTATTACGAAAGGAATGCGGAAAATATTCCGACAAGATGGCTTAAGATGATGAAGACTTCCATACAAACCATTGTGCCTTTCTTTAACACCGACAGAATGGTGCAGGAATATTACGACAAGTTTTATACAAAAGCGCATTACTACGGCAGCATTCTTAAAACCGACGGCAAAACGGCGGAAGTGGCGGCGTGGCGCAATAATATAGCGCAAAGCTGGCCGCGCGTATCCGTGATTGACGAAACAGGCACAATAGACCGCACCGTACTTGTGGGCGAAACGCTTAAATTTAAAGCGCGCGTAACCTTGGGCGACTTGAATCCTAACGACGTTGTTGTGCAGGTGCAGCTGGGGTTGCGCTCTTTGGGCGGCGGGTTTGAAAGTTATAAAGACGAAGCTATGACTTTTATCCGCAAAGACGGCAATGTCTGCATTTACGAAGCGGATATAAAGCCCAATCAAAGCGGCAGACAGGATTATGCCCTGCGCATACTGCCCTTTAACAAAGATATACCGCACCCCTTTACGCCTATTTATGTAAGGTGGGAAATTTAGAATAAAACGCGGGGCTTTAAAAGGCCCCGCAATTTTATACGGCTATGAATATCGTTTTAATAAATCCCGAAATACCTTTTAACACAGGCAATGTGGGGCGCACCTGCGTGGCCACAAATACCAAACTTTTTTTGGTTGGGAAACTGGGCTTTAAAATAGAAGATAAAGAGATAAGAAGAAGCGGGCTGGATTACTGGCCCCATCTTAATTACGAAAGGTTTGACACCTTTGAAGACTTTCTTGCCGCGCAGCCAAAAGACGCAAGATTATTCTTTTTTTCCACGCACGGGGAAAAGGAACTTTGGGATATTAAATTTGAAAAAAATGATTATCTTTTGTTCGGCAGCGAATCCTGCGGACTGCCAAAAACAATGTACGGGGTTTACAAAGACCGTCTGTACAAAATACCGATGGACGGGCCTGTGCGTTCTTTAAACCTTTCCACCTCCGCCGCCGTTTGCCTTTACGAAGCTTTACGCCAGACAAAAGGACTAAAATGAACGCTAAAAAAGTTTTTGCGATTTTGTTCTTTATAAACCTGCTGAATTATATAGACAGGCAGATACTTTTTTCCGTATTTCCGCTTATCAAAACAGACCTTTTGCTTACCGACACCCAGCTTGGGCTGCTGGCTTCCGCCTTTATGCTGGTTTATATGCTGGTTGCGCCTGTTGTGGGGTATATGGCGGATAGAACGCCAAGGCAGATTTGGATATCTTTAAGCGCGTTTTTGTGGAGCGCGGCCACTATGTTTACGGGAACGGTAAAGAATTACGGTCAGCTGCTTTTTGCGCGCTCTTTAATAGGCGTGGGAGAATCAGGCTTTACAAGCGTTTCGCCGTCTTTTGTGGCGGAAAGATTTCCGACAGAAAGCAGAGCGAAAGTACTTTCTTTTTTCGGTTTGGCTCTGCCGCTTGGCAGCGCTTTGGGTTATCTCTTCGGCGCGTGGCTGGGCGCATTGATAGGCTGGCGCGCGGCTTTTATGGTTGTCGGTCTGCCGGGGATATTATTGGCTTTTATTGTATTTTTTAAGATAAAAGATACGCGGGAAAAAATTATCTCCGCGGAAGAAAAGCCGAAATTAAACCAATATATCGCGCTGCTTAAAAATAAAACTTTTTTGTATATCTGCCTGGGGCAGGCTATGGGCACTTTTACGCTTGGCGGGCTTGCCGCATGGATGCCCAGTTATTTAAACCGCTGCTTTGATTTTAGCGTTGCTCAGGCGGGAACGACCTTCGGCCTTATGATAATAACGGCAGGGGCGGCGGGTACGATTTTAGGCGGTATTATAGCCGACAGACTTTTAAAGAAAACAAAAAAGGCTTATTTTATAACTTCTTATATAAGCTTTTTTACCGCGCTTCCGTTTGCGGCCGCGGCCGTATTTACCGCCAATCAAACAGCGGCATTATTGCTGTTTTCCGTATCAATTATGCTTGTGTTTTTGCAAACGGGGCCTATGCAGGCGGCAATAGTGGCGACGACAAACATCAAAATACGCTCTATGGCTTTCGCCTTAAATATTTTTATTATTCACGCCTTGGGCGATGCGATATCCCCCGCGCTTATAGGCAGAGTTTCGGACGCTTTTGATATTAAGATAGGGCTTATTTTTGCGCTGCTTTTTATAATTCCCGCCGCGCTGTTTACGATACTGGCTGCGAAGCATTATAAAGAAGAATCCGTCTGAGATTTTTATTTTAATTGCCAAGAACAAGGCTAATTTGATAAGATATTAAAACAACATTAAGTTGCGCCGAGGTAGCTCAGTGGTAGAGCACTGGTCTGAAAAACCAGGTGTCGACAGTTCGATCCTGTCCCTCGGCAAGTTCAATTTTAAACCCCCGTTCTTATGAGCGGGGGTTTTTGTTTGCAAGAAAAAGTAAATATAGCAAAAATATGCTTTTTATTAAGGGCATTTATAGCCCCGCAAACTTTTCACAGGATTTTGTGTTTATTTTTTGTTTTATTACAAATGAGGTGTATAAAGCAGAATGGGAGCGAAGCGACTCTCGATACCCGAATGAGGAAAAAACAAAAAAGAAACCAAAAGCCGAAGAAAATTATTCCCTTAAGGAAAGATTACACAGCGTTTAAATATCAGAAGCTGCGCATAATATATTTACTATCTCTTCAAATACTTCCTTTTCTTCCGCTCCAAAGCGGGCTTTAATCGGGGAATCTATATCAAGCACGCCAAAAAGACTGCCGTCCTTTTTAAGGATAGGCACAACAATTTCGCTGTTGCTGGCGGAGTCGCAGGCGATATGCCCCGCAAATTGATGAACATCCTCCACAACAACCGTTTTTTTACTTTGAGCGGCGGTACCGCAAACGCCTTTGCCTATTGCTATGCGCACGCAGGCGGGTTTACCCTGAAACGGGCCTAAAACAAGCTGTCCTTCCTTAAAAATATAAAAACCCGCCCAGTTTATATTTTGTGTTCTTTCGTAAATGAGCGCGGATAAATTTGCCATATTTGCTATGGGGTCGGCCTCGCCGTGTAAAAGCGCGGCGGCGGTTTGCGGCAGGGATAGGTTTTTGTCTGTTTGTTCCATATTAAAATTTTACAATAATTTAATTTTTGCCAGTTTGGTTTTTGAACAGGGCCTTCTTTCCCTCCTAAAAAGTGTTGGCGCAATTTTTATGCCAGCTAAAACAATATAACCTCTGTTAAGATAGAAGTATTGAAGAAGAATATTATAATAACCCCGCCAAACCAAACCCTCTCTCCCCTCCTATATCTGTATCGTCCACTCCAGCGCATTGTATTTTTGGCGATTTGGAATGCCTGTAAAATTTAAACTTTTGAGTGTCCTACTGTTTGACTTGTGCGACGTAAAAACCGACGGCGGCTACCTTTAAGGCCTCTGTCGGTTTTTACAAGTTGCCAAACAGGAAGCCAAAATTGCGGGATTTAATTAATGCCTTTCGCCGCGGAAGAAACTTAGCAGACGGCGCGCATGAATTTTCAGATTTTGAGGAAATTTTGATTTTATTCTAAGCGCGAACTATTTTGTTTGCAAGTATTTTGCGTCGTTCCAGAAAATTGCGTGATTTGGGTAGATTT
>CAZBCE010000079.1:0-5645 GCA_964490555.1 uncultured Elusimicrobium sp. | reverse complement strand
AAAGCTTACGCGGGCCGCGGCGCGCAGTATACAAACAGAATATCCGAACTTGCCGCCGCGATAAACAAAAATTTCCGCGAACTTGCAGCGGAACAAAACGCTGCCGCAAAAAACAAAATTTCCGCAGCGATAGAACGCGACTCTAAAGTTCTTGCGGAGCTTGCCGTAAAGTCAGAAACGCAAGGGATAAAAGAAGCCGCAAATAACTTTCTTACCCGTATCGGCAAAGAAGTTAAAGGTAAAGGCGGCGCGATAGGGCTTGGCGTGGTTTTGATTGCAGGCACTGCGCTTGTTCTTATCTCGGGCAATACGCAGGCCGCAACAATTTCCGATAACAGACTTTTGGCGCAAAGGGAACTTGCTTCCTCTTTTAAAAATACGCCCGATATGTTTTTGGTAAGCGTCCTTAACGCCAGAGAAAAATACGGTATAGAAACTGTTTCTTCGGTAATTTACGAAAACCAAAAAGATTACTATCCGTTATTTTCAAACCAGCTTAAAGTAATGTCGGACCCTAAGGGGAAAGAATGTCTTAAACTGCTTGTTCGGGGCCAAAATACCTCGGCAGAGCAGAATAAGGCTGCTCTTGTTTCCCAACTTAAGTTCTAAATATTTAGCAAGATAAAAATAAAAAACGGCAGAATAAAATCTGCCGTTTTTTTATGCGGGTCAAAAGGCCTATACCGTCTTGGGCCTTAAGTCTCTTCTCTTTCTTTGCAGGTCTGTATAAAATAATAGTATCTAAACTGTTTACGGAGTCACTATGTCTGAAACTATTGCAAAACAAGTAATATCCTGCTTCCTTACGGCAGCATTGCTCTTCCCAGGCACATTGTTTGCGTCAGAATTTTCTACCCGCAAATCCCAACAAGAAATTAAAAAAATTATTTCTACCGTCCCTGCAAATCGCGGCGAGATAAAAAAATCTGACCTTGTTTTGCTTTCCGTTTTAGGCGCGGCCGTAGCCGGAGTAGGCGGCGCTTACGGGGGGGCTTTATGGCAAAGGGCAAAAAATAATGCTGCCAAAGAAGCCGTAATAAAGCAGCTTCAGGAGAAAGTAAAATTTCTTAATCAGGCTGTCAAACTTGAAGAAGCAGAACAAAGCCGCTTGTTGAGAATTTTAGATGAGCAAACAAATTTATTTTCAAAAGTGATAAAACCCAATTCCTCCGCATCTTTGAGGGAATTAGATAAAGCCGAACTTTTGGGTTTTAACAGAGGTTATGACGCCGCTTTCCGCGGGTCCGACCGGCTGAGTGAAGTTTATTACGAAAGAGGTTTCCGCGAAGGTTACGGCCAACGCGGGTTTGAAAAGCTTGTAGACGAAAAAGTTATAACGCTGCCTAAGTCAGGCAAACTTTCCGTAAAAGAAGCGGAAGCCTTACTTAAAAACCTTAAAGACGAAATTGTGCGCCTGCAGGGCAATTTGGGCGCTCTTAAAATAACCTCGGCGGAAGACAGGGAAATGGTTTCTTTAATGTCTAAAGTTCACGCAAAGTTTGCGGCCTTAATATCTTCTCCCAAGACGGAAAAAACGCAGATTATAGAAAAAGAACTTGCCGACGCCGCAAAAACGCTTAAGGCTTTGCCCGTAAGCGGCGTAAAAAAAGAATTGGCGGACAGCTTTTCCAACTATGTTTTATGCCGTATTAAAACGCGCGGCTGGGCAGTGGGTATCGGCGCCTTGGCATTGGTAACAGCCTCTGCGGTTGCAGCCTCCTCCGACAAGCCGTCTGCGGAAATATCACACAACAGAAGCAATGTGGAACGCGCGCTTAGAGATATTTACAAAACCCGCCCGGAATTTTTTGCCACGCAGATTTTATTGCTTAAAGAAAAATACGGTACAGAGCTTGTTTCTTCCGTTTTATATGAAAATCAGGAATACCTGCCGATTTTGGAAGTACAGTTAAATACTATTTACAGCAAAGAGCTAGGCAGTGTTTTGGCGGCGTTTAAGGGCAATAGTTCACCCGCGCAGGCAAAACAGGCGCTTTTGGAAAGTCTTTCTTAAATCCGCTTTTCTTTAGGTTGTTAAGCGGAACAGGAAGCAGAATATAAAAAAAGGTGGTCAATATGAAGTCGTTGTTATCAAAAAAAGTTTTATCGGTTGTTTTATCTTTCTCTTTTTTTGTCCCTAATGTTTCATTAGCGGCGAACGGAGCTGTCGGCAAAACGCAGGAAGAAATTAAACTTGCCATTACCGCGCCGGAGAAATATTCAAAAACTTCCGCTGCCGAGTATATAGCCTGGAGTATCGGCGTGCTTGCGGCAGGGGCCATAGGTTATAAGGCGGGGCATTTTATAGGCGATATTAAAGGCTTCGGCAGAGGTTTTAACGCGGCGGGCGGGTTTGCCGCGCGGGACCTTACAAAAAGTCAGGCCGCGCTGATAACCAAACTTGAAAAGCAGGTCCTTACTCTTCAAAACCAGCTTTTAAGCGTAAAAACCGCTGGCGCAGCGGAAGATAAAGTAATTCGTCTTATCGTAAGGCTTAACAGCCAGCTTGCGGCTTTAAAACAAAAAAGGACCCAAAAAGAAATATCTAATCTTAAAGCAGCCATAGGGAAGACTATCGGCGAAATTTCCGCCGCTGAAGTTAAAGACCCTTCCACTAAAAGGATTTTAAGTAAATTTATGACCCAGGCGGAAAAAAGCCTCCGTAAAAAGAGCGTTATTTTAACTTTAGCCTCCGTATTCGCTTCCGTTGCCATCGCCGTAGCAGTTGCGGGAGAAGAGGAAAAATATAATATTTCCTCCTCCAGAGTGGTCGTAAGCAGGCAGCTGGCGCAGGCTTTTGAGGCGGGTCCTCAGGTTTTTGCTCTTAAAACCCTGTATCTTAAGCAGAAATACGGACTTGAGGTTGTCTCTTCCGTCATTTACGAAAATCAATCCAAATATTACTCCGTTTTACAGGAGCAGCTTGCACACTTCAATAATCCCGAAAACAGGCTTCTTGCCGATTTCATTACCCAAGACCCTGCCGCCGCGCCAGCAGACCATAAAACCGCGCTTTTGGATAATATTAAAACAGCAGTTCCGCTAAACTATCAAACCGCGCTTTAACCGCTTAAATATGGTAAAATAATCAAAGCGGCAAATTGCAAAAATTCAGCCCCCCAAAAAGGGGCTGAACTATTCTAAGAAGCTATTGCAAAACCCTTAGGCAAATTGCTATAATATCAAAGGTAGAATATATCGCAGCAACAGAGAATACCTTTTTACCATGGCGCAAATCTCCGAAAGGGACCTGGGCCATGGAGGGTGTTTTCTCGACGTTTTAAAGCTGTATAAACGGTTGTCGAGGTCGTCGTAAAAAGGCCTGTTTTTAAACTGTGTAGCTTTAAAAAAACGCGCTGTATTTTACAGTATAACTTTATAGAATTCAGGAAAATAAAAAAATGGCAGAAAAAACAGAAAAGAAAACAGCAAAGTTAAGCGGACAAGAAAGAATCCGCATTAAACTTCGCTCTTATGATTACAGAATGTTGGATAACTCGGTAGCCAGAATCGTAGACACCGCAAGAAAAACCGGCGCAATCGTAGCAGGCCCAGTACTTTTGCCTGTAAAGATTAAAAAATATACAGTTCTCCGCTCCCCGCATACCGACAAGAAATCCAGAGAACAGTTTGAAATGCGCGTCCACAAAAGACTTATTGATCTTAAGAGTCCCACCCCTAAAACCGTCGACGAACTTATGAAGCTTGATTTACCCGCCGGTGTAGACGTGGCAATTAAAAGCAACTAAACCCGCTTCCTTATATATAGGATGCAGGTTTTTTAGTTTATAAAGATTTAAAAGCGGCCAAAAGCCGGGTGCAGAAAACATAAGAACTCTGTATCAGTAAAATAAAGTGACGCAGTAAATAAGGCCAGGCCTTACTTATGATGCGGCTTAAAAAAGGAAAAATTAATGTCAGAAGAGAACAATACACAAGCTGCTGCGGCAACGCCCGCGGCGGAAGTCAAAAAAGCTCCTGCCTCTCTTCGCTTTGTAGTAGGCGAAAAAATCGGCATGACGCAGCTTTTTGACGACAAAGGCAATCTTCACGCGGTGTCCGTCGTAAAAGCCGGCCCCTGTAAAATTGTAAGAGTCAGAACCCAGGAAAAAGACGGTTACAAAGCCGTTGCCGTAGGTTTTGGCGACCAGAAGGAAAGTAAGCTTAACAAACCCGATATGGGCAATTTTAAAA
Organism: uncultured Elusimicrobium sp.; assembly: GCA_964490555.1. GTDB lineage: Bacteria > Elusimicrobiota > Elusimicrobia > Elusimicrobiales > Elusimicrobiaceae > Proelusimicrobium. The sequence continues at coordinate 1,451 of CAZBCE010000079.1, read as the reverse complement.
AGTTAGGCGTAACTCCTGTTAAACACATCAAAGAATGCCGCTTAGCAGACGTTACCGGCTTTGAAGAAGGCCAGGTAATAGATTTGGGCAGCGTATTCCAACCCGGTGATTATGTAGACGTTCAGGGTAAAATTAAAGGACGCGGTTTTGCCGGCGCTATGAAACGCCACGGCTTCCGCGGCGGTCCCGCCTCCCACGGTGCGTCAGACAGAGAAAGAGCTCCAGGCGGTTTAGCCTCCAGAAGATCTTTAGGTAAAGTCTTGTCCGGGCAGAGAATGGCCGGTCATTACGGTTTTACCACCACCACCGTATCAAAGATAGAAGTTGCAAAAGTTGACACGATAAACAACCTTATTTTCTTAAAGGGTTCCGTTCCCGGCGCAAGAGGAACGATAGTGTCTGTTTTGGAAACTTCCAAACCCAAAAAACACGTGGTAGCCGCGCAGGTACAAAAAGTGTCTGCATCTAAAGCCGCTAACACGAAGAAGAAATAGGAAGGCCAAAAATGGAAACTAAACTTTTAAATATCCAGGGTAAAGAACAGGGCAAAGTAGCATTGCCGGAAGAGCTTTTCGGCAAGAAACCCAATCCAACTTTCCTGCACGAAGTAATTACAGCCTTTTTAGCTAACCAGAGAGCCGGCAGCGCAGACGTTAAGACGCGCGCGGAAGTCTCAGGCACGGGCAAAAAACCGTGGAAGCAAAAAGGTACGGGCCGCGCAAGACACGGCAGCATGAGATCCCCAATCTGGAGACACGGCGGTGTGGCCTTTGGTCCTACCCCCAGATCTTTCAGACAAGATCTTCCCGCTGCAAAGAGAAAACTTGCTTTGGCTCACGCCTTATCGGCAAAGTTTATAGCAGACAGCATTGTAGTGCTTGATAATTTTGATATTAAAGAGCCTAAAACCAAAGCTGTAGCCACAGTGCTTAAAACTTTAGAAGCCGGTAAAAAACCTTTAATAGTATCTTCCAGGGACGGAAAGCTTGAAACCGCAGGCCGCAACATCGCCGGCGTTTTACAGATGGTCCCGGCAGATTTGAATGCTTACGTCGTTCTTAACAGCAGCAAGGTTATCTTCACAAAAGAAGCTCTTGAGAAGATGGTTAAATAGGGAGAATAATAAATGACAAAAGTATTCGAAACATTAAGAAAACCTCTCTTAACAGAAAAAAGCTTAATCTTAAGAGATACAGATAACTGCTATTCGTTTGTTGTAGAAAAGAACGCAAATAAGCACGATATCCGCTTGGCGGTTGAAACTCTTTTCAACGTAACGGTTGAAAAGGTTGCAACAATCCCGCTTCGCGGCAAAGTCAAAAGAATGGGACGCTTTGCAGGTAAAAGGCCGGATTTAAAGAAGGCCCTCGTCACATTGAAAAAAGGCGATAAAATAGAAACGGTAGAAACCGCTTCTAAGTAACATAAAGGAGAAAAGTTACAAATATGCC
>CAZBCE010000078.1:0-5738 GCA_964490555.1 uncultured Elusimicrobium sp. | reverse complement strand
ATTTGACATAACGGAACACAAAAATTTCAGCAATCATATTTACGCCGCTCGCCTGCCCGTTACTTTACGCACCAACCAATACGGGCTGACATTTAAACCTTTTTGGTATCCCGACAATGCCAACGGCGCAAAAGCCGCCGGCGGCAGAATTATGTTTGCGGCGGGCGTTAACAGGGATGATATTGCCCAAATGTCGTCGCAAGCTTTTTTCGGCGTCGGTTTCGCGGCGCATAAAGCCGATGTTATTAAAAACGGAATAACGGAGCAAAAAAAAGATTTTTACCAGCTTGCCTATGAAATGGGTGCAAATTACAACTTTTTTAACCAATACAGCTTTGATATTACGGGCAATATTTATCAATATTTATCCGGTATAGACGGGGTAAAATCTTTCGGCGGCGTTATGAACCAGCAGGAACTTGCCGATCTTGGCACTTTGGACTATGTTCTTGCCCTGCCAAAGGGTTCTGCGGGCATAAAAATAAAATGGTTTTCCGCTGTTAATAATTCCGAAAATTATATATCCTATAAATACATTGATTTTTTTACACAGGATGCCGTACACTCTTTAATGTTAGGGTCTAATTTGCGCGTAAGCGAAAATGTATACTTTAACATAGCTTATAATCATTTGTTTGAAGAGGGTTCAGACAAAGATTTATATGGCGGCGGTATTATGCTAAGATTTTAGCTAAGGGGTATGTATGCAGGAAGAAAAAGAGAAAGAAGCAAAAATACAAAAGGACCCTGCTTCAAGGGTGCTGTCTTTAGTTTCTCATAAACTTAAAACGCCTTTATCCATTATCAACGGATATACAGAGGCTATCCTTTCGCAGTCCAAGCCTGAGGAAATGTCCTCCTTCACAAAAAAAGCTTTGCAGGATATAAACAAACAGGGCGAAAAGCTGGCCCTGCTTGTGGATAAACTTGTTCGCTTTTCCAGCGTCAGCAGTCTTACGGCGTACGACACAAAAAAGGAAATGATATCCGTTCGCCCTTTGTTCAGCGCGGCCTCCACCAAATGCGTAATGCGCGACGATTCTTTAAATATAACTTCTTCCGACGATACTATCCGCCGCCGCGGCCCCGCCATAGAAATCAAATGCGAGGCGGAAATTAAAATTTTTGCAGATAACGCCCTTGTTTCCATAGCTGTTGAGGAACTTTTGGACAATGCCATAAAATTTAACAATAATGTAGTCAAAAAGATACGAATGTTTTACTACGAAGAAAACGGTAAAGACGTTCTTGCCGTCGCCGATAACGGCGTTGGCATAAAAGAAGAAGACATTAACAGAATTTTTGAAAAATTCTATCAGGTTGACGATTTTTTTACGGGGCAGATAGAAGGCTGGGGTTTGGGCCTTGCTTTGGTTAAAAGAATTATGAACCTGCATAACGGCACTATTTCCGTACGCTCGCAGTACGGCATAGGCACTATAATTTCTTTGAGATTCCCCAAAAAATGACGCAAGATATGGAACAGCACTTACAGCGGATGCTTAGCGAAGTTGAAAATTCAAAAGATAAACTTAGGATTATCAATAATAATCTGCGCCTTTTTTATGACAGGCTGGAAGTTATCGCAAAGCAGCACAAAAGACGCCAGCCCGTTACGGATACTTCCTTTCAGGAGGAATTCCGCGCCGCCGTTGCCGAACTTAAAACTTTAAGCGACGCCAGTCAGGATTTTTGGCACGAAACGCGCAAAATGTATAACGACAGCGATAAAGCGAAACTTATCGGTGATAACCGTATTACGGTTAAGCAGATAAGCATAGCCGCCCTTGCCTTTACCCGTCAGACCGACGAACTTTTTACTATCTTTAAAAATCTTCAGACTGTAGGCAAAGACGTTCCCTTAAGGCTTAACTGGTTTATACTTGAATACTGCTGCGAAGATTTATTTAAAATTACAAACCGTATTTTGTTTATGACGCGCGATATGGAGAAGCATTATGAATGAAGCCCCCACCCCTAAAGAAGTTTTGTCCGCCGTCGTAAATAAAAGCAGCGGCGTTGATATATACGGTAAGATTAACACTCTCTGCCTTATTGTCATAGCTTCCGTAAGCATAACCTTGGCTCTTATTTATACAAAAACAATTCTTATACCGCTTGTCATTTCCGCCTTTGTTTACACTATGATAACGCCTGTAATAAGATATATAAAATTCAAATTCCGCCTGCCCAAATGGCTGGCTATCATAATAGCCGCCGCCTTGGTGTTAACGCCCCTTGTGCTTATGACGGTATATTTATTTTATTCCGCCGCGCATTTTGTAAAATTGGCTGTTACTTATCAGGAAAGATTGCAGGAAATTTACCGGCTTTTTATTGCCTCCGCAGGTAAATATCACATTCCCCTGCCGGAAGAATTTGCCGAACTTACCAGCTTTCAGCAGCTTGCCAGCGGGCCGCATATGGCTAACCTTGTAAAAGGTTTCGGCGGGGCGGCTTTGCATATGTTCTCTTATTTTATGCTGGTTATAGTTTTTGTTTTCTTTTTACTTGTCGGCAGCGGCAGTACAAAAATAACAAATACGGTAATTAAAGAGATACAAAATAAAATTTCCGCCTATCTTTATATTCATATAGTAATCTCTTTACTTACAGGGTTTTGCGTCGGCGTTGTTTTGCTTTCAACGGGTTTGGAACTGGCCATAACTTTTGCCGTACTTACGGTAATACTTAACTTTATACCTAATGTCGGCTCCGTCATAGCCGTACTGTTGCCTTTGCCGATAGCTTTTATACAGTTCGGCCCCAGCGCGCAGTTTTTTGTTATCCTGGCCCTGCCCACGCTGATACAATTTACCTTAGGCAGCATACTTGAGCCTAAAATGCTGGGCAACGGTATGGACTTGCACCCTGTGTCTGTTATAGGTTCGCTGGTATTTTGGGCATTGGTATGGGGGATTCCCGGCGCATTTTTGGCTGTGCCTATAACGGCGGCTATCCGCATAATATTAAGCAAGCTGGAGCCCACCCGCCCGTTTGCGGAAATTCTTGCAGGCAGGCTGCCCAGATAGCTTTTTCTAAACGGTTTTTTGATTTGACTGTAAGCCCAAAATTCTTGTATCATTTATGTAACTGAAATCAGGAGAACCAAATGAAGAATATAGTTAAGTTCGCACTCGTTTTTGCTTTAGCAGCCGGTCTTGCCGCGTGCAGCAAAAACGTTAAAAAAGCACCTGCCGCCGATAATACGGCCGCAGTAACTGACGTGGCAGAAGTTTCCGCCGATGATTCCGTAGATATGCAGGATGACGATGCTTACGGCGTAAGCTTAATCTCCGACGGATCTTCTTTAGAACCCGTTTACTTTGCTTTAAACGAATACACCCTCTCCAAAGACGCTATTGCCACGGTTGAAAAAAATGCCGAAACCATTAAAGTTAAAGGCATTACAAAAATCACCATTGAAGGCAACTGCGACGACAGAGGCACAATCTCTTACAACATTGCCCTTGGCGACAAGAGAGCAAAAGAAGTAAAAGATTATTACGTTAAGCTCGGCATTTCCGCCGACGCAATATCCACCGTATCTTACGGCGAAGAAAAACCCTTATGCACCGACCAAACGGAAGACTGCTGGGCTAAAAACCGCCGCTCTGACACAGTGTTAAAGTAATTTAAAAGGGGAGGGAGTCTTATGAAAAAATTAAAAAGAACGCTTTTTATTTTTACGGGATTAAGCTCCCTCCTTTTCTTTACGGGCTGTTTTGCCACGCAGGACGATGTAGGAGTATTAAAAACGCAGGTAGCCGCGCTTAACAAAACCTTGCAGGAAATGCAGCGCAATCAAGCCGCCTCCAGCCAGCAGATGGAAACTTTGGGCGAAAAACTTACCCAGTCTTCCGAAAACCTTAAAGATTTTGATTTTAAACTTGACGCGCTTTCCGCCAAGCTGGATAATATAACCAGCATGGTAACCGCCGCCGCGCAAAAGCAGACCGAATATAAAATGCTGCCCGGCGATATCTTTGAAGAAGCGCAAACACAATTTGCAGCAGGCCAGTTTGACCTTGCCGTAAAAGGCTTTAACCTTTACTTAAAGTCCGCCCCCGAAGGCCAATACGCACAAGATACATACCTTATGCTGGGCGAAAGCTATTACAACCAAAAAGATTACCAAAGGGCGGCTGTTTCCGCCGCTACTTTACTTGATAAATACCCCGGCAGCAAACAAACCGCCGCGGCGCGCGTGCTTTACGCCAAAAGCATACTTCCGTTAAACAAAAAGGAAGAGGCTAAAACCTATTTAAAATCCGTCGTGCAGGATTTTAAAGATACACCGCAGGCGGAGCAGGCAAAGAAACTTCTTGAAGGAATAAAATAACAAAATGAGATTTTTTAAATTGCTCCTCGCGGTAAGTATTTTACTGCCGTTATTTGCCTACGCCAAAGAAAGCGATGTTTACATAGGCGTAAGTTCCAAATACAATCCCGATTCCCTGCCAAAGATAGGTCTTGCGGGCTTTTTGCCGTCTAATCCGCAGGATGCCCAACTTAAAGAAAACGCCTTTTCTGTCGGTGATGTTGTCCGCGCTGATTTAATGAGAAGCAGATACTTTGATATTCAGGACAATATTAACCCCGTTAACGTACAGGCTTTGTCTAAAAGTATGGAGGAATATCAAAAACAGGGCATACAATATGTTTTGTTTGCGGAGGTTTCCACCTCCCCCGCCACGCCTGATATATGGGAAGTAAAAACATTTCTTTACGATACTCAGTCGCTTAAAGCCGTACTTGCCAAAAATTTCAGAAGCAGTACAAAAAGTTTAAGGCGTACCGCTCATTTAATTTCCGACCAAATTGTCCTGCTGCTTACGGGTAAGCGCGGCATTGCCGATACAAGGCTTGCTTTTGCCAACAATTCCACGGGCCGCAAAGAAATTTATATGGTGGACTACGACGGCTTTAACCTTAAAAAACTTACTAAAGATAATTCCATCGCACTTTTGCCGCGCTGGAGTGCCGACGCTACAAAAATATTTTATACCACCTACCGCCGCGGCAACCCCGATATTTTTTATATAGATTTAAAGGAAGGCAAAATTAAGCCGCTTATCAAGGGCAGCGGGCTTAACCTTATCGGCGGCGTGTCGCCCGACGACAAGAGAATAGTTTTAACAATGTCGCGCGGCAGCAACCCTAATATTTACCTTAAGGAACTTGACTCCGGCCTGTTAAGCCGCCTTACCGACGGTTACGGCGTGGACGGCTCCCCGTCTTTCTCGCCCGACGGTAAATTTATTACATTTGTGTCCAACCGCGCGGGCAATCCGCAAATTTACGTTATGAACCTTGAAACCAAGGAAACCCGCCGCCTTACCAGACTTAACTGGACGGACACACCGCAATGGTCGCCCAATGGCGATTGGATAGTGTTTGCGGGGCGCGCGTCCTCCAGCCACCCGATTGATATATTTTTGATTGATATAACGGGCGGGCAGCTGCGCCAGCTTACGGCGGACAGCGGCTCTAACGAAGACCCTTCCTGGTCGCCCGACGGCAGATTTATAGCTTTTACCACCACGCGCGGCGGCGGAAAAAGGCAGATTTATGTTATGGACGCGGACGGCAGTGCGCCGCATTTGGTAGCTAATATTCGCGGCGATTCGTTTACCCCCAGCTGGAGTCGGTAGATTTAATTTTTGGAAAATTTGTTCTGAGCCGATTTATGCCGCTAGCAATTAGGCGTAAGTCGGCTTATTTTTTATTTTTTGCTC
>CAZBCE010000077.1:0-5763 GCA_964490555.1 uncultured Elusimicrobium sp. | reverse complement strand
GCTCTTATTTATAATAATATGATTTTGGTGGATAGGATTATTAATATTCTGCCGCAGGGCAGCCGGCTGTAGAGGAATTTTTAAAAGAGATAAATTTAAACCGTGATTTTTTGATTTAGTATTTTTGACGGCAGCTAAGCGGGTAAAAGTTTTCTTTTCTTATTTACAATATTAATAATTATTTTATGGTATGTATGGTTTCGGCGTTTTTTTATATTTTTTTGTGCCTCGGAGGTTTTTGCGGGCGTTTTTTTGTATGGTTTGGTTTAAGCCTGTACCTTTGTGGTTTTTAAAAAATCTTAAGTTTTATTCTTTTTGTTTTTTTAGTTTTCCGTTTTGCCAAAATTTTCAAAAATTGTTTTGCCCTTGGTTTTGGGTTTGATTTTGGTTTGGGCTGATTTTGGTTTGCGCTAAAATTTATGTTTTGAAAGTTTTACATAAAAAGCTGTGTTCGGGACCTTTTGACTTTTTTGGTTTTAATCTGTTTTTGCCTGCGGCATGGCTGCAACAGGGTTTTTGCCACCGTTTTTTAGGTGTTTTGGCTATACAAAGCGGTCTGTTTTTATAAAAAACCGCTATAAACGCAAATTTGGCCAAAATCGCCCTAAAAAGCTGCTTTTTAGCCAAAATATTATTTTATCGGTTTTTTTGGTTTGTTAAAATTTTGCAAATATTTATTTTTTCGCCTTTTTTTGGGGTTTCTGTGGAAATCTTCGCTTGCGGGATTTCCACCGCGAACTATGCCTGATTCCAATGTGTATTTATTTGGAAACTACATACAAAAGCGCGGTTGTGTATAAAAAATTATTACCAAAAAATGGTGCTTTTTTATTTTATATCTCCGCCTGGCGGTAGCGCATATCCCGCCGCCGGCGTTTGGGATATAGGGGGGTGGAAAGGCAAATCTCCTTTTTTCCGTCGGTAGAAGCAATAACTTTTCCTTTTCTTGTGCGGATATATCTGTCGGTTTGCGTGTGGGTTAAGTGTTGAGAGGGGTGTAGTTTCGTGTAAGATTTCCGCCTCTTCTCCTATAAGACTTCTGCCAGTTTTGTTTTGATTGGGGAAATATGCCGTAAATCCTCTCCAAGAGGGGGAGTTATTGCTAATTTTTACCCAGATTATTTATATTCCCGCTAAAATCATCAAAAGACTATTTAGGTTAAAGGAAGTATATATTTCCAATTTAATATCAAGTGTTAGATTAAAAATTATTCCAATAAGACATATAAAAATGTAAAAAATATAGCAAAACCCCTATGTTTCTATTTTTTGACACCAAAACTGAAGTGTTGGCAATGTTTTTATTCCAATAAATATATTAAGAACGCAATATCTTGGTTTTAAATTTATTTAAAATGCTGATATATTGGAATAAAAATTAATCCAATAAAAATAAAATATAGAAAATATATAAAAATTGCCACTAATTACTCAAATATATGATTATCGTATTATGTTGGAACTATTTTTATTCCAATATATTTAATAATTTTGATTTTATTAAAATTATTGGTATAAATATTCCTCCAACAATTTTGGAACGTTTTTAAAGACGCTTTGGGAATAACCTGGTTGGCGGGCCTAAAAATAGTATACCTTAGGGGCATAAATAGCTGTTAATATCTGTTGTATTAAGCGGATAGACCGCAGCAGGCAGATTGTTTGGGGCGAGGTATTTATCTTGTTTACCTTTTAATAGCGCCTTAATATAAAGTTTAAAACACCCTACCTCCGCAAGCATATCAGGCAAAACTTAAATAAGGTATTTTAGCCGCCGCAGCCACACTTTTTGCAAACCGACGCACCAGCCTTTGGGTTTTGCAATGTGCTATCTTTCTATAGATTTCATCTCTTTTGCCGTACTGCCCAAACTCCCTCCAAGACTTTTTTAGCGGCTTTCGGCCTGTCTGAAGCCTGCCCCACTCAAACTGTTTAAATATACTATCTCTAATAAAAATACTAGACTTTTTATACTATAAAAATTTCCGCAGTGCCTAAGGTTTTTAGAACATTGTTTCCTGCGATATTAGCCAAAATTAACAAAGTTTTAAAAACCGTCAGTACGCCAAAAATAATATAATATTACAAACATACCCTAACGGAGGGTTTTATATGCAAGATTTAAGCAAGTATGAGCAACTTTTAGACGATAATAAACCCGCAGACGTATTGGAGGCTCTTGCCGCCTATAAAGGCAAGGAAGCGCAGGTGTTTTTTATTCAGGCGGAAGCCCGCCGTATGCTTGGCCATTTTGAACAGGCCATAGAACTTTATCTAAAGGCCATAAAACTTTTTGACGTGCAAAAACCCGCCAAACAGGGTAATCCCGCCGACTATTCTGCCGAAAAAGCCGATATGCTTTTGGCCCTTGCTAAATGTTACAGAACCTTGGGCGATGCTAAAACCGCTTACGGCGCGGCGGAAAATGCCTTAAAAGAGGCGCAAAAATATCCCGAATTGGAAGATTTCCAAATGCTCTCCGTGCAGGAAATGGGTATGGCTCTGCGCGCTTACGGCAAACTTGACGAGGCGGAAAAACTGCTTTTGCAGGTTATGGCATATTATAAGGCGCAAAAAGATATTGCGGGCCAAGGGTTTATACATTGGGCTTTGGGCGGTATATGCCGTCTTAAAGGGCAGTTTAAACAGGGTATAGCGCATTTTAATCTTTCCGTGCAGTTGGCACGCCGCGCGGGGGATAAAATCTCTTTGGCGTACGGTTATTGCGGCTTGGCTGGCATCAGCAGGATAGCGGGCGATATAAAGGCCTGCGTTGATAATTATAAAAAGGCGGAGAAGATTTTTAATAATACTCAGGATATTTTCGGCAAGGCTTATACCAACTGCGGTATGGCTAACGGACTTCGCCAGCTTGGCAAATACGACGAAGCTTTAAAGCGTTATGTGCGCGCCGATATGCTTTACAGCAGTATTAATGACACGGTGGACCTTGGTTTTGTTAAGTGGGGTAAAGCCGATGTTTTAAAGCGTAAGAATAAACTTAAAGAGGCTTTGGCGGAGTTGAAAGAAGCCAAGAAGCTTTTTGCCTCTTCCGACGAGATTCGCGGACAGCTTTTGACGGAATTTGCCCTTGCTCAGTTGATGTATGCGCTTGGCGACGGGGCTGCTGCGGTTAAGGTTTATGATGCGGCTTTGGGGCGGGCTAGGGAGGAGAAACTCTTTACCTATCTGGAGAGCTACACATAGATAAATAAGTACGATTTCTCCCGCTTGGCAACATTTGGCTAGCAATTTGTTATCTTTGGGTTATTTTAAGTTTTTTTGCCGCTTCGGATATACGGATTTCCAATCGCTCCAGATATACCTTGCGGCAAAGAAAACATAAACTAACCTCAAATCTAATCAAATCACGCAATTTTGAGAACGGCACAAAATACTTGCAAAATTTTATGGGATGTTTTGTTTCCGCTTTGACTTCCTTTTAACTCCCTTCTGCTGTTTATTTAAACGATTTTTAGCGTCTTAAAATTAACTCTTTGGCGTTTGCAATGCGGCGGATTGTCCGCGCAAAAGATAACGGTCTGTTTTCCTGTACCGTTGTTATCTTTTGTAAGTTGCCGCCGCGCAAGATAAAGAGGTAATTTTTGCGAATATGAGTTTAAATAAACGGCAGAGAAAATAACTTTACATAAGTGTTTATTACAGAAATCTACAAATAAAAAACCCCCGTTTTTGTATTCGGGGGTTTAGTTAGTTAGTGACGCTTCGGTCATTTAGTCTATTCCTTTAAGTGCTGACGGGTCAACTTACTTAAGGGGGCTTAACGCCATGCAGCGGCACATCTGCCGACTATCACAGCACCCGCCTAAGACGCCTCCTTCAGCCTTATAAATAGTATAAGGACAAAAATATAAACTTCAAGGGCCTAAAAAGGTCCTATTTTAAATTTTTTCGGCTGCACCGTCGTTCTACGACGTAAAAAATCCCCCGTTTTACTGCTAAAGCGGGGGATTTTTACTGCCGTAAAGCTGAACTTTAAATATCAACTTCCCTGTTAAGTTCGGCCGATTTATACACGCTGTCCAGCACGTGTTGCACATAAAGCCCGTCGGTAAGGCTGGGGCAAGCCTGCTTGCCCGCCTGCACATTTTGCAGAAAATTATATAAACTGTGCACGTGCGCGCGTATCCAGCCTATAGGGTGTTTGCCGGGGGGGAACATAACGGGCGTATCGTAATTTTGTATGCACTCTATGCGCGTATAGCCTTTATATCCGCCCAATTTCTCGTCGGGCAGGGTATTGTCGTAAAAGTAAAGCCAGTTAGGCTCCATAAAGTTTATTATAAGCGAGCCTTTTTCCCCGTTAATTTCCATCTTCATATCGGTTGTCGCGCCGCTTACTATTTTGGAGGCTTCTATACTGCCCGTCGCGCCGTTTTTAAGCGTGGCAATTATAAAGGCGGCTTCGTCCAGCTCGCAGTTAAAAACGCCGCCTTTACCGTCGGGGCGTGTCTTATAGGGCATAAGGGTTTTGCCGTATACTTTTGTAAAATCGCCAAGCAGATAATAAACCATATCGCAAATGTGAGAGGCGACGTCGTAAAGCGCGCCGCCGCCTGATTCTTCCTTGGTATGACGCCAGCTTGCTGGGGTTGTGGATTTAGCATAGCTGGGCAGCAAAAACTGTCCGCGGAAGGTTAATATTTTGCCAAGGCGGCCTTCCTCTATAATCTGTTTTGCGCGCAACACATTGGCAAAAAAACGGTTGTGGAAAACCGCCTGCGTTATAACTTTTTCAAGATTAGGGTGTTTTAGCACTTCGGCGGCGTGGGCGGGGTTGGCTACGACGGGCTTTTCGCAATAAATATGTTTTTTTGCGTTAAGCGCTTTTATTATTTGGTCTTTGTGATATTCATTAGGCGTGCAAATATCTATAACGTCAATATCTTTATTATTAAATAAATCATCTTCGTGCTGTGTTGCAAAGTCAAAGCCGTAAAGTTCTTTTGCCTGCTGGGCTTTTTCTATATTTCTGTTGCATACTCCGACGAGTTTTATTTTAAAATCAGGTTCGTAATAAACGGGTATTGTTTTGTAGCCGTAAATATGTGTTTTGCCCATAAAGCCGCAGCCTATAAGGCCGACGCGGATTTCTTTCATAAATCCTCCTGTATACTTTAAAAATAATAACAAAAAATAACCCTAAGGCAAAGCAGGATTTATTTTTATGATACAATAAAACCAGCTTCATATCTTTAGGGGAAATAAACAATGTTTAAAAAGGGTTTTACTTTATTGGAAATGCTGGTAGTATCTCTTATTATAGGCATACTGGCCTCTATTGCGTTTCCGCAGTACGAAGTGGCTGTAGGTGTGTCAAAGGTTAGTAATGTTATTTCTTTTGCCAAGGTTATAAGCGACGCTCAGCAGCGGCATTACCTTGCTAACGGCAGCTATACCAATTCTTTTGACGCTTTGGATGTAAGTATGCCACCGGGCGGCACTTTAAGTTCTGATGGCAAAACAATGTCATACAAAAACTTTTTATGCTTTTTTAGAGATGCGGGCGATGGGTCTTCCGTATACTGTAATGTTCTTTCTCCCGTCGGTATTAATATGGAGAAATATTACCGCAGCTCCGGAGGATTATTTATCTGCTGGCCTAAAACCAACGATACAACCGACCTTACAAATAAAATTTGCCAAAATGTTTCAGGACGGCAAGAGCCTACCGCCTCCACCAGTTCGGGATTGAAAGGCTATATGTTTTAAACAATTTTTTATGGCAAAAATAAAAACCCC
>CAZBCE010000076.1:0-6202 GCA_964490555.1 uncultured Elusimicrobium sp. | reverse complement strand
CTTTTACAAAATGTCCTTAGGGAAGGCGACAGCGTATCGCGCAATCAAACGATTGCTCTTATAGAAAGGGACGAGGTAGGCGCGGTTTACGAGCCTGTTATAGTTCCCTCCACCATCAGCGGCGTTATCGGTAAAACTTATCTTGACCCCGGTCAAAATGTTACCAGAAGCACGGCTGTGGCTTTGGTCGTAAACCAGCGCATGGTCCGCATTTCCGTTGATGTTCCCGAAAGGTATGTAGGCAAAGTAAAGATAGGCCAAAAAGCCACCTTTACCGTGGAAGCTTACGGCGACAAACAGTTTTCCGCCGAGGTTTATAAAATAAGCCCCGTAGTGGACGAACAAAGCCGCGTAGTTACCGTGGAACTTAAAGCTTTAAACGGGGATAATCTTATTAAAACGGGTATGTTCGCCAATGTTAACCTGTTGCTGGAAACAAGAAAAAATGTTTTAAGCGTACCTTTAAACGCTATTGAGAAAGACGATAAAACGGGCGAAACCCACGTCTATGTAATTAACGGCGACAGCGTTGCCAGAGCTGAGGTTAAAGAAGGTTTGGCCTCACAGGATTTTGCGGAAATTAAATCAGGCTTGCAGGAAGGCGCCTCGGTAGCCTCGGTTGTCTTCGGCTTAAAAGACGGCAGCAAAATCAAAATTGAAGGGAAATAAGGCCTTAAAAAATGCAAGAAAATAAAGAAAATATAAATAAGCCTGATTCTCAGGCGCAACATTCTTCCGGGGACGGCATTTCCTCTCTGTTCATACGCCGCCCGGTTACAACGGTAATGATTTCAACCGCAATGATAGTCTTGGGGTTGATAGGTTATAAAAGCATGGGCGTTGATATGTACCCCAACGTGGATTTTCCTTACGTTACGGTACAAACTGTTTTAGCGGGCTCAAGCCCCGAGGAAATTGAAACCTCCATCACAAAGCAGGTGGAAGAATCTGTAAACGTAATTTCAGGATTGGAGGAAAGTTCTTCCTATACTATGGAAGGCACTTCCTTTGTAATTTTGAAATTCGCTCTGGAAAAAAACGGCGACGTTGCCGCGCAGGAAGTGCGCGATAACGTAAATAAAATAGAAAATGATTTGCCAGACGGCATAGATTCCCCCGTCGTATCCAAACTGGATATCGGCGCGGCGCCTATTTTAAACGTTGTTGTATCCGGCGATATGGATATAGTTAATCTTACGGAACTTGCCAAAAAGAAAGTTAAAGAAAATATAGAAAACGTAAGCGGCATAGGCTCCGTTGATATTGTTGGCGGAAGAGAAAGGGAAATACATATAATCGTAAACCCGCTTAAGCTGGCTTCTTTAGGTATTTCCGTAGCTTCCGTAAAGTCTGCCATTATGGAGCAAAATGTTGAAGTTCCCGGCGGCAGCGTTGAAAATAAATTAAACGATTTTAACCTTCGTATTTTGGGCCGTATAGATAAGGTTAAAGATTTTAATGATATAGTTGTGGCGCACGTTAACGGGGTTCCCATAAAGGTTTCCGATATCGGCCGCGTTGAAGACAGCGGCGAGTACGAAAAGAGCGCGGTATTCCTTAACGGTAAAAGAAGCGTCAGTTTAAATATCAAAAAGCAGTCTGGCACAAACACTCTTGCGGTTATCGCGTCAATCAAGGAAAGGCTGGAGCAAATTGCGCCGCTTATTCCGCAGGGCATAACCATTACCACAATATCGGACCAGTCGGGATATATTGAAGACTCTTTCTTTGCGGTTATGGAACACTTGGTAGTGGGCGCTATTTTGGCCGCTATCGTGGTGTTCTTGTTTATGGGCGATGTTCGCTCCACATTAATAGCGTCCGTCGCTATCCCGACGTCAATTATCAGCACATTCTTTTTAATGAAGTCCAGCGGGTTTTCTTTAAACAATATGACTTTGCTGGGCCTTACCGTGGCGGTGGGTATAGTTATTGACGACGCCATTATTATGCTTGAAAATATTCACAGGCATATGCAGGAATACGGTAAAAACGCGTGGCAGGCTGCAATGGAAGGTTCTAAAGAAATTTCCTTTGCCGTTATCGCCACAACGGCGTCGCTTATCGTTATTTTCGTTCCCTTGGCTTTCATGAGCGGCATCGTAGGCAGATTCGTCCGCAGCTACGGTTTAACGGTTGCTTACGCGGTCGGCATCAGCGGTATCGTGGCTTTAACGCTTACTCCGATGTTATGCAGCAAGTTCCTTAAAGCAAGCCATAAACGCAGAAAATCAGCAGATTTCGTAGACAGCCTTAACGACACAATAACAGGCGTTTATCTTAAGATGCTCAAGTGGGCCATGGCTCACAAAATCGCAATGATATCGCTGTCTTTAGTGCTTGCGATATCTCCGCTGTTTATGATGGCGCGCGGCTGGGTAGGCGTGGACTTTATTCCTGAAGACGACTCTGGCCAGTATCAGGTAACATTTAAAGCGCCAGACGGTACAAGCTACTCTAAAATGTCCTCGTTTATGGAGCAGGTGGAAAAAGAAATAAAGCAAATGCCGCATATAGAAAACTTGTTTACGGGTATCGGCGTTTCTTCCGACAGTATGATTAACGCAGGCTCGTCCACCAACCGCGGTTATTTTATCGTGGAACTTGAAGACGCAAAAATAAGGGGTAAAAAATACACTATTTTTGACTACCTTAACGCCACGCGCGGTATACTTTCAAAATATACCACGGTTAAGAGCGGCGTAAATATTATCAGCGGTTCCCCCGGCGGCGCGGAAGCAGCCATACAGTATGTTATCACCGGGCCTGATATGAATCAGCTTTTGGCTTATGCCAACGGCGTTTACGACGGGGTTAAAGATATGCCCGGTCTTATAGACCTTGATATAGACTTTGACCTTGCCAAACCCGAATACAGGGTTCATATCAACCGCCAAAAAGCCCATGACCTTGGCGTAAAAGTAACTGACATTGCAGGCGCGCTGCGCACAATGGTCGGCGGGGAAGAAGATATAACCAAATATAAAGACGGGGAAGAACTTTACGAAGTCCGCGTCCGCGCGGATGAAGCGTACAGAAATAATAAAGACGTTATCTCCGCCATGATGATTCCCGCCAAACAAAACGGTCAAGATGTTCTTGTCCGCTTAGACAGCGTGGCTAAGGTTGAGCAGGGTTTCGGCCCCGCGCAGATAAACAGACACAACAGACAAAGACAGATAACCGTTGAGGCCAACGTGGTGGCAGGTAAATTGGATATGAGAAGCGCGGTAACGGCTATGGCCAAAGCGTTTAAGGACCAAAACCCTACCGCCGAATATAAAGGCGATACGGTGGGCCGCTCTTCCGAAATGGGCAAGATGTTAATCAGTTTCGCCATGGCTTTTGCCCTTGCCATTCTGTTTAAATATATGATTCTCGCGGCGCAGTTTGAAAGCTATGTCTTGCCCTTGGTTGTCTTAACGGCAATTCCGCTTACCATTCCGTTTGCAATACTTACGCTTGCGGTTACAAGAGAATCCTTAAACATATTCAGCTTGCTTGGTATATTTATGTTGATAGGTATAGTCAGTAAAAACGCTATTTTGCAGGTGGACTATACCAACACCCTCCGCGCAACGGGTATGGAAAGATATAAAGCTATTATGGAAGCCAATAAAGTGCGCTTAAGACCTATTCTTATGACCACGGTTACCATTATAGCGGGTATGATACCGACGGCTTTAGGCACGGGCGCAGGCTCTGGCTTAAGAAGAAGTTTAGCCATAGTAATTATCGGCGGGCAAACATTAGCTTTGTTGATAACGCTGCTTATGGCCCCAGTCGCGTATGATTTATTTGACGACCTCGGCCTTTGGGTAAAGCGCAAAGTTTTCGGCGCGCGCAAACCTTCCGACGATTAAATAAGTAATTTTTAAAAACTGACAGCCCTCTTAAAATAAGAGGGCTGTTTTAATTTATTTTCTAAAAAACGGGCGCAAAAAAACGGGTTAGCAACAATTTCAGGTAATTTTTAATTAACTCTAAAAAATTGTTACCAACCCGTGTTACAACTGGAGTTATCCTCCATACATGTTGCTCCTTTTTTTCCGCTTCCTGTACTACCGACATCAACAGCATCCTATCCGCGACTGCACATACTGCACGGACGACACCGACAACGTCTGCACTACATTCCGCCAACCGCCTTAATCCCGTCACAAGCACCCGTAAGGGAATTTAACGCTTAAACGGGCGTAACTCTTAAGCAACGGCCGGCATCTTCATTCATAACACCAACCACATTTTAAGAACTACAAGGCTTATAATAAACCAATCTTCGGGGCAGCTTCCTTAATAAGGATTGGGAATTGCCTTCAAAAAATCAGGCCCCTAAACGCTGCCCACAATTATATACTATCGGTTTTGGTAAAAAAGTCAAGGCCCAAAAATGATTAATGCAAAAATTTTTTAATTTATATAGAATGCAACTATAAACAAGTTAAGGAGGCGTTATGACGGCAGCCCTTATTTCCCAAGAAGTTTTCAATAAAGTTATAGACGGCAGACAGGTAGCTTTAATCAATCTTTCCAATTCTTTAGGCACAACGGTACAAATAAGCAATTACGGCGCGCGCATAATAAGTTTTTTAACCAAAGACGCAAGCGGCGAGTTGCGCGATATCGTTATCGGTCCCTCTTCTTTAGATGCTTATCTTAACGCTAAAGAAAGATATTTTAACGCCGTAATAGGCCGTTACGCCGGGCGCATTGCGCGCGGCTCTTTTATGCTTGGCGGCAAGCCACAGCAGGTAACCGTTAATAACGGCGGCAATCATCTGCACGGCGGTCCGCGCGGTTTGCACGAGCAGGTTTGGGAAGTTGTAAAACACGCTTCAAATAAAATAAAACTGCGCTGTGTTTTGTCCGACGGTCATGAAGGTTTTGCGGGCAGTCTGGAAGTTACGGTAAAATATTTACTTACCGAGCAGAATGAGCTTGTTATAGACTACCTTGCCAAGAGCGATAAAGACACGGTTGTCAATCTTACAAACCATGCTTTTTTTAATTTAAACAAAACCCACGGCGAAGGAATTTTTGACAATAAATTACTTGTAGCCTCTTCCAAATATCTTGTCCTTGATTCCAACGCGATACCGACGGGGGAGATAAAAGACGTAAAGAATACTCCGTTTGATTTCACTTCTTTTAAAGCCATAGGACAGCATATTAACGCACAGGATGAACAGCTTAAAAACGCGCGCGGCTACGACGTTACCTTTCCGCTGGAAAGCTACCCCTCCAAAGACGGAGCCCCGTTTTTTGCCGCCGCGCTTACAAGCCCCTCAACAGGTTTAAGATTGGAAGTTTTAACAACGGAGCCTTCCATCCATCTGTACACGGGCAACTTTTTGGAAGGCGCGGATTGCGGTAAAAATAATATACCTTGCGCCAAGCACAGCGCGGTATGTTTGGAAGCCCAACATTTCCCCGACAGTCCCAATAAAACAGCTTTCCCTTCCGTGCTTCTTAAAGCGGGGGAAGAGTTTAAATCCTGTACGGTTTACAGGGTTTCCGCCGATATAGTTTAATAATTAAGTTGCCTTGCCCGCCTGATTTTTATTATAATAATAAAACAATTATTTACAGGGCGCGATGGCCAAGTGGTAAGGCGGCAGTCTGCAAAACTGCTATTCGCGGGTTCGATTCCCGCTCGCGCCTCCATTTTTTTCGGTTTTTTTAAAGCCATATTGCTGTATAAAAATACAGACAGCAATAGCCTTTTTTTGTATAATAAGGTATATGCCTGTACGCGGGCGTAGTTCAATGGCAGAACCTCAGTTTTCCAAACTGATGACGAGGGTTCGATTCCCTTCGCCCGCTCTTTTCAGCGGCGCGAGCAAGCAAACTGCTTTGCTTGCGTGAGGGAACGAAAGGCGGAGCGATGTTTTTGCTGTAACAAAAACCGCGAGCCGGGGCCGAGTAAAAACCCCGAAAAAGGGTTTTATAGGTGGCCGATTCCCTTCGCCCGCTTTTTTCAGCGGCGTTAGGAAAGAATACGCGTTAAGTATAGGTAAAGGGCTTTAAAGCCGTACGCAGGATTTTGCTGGGATAGCTCAGTTGGTAGAGCATCTCCATGGTAAGGAGAAGGTCGTGGGTTCAATTCCCATTCCCAGCTTATAGATTTAATTAAAAACAGGAGAGTAGAAATTTATGGCTAAAGAGAAGTTTTCAAGGAACAAACCGCACGTAAACGTCGGCA
>CAZBCE010000075.1:0-6337 GCA_964490555.1 uncultured Elusimicrobium sp. | reverse complement strand
GCCGACGTTAAAAAGACCGAAAACGGTTTAGAAGTTACCCTTAAAAACGATATTCTTTTTGTTACCAACAGCTATGCTCTTACAGAAAAGTCCAACAAAACCTTATCGGACTTAACAACGGTATTAAAGAAATATCCGCAAAATATTATAGTGGTAGAAGGCCATACGGACTCTACCGGTTCTGCGGCGCATAACCAAACCCTGTCGGAAAACCGCGCGCAGGCCGTCTATAATTACATCGTCGGCAATCAGCTTAAAACCAGCAGCATAACATTTATCGGATACGGTTCCTCACAACCCGTTGCCGATAATGCTACGGAAGCGGGCAGAGCGCAAAACCGCCGCGTTAACCTTAAGATTACGGCCAACCCCAAATTGGTTAAATAATCTTAAACGCAACAGAATTCAAAACCCCGTTTCTATAACGAAACGGGGTTTTTTATTTGCCGTCAAAATAGCGTGATTTTATTAATGCCCTCCGACACAGAACAAGCTGGTAGATTAATGGCGTGATTTTATTAATGCCGTCCGTCGCAAAAGGTATTTATAGACGCCGCGCGTGGCTTTTCAGATTTTGAGGAAATTTTGATTTTATTCCCAGCGCGAACTACAAAGAAGAATGGGAGCGGAGCGACTCTCGGTAGTTTAGCGAAGAAAAAATCAAAATTTACCGAAATATGGAAAGCTGCTAGCTACACCCCGCCCAATAGAACCAATGAAATTATCCCAATAAAAAAGGCGGGGGCCGCAGCCCCCGCCCAAACAAACCAAACCTAACTAATCTGCTTCTTACTCTTAATAACAACGAAGCTAAGCACAGCAAGCAAGAAAACAACCACACACCACCCGATAGCGGTTAAGGAAGTATATTGGTTATTGTAAGTTACCACGATAGGGGCAACAATTACGGAAACCATATTAACAACCTTAATCATAGGGTTAAGCGCGGGGCCGGCAGTATCTTTCAACGGGTCGCCGACGGTATCGCCCACAACGCTGGCTTTATGGCGTTCGGAGCCTTTACCTGTGTTAGCGGCAATATCGCTGGGTTCGTCTTCAATAAGTTTTTTGGCGTTATCCCATGCGCCGCCCGCGTTAGACATAAACACGGCAAGCAGCTGGCCTGATACGATAATACCCGCCAAGAAACCGCCCAAAGCTTCAACGCCCAAAGCAAGGCCCACCACAACGGGGGACACAATGCCCAAAAGCGCAAGAATGATTAATTCTTTCTGAGCGGCGGTCGTGGAAATAGCAACGACAGAACCGTAGTCGGGTTTTGCTTTGCCTTCCAAAATACCTTTCTTAAACTGTTTTCTTACTTCTTCAACGATAAGAGAAGCAGCTCTTCTTACCGCGTTGATAGCGAAGGAAGAGAACAGCCACGGTATTGACCCGCCGATAAGCATACCAACGAATACGACGGGGTTGGATATGACTATACCGACATTTTTAAGCAGCGGCAGCACTTGGTTTAAACCTTCGGAAGCCCACTTTTCGTTAAGCATCGTCTGAACATTACTGACGTCCACCATATAAGAACCGAACAAAGAAACTGCAGCTATAACGGCGGAACCGATAGCCACGCCTTTTGTGATAGCCTTTGTGGTATTACCCACGCCGTCAAGGTCAGCCATAATCTGGCGGGCCTTTTTGGTTTCTTCGTCGGTCTTACCGTGCCATGCCATTTCGCCCACGCCGTTTGCGTTATCGGCAATAGGGCCAAAGGAGTCCATAGCAACGTTGTTACCGGTAAGGGTAAGCATACCAATACCTGTCATAGCCACGCCGTAAAGAATAAAGTTAACTCTTTCGGAGGCTTCCAAACCTTCAATGGAACCGAAGATAAGGACAGAGGTAAAGATAGTTAAAGCTATAACGAGTATAGACCATACGGAAGATTCCAACCCTAAAGCGAAACCGCTAAGAATTGTGGTAGCGGAACCTGTATCTGTTGATTTCTTAACTTCCAACACAGGTGCGCCTGTTGTACCCGTAAAATGTTCCGTAATTCTGTCTATAGCCATAGCTAATATAACGCCGATGGTAACAGCGGCAAAGGGTCTCCACCAGCCGCCGGGAATGCCGTCAAGGTAAAAATAAGCCACAGCGGCAAAAAGAACAATGGATATAGCGGCAGAAGTCGCATACCCTTTAAAAATGGCCTTCATAGCGTCGCCTTTGGCGCCGTTATCGTTTACCACATAAGTACCGATGATAGAGCAAAAAACGCCTATACCGCGTACAAGGAGGGGATAAACTATCCATTCATAATAACCTGTGATATGCCAAAGCGCAAGACCCAAGATTAAACCTGATACTATTGTAACTTCGTAAGATTCAAAAATATCAGCGGCCATACCTGCACAGTCACCCACGTTATCGCCAACAAGGTCGGCAACAACGGCAGGGTTTCTGGGGTCGTCTTCGGGGATACCTGCTTCAACCTTACCCACAAGGTCAGCGCCTACGTCGGCAGCTTTGGTATAAATACCGCCGCCCACCCTCATAAACAAGGCAATAAGCGTACCGCCGAAACCGAAACCTAACAAAGCATCAGGTGCGGCAATACCGAAGATTACAAATATTATCGTACCGCCCAGCAAGCCGAGCCCGTCGGTAAGCATACCTGTGCAGGTGCCTGCGCGGTAAGCTATTTTAAGCGCTTCGGTAAAGGAGCGTTTGGAGGCGGCCGCAACGCGCACGTTGGCGGCAACCGCTATACGCATACCTATCTGGCCTACTATTAAGGAAAATACGGACCCTAAAATAAAAGCCCCTGCGCGGCCGAAAGCGATTATAAGTTTAATCGTCTCGGGCGGATAGGGGGCAAATCTTTCCATAGCTTCGTTTGATACCGGCACAATATAAACCGATAAAAACAAACATACGGTAAGTATCCCTATAATAGGAAGAACGGATTTAAGCTGTTTGCCAAGATAAGCGTCAGCGCCTTCCCTGATAGCATTCCACACTTCCAGCATTTTTTCGTCGCCGGTGGGGTGGGCCATAACCTGTTTTTTTAAGAACAGGGTGTACAACAGTCCGATTACGGCCATGACAATAACGCCAAATAAAGCGTATTGCTCAGAGGCCTGTAAATCGCCTATTCCATACCACATATGATTCCTCCGATTTTCGTATTAAAAAAACAAAGAAACTGTTAAAAGTAAACAGTTACCCATATTGTACATCTATTTCTTGGTTAAGTACACGGAAATTTAATTATTATTTCCGCTTAAAATAACAAGGGCGCAAGCGGTGGTAATTAGTGTATAATCTAAAATGAATGTTTATGATTTACGGCAATAAATTTTAGCAGAGGTTTTTTATGAAAACTATTCACTATTATCTTATTTCTCTGGGTGTTTTATTTATTTTATCCCTAATAATAGGCACGGTGTGGAACGACGCCGTTTCGCCTATGCTGCGCTCTTTACCCAAGTCGGTAAAGGTAAGTATTACGCAAACCCGCACGACGCTGCCCAATACCCCGCCGCAAAAAAATACTTTTCTGCCGATAGAGAACCACCAAACTATACCGCCCGCCGCCGCAAACGGGAATAATGATACTATTTTGCCCGCCGCAACGCCGCACGGCGCCTTACCTGCTCCGCAGGAGCGTGCTGCAGGGCCTTACGCAGAACTTGCACAAAACGCTAATGAAGCGTCATCAGTCGTAACTCAAAAAGAAAACGGTACAATGACTTTAGAAAGACCCGCGCAGGAAAGCCGTATTTTAACAGGCGGGCAATACCCGTCTTCAGGCAAGGCGGAAGATTTATATAAAGCGTCTTTGCCCGCAGTTAATGCAATAATATCGGCGCAAAAAGACTACTTTGCAAAAAATAATAAATACACCATAAACCCGCAGGATATTAACCTGGCATTTAAGGACTTAGCCAATACCGTCCAAACTCAAAACAGGACGGCCTTGCAATTTAAAAACGGTTTCACTTTTATTTTAGGCTCGGGCTTTTTGGGCATTATATACAGTTCTCCCGCCTTGCCCGCATCGCAGCTTTATAATATAGATTTCTTTTATAATGGCAATGCCACCTGCTACGCCAGAACGGTGGAAGCGGGCCAAAGCTGCCGCGCGCTGGGGGGAGATTTCCCCAGAGCAAACAAAATGCTGCCAAATATAATTGAATATTATCTTCCCAAGGATTTTCTTAATAAAAATTAAATTATGAGATTACACTATTACTACCGCCTTTTAGGTTTTTTAGTCGTATTTGTTTTTGCAATGTCTACCAATTACCTGCTGGAGCGCAGGGGCAAATGTTCCGACCGGCCTGCGGCAAACCCGCAGGTTTCCGCGCCTGCCGACGTTGAAGGAGCCGTTAGCGGGGCTTTGGCTCAGCCGCAGGAGCCGGGTGTTGTTTTGTTGGAAGGCCCCAAGAAAGAACCGATAAAAATATCGGCGGGGCAATACCCGCAGTCGCTCAAGGCGGAAGATTTATATAAGGCGTCCGCGCCCGCCGTCAAGGCAATACTTATAAGCCAAAATAAGTTCTTCGGCGAACATCAAAAATACGCGGATAATTTGGCTCAGCTTAATTTATCCCTCGCGCCCGCGCTGCAGGAAGAAGCGGAACGCAGCGGCAGCATACAAAGCGATTTTAATATTATTGTCAAAGCGGAATATTTAGATGTCGTCCACTATTCCTTCCCCATATCGTCTGAGGAAAATTATTCCCTGCGCTTTTACTATAACAATCAGGCTTCCTGCCTGGCTAAAGAGGCCCTTGCGGGCAATACCTGCCTGGTTCTGGCGGGCGGACATCACCCCGATATATGCTTACCCAATGCCGTAAAATGCGCCGCGCCGCAAAACCCAACGCCCGTAATACGCAATATAACCGCTGATTATACGGAATACGCCCTGCCTAATGACTTTTTGCAAAAGTTTTAAGCTACGCCACACCTTGCGGCAATAACCGCTTTCGGCACGGTAAGGCAAGCCGCCGCTGTCCATCAAAATAAAAAGCAATAAAAAACCCCGCCTGTTGCCAAGCTGGGTGCGCAAGCTTAATACAAAAGCTATAAATACCACCAATAGTATGATGCTGCCGTAGGGCTGATTATTCTGTCATGGCCCCCTGCAAGCTCGCAATATTTATCCGTATCGGCCTTGCTGCCGATTAAGGCGAAACAAAAAAACGTATTGCGTGCCCCCTGCGGCTGTATGCTGGAATTCCAAATAAAACCATAAGTACTGTCCAAGCTCCACGCTTGCAGGCGGTCATTATTTTGCATAAGATAGCCGAAGTATTTATCGTAACAACGCCCGTCCGCGCGGCAATCAAGCGGGGGAGAAACGGTAAGGTAAGAAAGAGAGTCAGGCGCGCGCCCTTGAGAAAGGATATATTCCTCCACCCCGTTAGAAAGGGAGCGCATCATCTGCATACCTGTAGAAAGCTTTGTTTTTGCCACGGATTTCTGGTACTGCGGCAAGGCAATGGCAGCCAATATGCCGATAATTAAAACCACTACCAGTAATTCTATTAAGGTAAATCCCCCGCGGGCCAAAGTTTTTTTGTATTGCATAATCCCCTTTTTTATTCCATTTTATTTTTATGTATTCTAACAAATTTTCCCCAGTATGTAATTAGTCCTTACATATACAATCCGACTAAATTAAATATAGCCGCATTAATTAAAAATCCAACTTTATATATCTGTTCTGATATACCTGCTATCATTTCCCGCTCCTTACGACGGGGACACACGGCACGGCGGGGGGAGGAAAACTATTAATCTTCTTTGTTTTTTTGACTATACTTTATGTATTCTTGAAAGCAGGTCGCCCGTAAAACCGCGCAAGGCATTGGTGGGGGGTAGTCTGACCTCTATGCCGAGTTAAAATAAAACAACCAGTATTATAAATATATCAGGTGTCCAGCCAAAAGACCCGCTTCTATCCCTAAAATTTAACAATTTCAAAAAGGACCCACAGACGTAGCAGGTAACAAATCATAGCGCAGGCTGTTCGGCCTCAAAATAAAGCAAATAAGCAAATAATGCCAAACCAATATCAAAAAAAACATCTTTTTAAAACCAGCCTGCGTTTGGAATAAAAATGATACCTGTCGCGGCTAAAACAGTCGTAAAACCCTTTAAAATTAAACTTTTAACCCCCTTTATCCCTATGTTTTTACAATCATTATATTGGAATAAATATTTTACCAACTAATTTTAAAACACATAAATTTTTGTTTAAAATCAGCCTGAAAATAGGTTTTTGGGTTGCGGGGGGATAGCCAAATATGGCCCAAATATTTTATGGCAGCGCAGCTTTGCAATTTCATTACTTGTGATAATTTTTATTATG
>CAZBCE010000074.1:0-6348 GCA_964490555.1 uncultured Elusimicrobium sp. | reverse complement strand
CCAAAGATAACAAATTGCTAGCCCTCACCAACAAAAGCGGCGAGAAATCTCTTTATTACACAATATTACCGTCTATGGATACGGTGTAGTCTTTAATAGCCATAGTCTTGCCCGCCTTAGCAAGCGCCTCGGTAACAATCACCTCCACACCGCCGCAGCAAGGCACTTCCATATGCACAATGGTAACGGACTTAATATCCTGCGTGCTGAAAACAGCGGCAAGTTTTTCTATATAAGAATCAATATCGCTGTCCAGTTTGGGGCAAAGCATAAGCAAAATTTTATCTTTCAAAAACTTCTGCTGAAAAGCAGGATAGGAAAAGGCTGTACAATCGGCCGCAATAAGCAAATCGGCATTTTTAAGATAGCCCGCATGTGGGTTAACCAGTTTTAACTGTATCGGCCAGTTATTAAGCAAACTCTGTTGCGGCCCGACGGCAACCGCCGCCTGCGCCGCGCCCGCGTGTTGCTGCGGAGCATGCTTGCGCAAATCTTTTGCCATAGTACCGGGGCAGCCGCAAGGCAGTCTGTCTTCCAAATCAGGCACATTATGCCCGTTGGCTTTAAGGTAATCAACAGCCTCCGCAAGCAATTTATCTTCCCCGTGGTGTTTTAAATGTTTTAAGTGGGCAATAACAGTATTTTTCCCCGCCTTTACTATATTAGCCATAACTTTAGCCTCGTCGTAAGGTTCGGCTTCGCGCTCTTCTATATGCATAGCGTCCATAGGGCAGTTTTTAATACACGCGCCAAGGCCGTCGCAAAATAAATCGCTTACCAAACGGGCTTTGCCGTCAATAACCTGCAATGCCCCTTCGGGACAGTCGGGTATGCACGCGCCGCAGCCTGTGCATTTATCTTCGTCTATTTTTATTATGCGTCTTTTCATTTTTTACCCCCAAGGTCTTTGCCTATAGTATTGTTTTTTAAATAATCAATAAATTCTTCGTTTAATTCTTTTACCACATTGCCCATAATGCAATGTTTGCAGGTTTTCTCGTGTGAGCCGAACAGGCAGTAATGCGGCGTTATTTTGCCTTCAATAGTTTCATAAATTTCCAAAAAAGTTGCATTGTGCTTTTTAGGCATTAAGACAAACCCGCCCTTTGGCCCTTTTACCGACTGCAAATACCCCGCCTTAACCAGCCTTTGCAGTACTTTGGAAAGATGATTGGCGGATATATCAAACTCTGCGGCAATATCTTTTAACGCGGCGGGTTTCTGTTTGTTCGCCGCTATGTAAAGCATCGCGTGCAGAGCGATTGCGGTAGCTTCCGATATTTTTATCATAATATGTAAAACCTCTTTATATTGGTATATTAGTACTATAATACTTATATATGCCGTTTGTCAAGCTTTTTATATAATTTCCCGTCATAAAAATATGCGCCCCGCAAACATAACGGAGCGCATAAAATAAACAAAATACAATTATTTATCTGGTAAAACTGCTGCGGCGGACAAAGGCCTCTTTCCAGGCAATATCTTTCGCCCTGCCAGATTCTATATTCTTTTTGATAGTCGTAAGATATTCCGTACCGTAAGGCCCTTCCACGCTTACGCCAACAATATCAGAAGCCGGTATATCTTTATAATCGTGATATATGGTATTTGTGGAGTTTAAAACCTTATCGTCAAAAAGAGCATGGTCAGCCGTTTTTCTTATTTTAAAAACAACGCCTATACCCTGCTTATTTATCTTCTCGGGGGAAGCAGACTGATATATATATGTCCTTGCTTCGGGCTCGCTCAGGCTTGTGCTTATTATGCCGTCGCTGCCTTTTTTTGCGCCCGTATGCCAAGAGGTTTTACTTATCTCCATACCGTTGGTAAGAATATCTTTTAATTCTTCCGTAGTTACAAACATTCCGCGGTAAAGAAACTGGTTATCAGTTGCGATAAATGTAGGGTGCGCCATATATTTTTCTATACGCGCGGTAAAATAACCCGTAAGGTAACTTTCCGGCAGGCTGTAATATTCTTTTATCTGGCCCTCGTATTCCTTTAATACGGAAAGTGAAACCTGCATTGACGGAGCCTGTATATAATTAGAAGAGGTTTCTTTACCGTCGGTTTCAGCCTTTTCGGCTGCCTTGGTTTTACCTGCGGCGGGCAGTTTATCGTCCGATTGTTTAACCTGCGTTTCCGTTTTAACGGAAGCCGCTCCGCCCGAGGCAGACGGCGCGCTTTGCTCGGCTGAAGGCTTTGGCGCCTGCTCTGCATATTTTACGGATACCCATTTACCTGCCATAACGTCATAGACAAGAACATCGGCAATTTCGTCGGCGCGCATACTTCTGCTTAAATACCAAATAGCGTGGTCAACTAAGTCTTTCGGCTTATAAGACACAACCATAGTCATATATCCCTTTCTACTGTGGTTAAAAATATTTACCCCGGTGGCATAAGGCATAGAACTTACAGCCTCTTGTGCAAAGCACATATTAGACATTTCACTATGACAGTCTGTAATGTCACGAGTAGATACAGGAATAGGTTTGGATACTACTCTGTTTATATCCATACCGTTTTTAACAATATCGGCCAATTCCGCCTCTTTGCTTACAAATAATCCGCGGTAAATTATATTATCGCCCTTTAAAGCGGGATATTGCATTTCCAGCTGATGGGCCATTGCGGCGAACGCGGCATATTGGTCTTTAGCTTTAAATGTTTGCCTGATATGTTCAAAAGCTCTCTTTTTGTTAAGGACCATAATGCCTTGCGCGTAAGGGGAGTTAGGGTCCCCGTATATCGCGTTTTTTATGGTCTGAATGACGCCGCCGCCACCTGCCGTCATTTTGGATTTAAAGGGGCCTGAAGACAGGGCGGACACCCTGCTCTGCGGGTCTATGGCTACTATCGCGCCAGGTCCCCAGAACGGGGAGGTGCGCGGCGTAAAAGGCACGGCAGGCGTCTTTAAAGCTTCGGCGGAAGATGCGGCTTTGCTTAAAACTTCAAAACCTGCGCCGTAACCTTCTGCCGCAACCGCTTTAATAGCGGAAGGGGCCGCTTTTACCGTTTCCACAATAGCAATAGGAGCCGACGATAAAGAAGCCGCCTGCGCCGCAGGTACAAGAGGTATGGTTGCACCCAAATAAATCTTTGGATTTCTTAAGCCGTATTGCAGAAACCCGCCAGTAAAGCCTACGCTTAAATCCGAAGCAAGACGCAAATCCATAAGTTTGCGTTTAAAGGGTGTAAGTTCGGAATAAAACTTATCGCCAAATATGGCCCTTTCCGCAATATTCCTTTTGGCGTAAACATTGGCACGTTGATTTTTAACCGATACTTTAGGGCGATACGGTTTAGGGTTATAAGGTTTTACCTTAATTTCACTAACTATAGGCTGGGCGGTAACAGTTTCAGGTGAGGATAAACGCGCGCCTGTTCTTGCCGAACTTCCCCCGCTGCCCTCCCCTAAAGAAACCGTAAATACGGCGTCGCCTGATTCCGCCGCAAGGGGCGCGGACGTTTGCTTTGGCGCAAGGCGATACTGCATCTGCACTTCTATCTTGGGCATTTCTTTTACGGAGTTAATCTTGGCGGGCGTTGTATTTTTTGCTTTTGGCAGCGCGGGAGTTTTTGGCGCGGATTTTTGTTTTGCCGCAACCTTTGCCGCCAGAGAAATTTTTACGTCAGCCGCTTTTACGGGCAATGCTTTCAGGCGAATCTTTGTCATTGCAAGTAAATCAGCCTTACCCGCCGCCTTTATGGCGCGTATTCTTGCCAAGTTAGAAGCAAATGCTGAAGCGTTTTTAACGATTGCGGGTAAACTTACCACCAAGGACATTATAAAAAACGCGCTTACTGCCATATCTGTCCAAACGCTTGCCTGTATAATTTTTTGGTTTGTTTCGTTGCGTTTTACCTTGGCTTCGTTTTTGCCGCGCTTTACCGTCCCTGCGTATTTTATAGCAAGGTTATTAACACGGCGTTGTGTAGCTTCGTTTAAATCCCACCAGTCTAAGGAGTTAAGCTTTTTAGCCGCAAATTGCGCGTTTGCGTTTTTTACCAATCCGGTCTGCAATATACCCGCAACAAGCGGAGTATGCGCGCGGGTGCTTTTGTTGCCGTCGGCTTTAAGCGCGGCGGCATAAGTATCAACAATTCTTTGTGCCAAGGCGTGGCCTTCTTTTGTGCCTGAAGAAGCTATCATAACTCCAATATCTTCCAAGACATTGCCAAAAGGCACATTATAGCCAAGGCTGGGATTGGTTTTTGCAACTTCTATGCTAAAGGAACTAAAACCGTACTGCTGGGCGGTATCTTCGTCAATGTATTGAAAGATTGCACCCACGCGGTCCAAATATCTGCCGCCGCGTCCGCGGGAGCGGTTATTTATATCTGTACCTTTTTCCACCCAAGCTTGGACGGAAAGCAAATCCATAAACCATCTGAACCCGTTGCCAAACGTACCAAAATCCTGCGCGGCGGCAACTGTATCTTGCGTTAAAAGTTTTTCCACAAGGTAATAGGAACCTCTTGTATTCACGGCAAGCAAACCTGCCACGCCGCTGGCAAGAGTTATTGCGCCATAATCGTCTTTAAATGTGTCTTTAACAGCGTCGTATATTACCTGTGCGTTTTGCACCTTATCTTTGCCGCTTTCCCCCGCAATACCCAAAAGCACCATTGCAGTACCCATCTGCCCGCATTGCTGCTGCCTGATAGATTTACCGCGTACGGCTTTGCCGCGCCCGTCCGCGCCGGCAGCGCCGGGGGCAATATCGGCAAGGTAAGTATCGTTATCGCAATAGTCATCCGCTTTGGCAACTAAAAACCTTAAGTATTTTTGTAAAAATTGCAGGTCCGCGCGGTGTACGCCTGCGGTAAGATACGCGCCGTAAATATCTGGCATAGCGTCAAGCATAATTTCCGCGTTCCATTTAAATTTGTCGGAACTATCATTAATGCCCGCGCCGTCATTAAGCCTTGCGCGCAAAAAGCCTTGGGCATAGTTTTGATAATCCCAACATTTATTTTGTTGGCAAACTTTGCCTGTCTTTTGGCCTTCGCGGCTGACATAATTTAAAAGGCCTTCAATATTGATTTCTTTCTTAAGGCTGTTGGCAACGGCGGTAACCTGTCCGTCGTCGCGGGTAACCCGCTTAAGATAATCGTTATAAAGGTTATGAAAGTCTTCTTCCGTAAGTTTATGGGAAGCATCCTCTCGTGCAAAAATTGTTTTGGCCTCTTCGTAGGAAACAGGGGCAGGCAATGCTGCCTGATTATAGGCCTTGTAAAGGACATTGGTCGCCCTATTGGCGACGCGTGTGTTATCCTGCGCGGCAACGTAAAAATTGCTTTGCTGCGCGAAAGCCTGCACCTGCGTATTTAAAAGCATGGCAAAGGCTAAAACAACAGGAACTATCTTACCGATAACTATTTTGATTGTGTTTTTTATCATAGTTATACCTTTTCTTTTTTTTGGAATGATAAAAATACTTAATGAGATAGTATAGAATTTCTTAGGGCAACGAACAAAGTGTCTTTTGCCCCACGTGGGCATAGGTCCTTTAGCCTATATTGCCCCGACGGCAGGATAGAGGAGGAAATTGTTTGTGCAGACTTAGCGGCAAAAGACGCCGCAAAAAACACCCCGCCACAAGCGTTAGCCTATGGCGAGGTTGGGAGGGTATAATATGAATGCATATTATACCTTACTGCAATCTGTTGCTATTTATTAGGATAAACCTAAGGAAGCACAAACGCCGGTTGTAGACGCTCCAGACGTATTGCCGTCCGTACAGGTTACTTTACCGGAGTAGTATTCTCTGGTGATTGAGTAGCCGCTTGCCCCGTTTCTAGTGGCTGTTACTTTACCATCGGTGGTGGCTGTACCAGCAACGCCGATGTTGAAGTTTTTGGTTGACCAGGTGTTACCGGTTACCACAGTGCCGTTCTTGTCAGCGAACTGAATGTCAAGGCTATCAACGGTGCTAGGATATTTATTGTTTGAATCTACCAATCTTGCTCTTTCCATAGCGGCTGACAAAGAACCCATAATAGATAATGCTTCTGTCGCTCTGGATTTTTCAACAGCTTTAAAGTACTGAGGCAAAGCAATAGCCGCCAAAATACCTATAATTAATACTACGACCAATAATTCAATAAGGGTGAACCCTTTTTTATTTGTCATTTTTACTTTCTCCTATAATTACTCAATTTACTGCTTCTTTCACTGCAAAGCTTGTGCTGTAGTTCCCGCTGCCAAAATACCCTAAAAATAAAGCCCTCTTTCCCTCTTTAAAAACTAATCTTTTTTTACGCTTTTAAGCTCCCCCGCACACTTCCTTTTTTTTCGCAAAAAGGCCCCTTTCCCTTTTTTAAAGGAAATTTTGTTAT
>CAZBCE010000073.1:0-6483 GCA_964490555.1 uncultured Elusimicrobium sp. | reverse complement strand
TCGTGCGCCGCCAAGCGGCATACTCCTCAAACAAAAACATCGCTCCGCCTTTCGAGTCCTAGCACAACGCCAAGCAGTTGGCGTTGTTTCCTAAGGAATATTTAAAATAAAATACCCCCGCAAAGGGGGGTATTTTATTTCAAATCTGCTCCTTGGATAGGACTCGAACCTATAACCTATCGGTTAACAGCCGATCGCTCCACCATTGAGCTACCAAGGATTACATACATATTTTATTAAAATAGAACAGGTTTGTAAAGATATTTAGTTCCCCGTCGTAAAAAATCAAAATTCCCAACTCGTCGCAATGCCTATTTTGTTAACGGTTTTATTTGCCGCCGCCGCGCTTTGCGTGGCCTCCGCCAGCCCGTTGCCCGATATAAATAACCCGTATAAAATATTAAATTCCAAACCGTTTTTCCTGTAGGTTATTTTAAAGTCGGCCTCGCTGCCGATGTTCTTATAGGCGGCTTCCTTCGCCGTGGAAATAAAATTATATATCCCGACGTTAAAATAAATATCTTTCAAATCCCGCGGCGCAATATTTATATCAAAAGAATAAATAAACAATGCCTGTTCCTGCGAAACTTTTGACGGGTTTAAATTATTAAGCAGCGCGTTAAAATCATTAGAGTTAAGCAGGTTCATACCGCCAAACACATAACCGTTCTGCGCGTTTGCCGCTATCGCCGTAAAAGGGCGGCTGTCTGCCTCCGCCGCGCTGCCGTAAAAAACATTAAAGCGATAGTTGTTTTTTGAAAATTCGCTAAGCGCGTTAATGTCCATTCTGCCGTTAAGCGCGTAACCGTTATAATTATTTGTAAAGGTGAGATTTTTCTTTTTCCCCGTCGCGGAGCCGCTGTTAAGCGCGGCGTAGAAAGAGAGGGAAAACCTTTCTGGCAGGTCAAACAAAAAGCCGCCGCCGTATACTGATATGTCCTCGTCCATAACGCCTATTTTAGACGAACGGTTATAGTAAAAACTTTCTATATTCATCAGCGCGCCAAGTTTAAACGCGCCCTGCGCGCCGTATACAAGGCTGTTATCGCAGACGGGGGAAAGACTGCGGGCTTCTTTCGCGCCGACGGCGTGAAAGCTGAACAAATCCGTTTCCGCCCCGCCGCTTACGCCTTCCAGCGCGGAGGGCAGGCGGTTATCTTTATCGTAATATTCGCCGTAATAAATAAAGGCTTCTTTGCCCTGCGGCGCAAAACCCTGCCGTCCGAGTTTTAAATAAAAATTATCTGTTTTATAGTTAAGCGTCGCTTTGGAGAATTTGTAAGCGTAATCCGCGCCTCCATCAACATTATTATTGTAATCGGCGCGCGCAAAGTAGTTGATATCGGCGTAAATATTATCGCCCAGCGGCACGATAAGGGGGAAGTCCGCCCGAGCGGTTGAAGTTTTGTAAGCGGTATTGCGCGCAAAGCCTTTTAAAGAACCCTCCGCGTAAGCCCCGCCTGCGGAAATTTTGGGGTAGAAAAAAATATTACCCGGCAACTGCTGCCCGTAAATTATGTTGGAAAAAGAAGAAAAAAGAAGGATAAAAAATACTAAATTAAATTTCATTAAAACATACACTCTGCCTATACAAATATTGTATGTTTAATGACGATATAAATATGTAGCTAAAATATATTATTTTATTAATAATTTAGGGCTATTTTTATATTGTTGTCAATTTTTAATTTTTATATTAAGGCACTGCTGAGTTATGGGGGGCGTTTCTTCGTATTTGCGGGAGGAAAGACTTACGCCTATAAGAACTATAAAAACAAATGTGGTTGCAAACAACGTGTTAAATAGGCCTTGAGTTTGCAGCATAAAAGCGATGATAAGAACAAATACGCTTTCCACCAAAGCCGCGCCTGCCGCAAACAAGCCCAGTGTTTTGCCGCGCAGCTCTTCCTGCGAGCGGGATAAAAGTATTGTTGTAACCATAGCGCCGAACGCGCCAAAGGGCAGGCCCGAAAGTCCGCTTGTTACAAGCACCAAAGCTTTTGGCAGGTCAAACATAAGCACCACAACGGAAAGCGTGTAGGCGGTATAATTTACCGTAAGCAGAGTAAAAAACTTAAAGCGTTTGCCCGCCGAGGCAAAGAACAATGCTCCTATAAAGGCGCCAAGGCCGAAGGCCGCTTCCAAAAATCCCAAAAATACGGAAGTGTGGTTAAACGTGTGTACATACGCGGGCAAAATAAGCAGTTCCCAAGATTCGCCCAATATAAACAGCGGCAGAGTAAAAGCTATAACCTGCAGCAAAAATTTATCGCCCTTCATACAGCCCCACGCCTGATTATAAGTGGTATCGTTGGGCGTCTTGCGTATTTTGCGGTTATTGTAAACATAAACCGCCATAATAACTATTACAAAGCACATAAAACTTGCCGCCAGCCACGCATAACCGGTGCCGTAAGCCGCAATAACAAGCCCGCCCAAAACAGGGCCGAAGACCGCCGTAATACCGTCAACGGCTTCTTTTAAACCTGTTGTGCGGTGCAAAGGTATGCCCGCCATACGGCTGAACCCCGGTATAAGCGCTTGGCGCGCAAGCTGTGCGGGAATATCAAAAAATGCGCTTAAGAAAATAAGGAAGGAAATTAACGCGGGGTAAGCCTTGCCGTAAACCACCAAAATAGTTATGGCGGTTATAATAACCAGCTGGCTTAGTTCGCAGATAAGCATGGTTTTGGAACGTCCCACCCTGTCTATAACCGCCCCGCCCCATAATGCGGAAAATATGCCGGGGACCAGCGTTGCAAATGCCGCCACGCCCATCCACATAATGGAACCCGTAGAGATTAAAATATACCACGGCAGAAGTATTTGGAAAAACTGGTTTACAAGCGAGGAAATCCCCTCAATGGAGAGGATAAGTTTTATCTGTCTTGTGTTCTGCTTAATCGGGGGAGTGTCCATAAGCCTCTGTGCTTACATACACAAATTATATAAAATGATTTTAACGAAAGGAGAAGTACTATGGCAGATTATAAAGACTATTACAAAATATTAGGCGTAAGCAAAACGGCGGGCGACGCCGAACTTAAAAAAGCTTTTAAGGCGCAGGCGCGTAAATATCACCCCGATATGCACCCCGAGTCCAAAAAGACTGAAATGACCGAGAAATTTAAAGATATTAACGAGGCTTACGAAGTCCTTTCCGACAAGCAAAAACGCGCCATATACGA
Organism: uncultured Elusimicrobium sp.; assembly: GCA_964490555.1. GTDB lineage: Bacteria > Elusimicrobiota > Elusimicrobia > Elusimicrobiales > Elusimicrobiaceae > Proelusimicrobium. Next base: position 3,295 of record CAZBCE010000073.1, on the reverse strand, counting down.
CCAGGTAGGCAGCGCGGATTATCAAAATTATGCAAAGGGCGGCGGGGCTTCTGCTTCTTCCGCGGGAGCGGGCAGGGGCTATGGCGGTGCATCGGGCGCGCGCGGCGGACAAAACCAATATTACCAATACGGCGGCGACGCAAATCCGTTTGGCGGTATGGGCGGGGGGAGTTTTAAATTTAACAGCACGGGCGGGTTTAGCCAGGGCGATTTCAGCGATTTCTTTCAACAGATATTCGGCGGCATGGGCGGTATGAGCGGTTTTGGCGGCGGGTCTTCCCGCTCCGCGCAAAACTTTGGCGGGTACGGAGATGAGGAAGAATCAAACCCTTTAGACAGCCAAGCCAACCTTACCTTAAATTTGGAAGAAGCCTATAACGGCGGCCGCGTAAGCCTTACTTTACCAAACGGCAAAACGGCGCAGGTCAATCTGCCCGCAAAAATATCCGACGGCGGAAAAATAAAACTTAAAGGCCTTGGCAATAAAACAAGGCAGGGTACGGGTGATTTATACATAACCGTTAAAATTGCGCCTAAAGCGGGTTTCAAACTTGAAGGTAATGACATATACCAAACCGTAAATATAATGCCCTGGACGGCTGCTTTGGGCGGGGAAGCGCAGGTTTCTTTGGCTGGCGGCGGCAGCGTAAGTATTAAAGTTCCCGCGGGTACGCAGGGCGGCGCAAAGTTGAAACTAAGCGGCAAAGGCCTTGGCAAAGACGGCAATATGTATGTGGAATTTGCCATAAGCATTCCCAAGAATTTAACTAAGGCGCAAAAAGAACTTTTTGCAAAACTCGCCGATATAAGTTAGACTAAAATAAATAAATAATAAAGGGGAAGTTATGACGATGTTTGCTTTATATTTGCCTTCCAAGCGCAACGGCGGGTTTACTCTTATAGAATTATTGGTTGTGGTGCTTATAATAGGCGTTTTGGCGGCTATTGCCTTGCCGCAGTACATGCTGGCGGTGGAAAAGGCCCGCGCGGCGGAAGCTATGACTCTTGTAAAACAGATAGCGGAGGCCAATAAACGCTACCGTTTGCTTAACGGAGAGTATACTGACGATATCCGCAAATTGGAGCTGGACCAGGATTTCCCCGGAGAGGCAGCGACCAGCGGAGGCGTTTTTACGCGCCGCACGAAATATTTTGATTACAGGGCAACCGCCTCGGGCAGCGCTTTTAATCCCAGCGGGAGTACGGGCATAGCTGTTGTAAGAAGACTCGATAACGGGGATACAACAAAGCAATATGCTTTTATAGTTTACCCGGAAAACAGGGTAACCTGCTCCCCGCACGCAGATTGCAAAATATGCTCGGCCTTAGGTTATTAATTTTATTAGAGGAAGGTGTTAATGCTTAATAAAAACGGATTTACATTAATTGAATTATTGGTGGTTGTGCTTATTATAGGGGTTTTGGCTGCCATTGCCCTGCCGAAATATTTGCTTGCGGTGGAAAAGGCCCGCGCGGCGGAAGGTTTGATGCTGATAAGGCAGGTTGCCGATGCAAATAAAAGGTACCGCCTTCTTAACGGCGGATACACAAATGATATTCGCAAGCTGGAGCTGGACCAGGATTTCCCCGGGGAGCTGGATTTAACAACAGGCACGCCTACAAGGCGTACAAAATTCTTTTCTATCAGGGCGGGAGCAGCAGGCTCCACTTATAACCCTGACGGCAGTACAGGCATTGCGGTAGGCAGGAGAAACCCCAATGCGGGCAACGGGACGGAAGGCTATTATGTTTTTACCGTGTTCCCTGAGCATAATGTTTATTGCGATGACGGAACCCACGATAAAATTTGCGCCACTTTGGGCTTCTGATTTTTTAACAGACAAAATAAAAACCCCCGTTTCTTGCGAAGCGGGGGTTTTTTATATTTAAAACTTATTTATGCAAAAGGTCCAGCTGGTCTTCTATCATCTCTTCGTAGGTTTCTCTCTTGCGGATAATTTTGTGTTTTGCGCCGTCTACCAAAACCTCGGCCGTAAGCGGGCGCACATTATACATAGAACCCATACTCGCGCCGTAAGCGCCTGTGCCCATAATGGCTATAAGTTCTTCAGGTTCTAATACGGGAAGAGTGCGGTCTTTTGCAAAGGTATCGCTGCTTTCGCACACGGGGCCGACCACGTCCACTTTTCTTATGGGGCGTTTCCAGTCGCGTACGGGCAAGATTTCGTGCCATGCGTCGTAAAGGGCGGGGCGGGCAAAATCGTTCATACCTGCGTCAATGATAAGAAAATCTTTATTCTCTCCCTTTTTATTGTAAAGCACGCTTGCAACCAACAGACCCGCGTTTGCCACAATTTTGCGGCCGGGTTCTAAAATAAGGTGCTTTTTAAAACGGCCCAAATGTTTTTCCACCACGACGGCAAAATCTTTGGCGTGTATGGCTTTGTCTTTTTTATAATTATAAACAACGCCCAAGCCGCCGCCGATATCAATGTTCTGCAAAATAATATCTTCTTTCTCAAGTTGGTCTATCATCGCGGCGAGTTTTTTGAAGGCTTGTTCAAAAGGTTTAAGGCTTAATATCTGCGAGCCTATGTGTATTGCAATGCCGCGTATGCGCACGCCGCTCATCTGCGATGCTTTTTTGTAAAGTTCAAAGGCTTCGGGCCAGCTGATGCCGAATTTATTTTCGCTCTTGCCCGTGGTTATTTTATGGTGTGTGTGCGCGTCAACATCGGGGTTAACCCTTATGGCGATATTCGCGCGCATGCAAAGGCGTATGGCTGTTTGGTTTACGGCTTCAAGTTCGTCGGCGGATTCTATGTTAATCTGTTTAATTTCGTTTTGTATGGCAAGGGCAATATCTTTTTGCGTTTTACCCACGCCCGAAAATACTATTTTGCTTCCGGGGATACCGCATTTTAAGGCAAGGAATAACTCCCCGCCCGATACCACGTCCGCGCCTGCGCCTGCCGAGGCCAAAATTTTGAGGATAGCGATATTGGCATTTGCTTTTACGGCGTAGCAGATGTCCGCCTTGGGGAAAGCGGTTTTAAATTTATTGAAGTTTTCCGTAAGCGATTTTTTGCTGTAACAGTAAAAAGGCGTGCCGATTTTGGCGGCAAGGTCTTTTAGGTTTACGTCTTCTATAAACAGAAATTTCTCTTCGTAATTAAATGCCATATTACTGCTCCTTAAAGTTTTACATTTTAAAGTCTTCGCCTAAGTAAAACTTTCTTGCGCTGCTGTCGTTAAGCAGGGTTTGCTGGTCGCCCTCAACCAATAGATCGGAAGAGCACACGTCTGAACTCCAGTCAGACGTGTGCTCTTCCGA
>CAZBCE010000072.1:0-6707 GCA_964490555.1 uncultured Elusimicrobium sp. | reverse complement strand
CTTCCGCCCGCTTCCGTGCAGCTTGTTCCCGTTAAAGAACACGAAGCCGTTGATGAACTTTTAAAGCAGGACGCTTATATAGACGTAATTATTCCGCGCGGCGGCAAGAAACTTATAGAAAAAGTTTCCTCAGGCAAAATACCCACTTTCAAACATTTAAACGGTATTTGCCACACATATATCCATAAAGACGCCGATATAGAAATGGCAAAAAAAGTTTTAATAAACGCAAAATTAAGACGCACTTCCATTTGCGGCGCGACGGAAACTTTACTTGTAGATAAAGCTTTAGGCGAGCAGAAAATAAAAGAGATTATTACTGCCATTGCCGACGCGGGTTGCGAAGTCCGCGCAGACGCTTTTATAAAATCTTTTATGCCCAATCTGCCTTGCGCGACGGAAGAAGACTGGGGTACGGAATATCTTGACGCCATAATATCGGCCAAAGCGGTTGACGGCGTGGCGCAGGCTTGCGAACATATCCGCACATACGGCTCCGACCATACGGAAGCCATAATAACAGCTAATGCAGATGCCGCGCAGGAATTTTTAAACACCGTTAACAGCGCAGTTGTTATGCACAATACTTCCACGCAATTTTGCGACGGCGGGGAGTTTGGCATGGGCGCGGAGATTGGTATATCAACAGGCAAACTTCACGCGCGCGGCCCCGTCGGCTTAGAGCAGCTTGTAACTTTTAAATATAAAGTTTACGGCAGCGGACAGGTGAGAAAATGAACAATAAAATAATTTTTATGGGCTGCGGAAAAATGGGCGGCGCGCTTTTAAAAGCGTGGGCGGCAGGCGGCCTTGCGGATAAAAAAGATTTTTTAATTATAGAGCATAATGCCGACCTTGTAAAACTTTACAAAAAACAGGGTTTTGACTGCGTAACCTCGGCGGAAAAAGCTCCCAAAAATATTATCGCTAAACTTATTGTTTTTGCCGTAAAACCCAATATTCTTAAAGAAGCTTTAGCGCAGGCCGCGCCGTTTATGAACAAGCAAACAATAATACTTTCCATAGCGGCGGGTAAGACGGTTAAATTTATAGAAAGCGCTCTTCCTTTAAAAGTGCCCGTCGTGCGCGTTATGCCAAATATGTGCGTAAGCGAAGGCCTTGGCGTAAGCGGAATGTTTGCAAACGCCGCCGCCAAAAAAGCGCAAAAAGATTTTTGTTTTAAACTTATGGCCCAAACGGGTTTATCTTTTTGGGTGGATAAAGAAACTGATTTACATATAATAACCGCCGTCAGCGGCAGCAGCCCCGCATATATCTATAATGCGGCTTTAATGCTTGCCAAAACGGCGGAAAGTTACGGCGTGAAAGAAGATTTAGCGCGCAAAATTGCGGTTAATGTTTTGCTTGGCTCCGCCTTAGTTTTTGCCAACGGCGGCACAACCTTACAAGACGCAATAGCGCGCATAGCCACGCCCGGCGGTACGACAGAAGCCGCCATAAAAACTTTTAATAGCAACGACGCTTTACTTAAACTTTACAAAAAGGCTGCTGCGGCCTGTATAAAACGTTCCGAAGAACTGGGCAAATAAAAAAGTTTTATACGGTTTCCCTGCGGCCTTAAAGGGAGATATATGACCGAGAAGTTTGCCAAAGAAGGATTGACGTTTGACGATGTTCTGCTTATCCCGCAACACTCCAAAGTGTTGCCAAAAGACGTAAAAACCAACACGCGCCTCACCCAAAAAATAAAACTTAATATTCCGCTTTTAAGCGCAGGTATGGACAGCGTTACCGAAGCCAGAATGGCTATTGCCATGGCGCGCGAAGGCGGCATAGGCATAATACACAAAAATATGACGGCGCAGCAGCAGGCCGCTCAGGTGGATATTGTTAAACGCAGCGATAACGGCGTTATAACAAATCCTTTTTCTCTCTCTAAAGATAACACCTTGCAGGACGCTAAAGAACTTTCCGCAAAATATAAAATATCAGGCGTGCCCGTGGTGGAAGAAGACGGCAAGCTTATCGGCATAATAACCAACCGCGATATGCGTTTTGAAACAGACGCCTCCAAAAAAATTGCCGACATAATGACTAAGGAAAATTTGGTAACCGCGCCCGTGGGCACTTCCTTAAGGGAAGCCAAGGAAATACTTAAAAGCAAAAAAGTGGAAAAGCTTCCGCTTGTAGACGATAAATTTATTTTAAAAGGTCTTATAACCGTTAAAGATATAGAAAAAAGTATTTTGTTTCCTCTTTCCGCCAAGGACGAAAAAGGCCGCCTTATCGTTGGCGCGGCTATCGGCATAACAAAAGATATGCTTGCCCGCGCGGAAATGCTGCTTAGCGCAGGTACGGATATTTTGGTGCTTGATACCGCCCATGGCCACAGTGAAGGCGTGGTGGAGGCTGTTAAAAAAATTAAAGAGGCATTCCCGCATTGCCAGCTTATCGCGGGCAATATAGCAACGGCCGCCGCTGCGGAAGATTTAATTAAAGCAGGCGCGGACGCGCTTAAGATAGGCATCGGCCCCGGGGCCATTTGCACAACCAGAGTTATTGCAGGCATAGGTATGCCGCAGATAACCGCAATTTACGACTGCGCGCAAGCCGCGCAAAAGTATGATATTCCCGTTATTGCCGACGGCGGCATAAAATATTCGGGCGATATTGCAAAGGCCATTGCCGCAGGCGCCAGCACCTGTATGATAGGCTCGCTTTTTGCGGGCACGACCGAAAGCCCGGGAGAAAATATTATTTACAACGGCCGCGCGTTTAAAGCTTACCGCGGCATGGGTTCTTCCGCCGCGATGAAGGCTGGCAGCGGGGACAGATACTTTCAGGAAAATTCCAAAAAGCTGGTACCCGAAGGCGTGGAAGGCCGCGTGCCTTACAGCGGGCATTTAAGCGACGTAGTTTATCAGCTTGTCGGCGGGCTTAGGGCTGCTATGGGCTACTGCGGAGTTAAAACCGTGGAAGATTTAAGACAGAACGGACAGTTTGTAAAAATTACCCACGCGGGTCTTGTGGAAAGTCACCCGCATGACATTATGATAACTAAAGAAGAAACAAATTACAGCGCGGGGAAACTTTAATGCAAAAGGAAATTGTTTTAGTTTGTGATTTCGGCGGGCAGTACAATCAGTTAATAGCGCGCCGCGTAAGAGAATTAGGCATATATTCGGAAGTTGTGCCGTTTACAAAAATACTGGCCAAAGCAAAAGAACTTAAGCCAAAAGGTATTATTTTTACGGGCGGCCCCGCCAGCGTGTACGAAAAAGGTGCGCCGTCGGTAGAAAAGGAACTTTTTGAACTTAATATCCCCGTGCTCGGCATTTGTTACGGCGCGCAGCTTACGGCGCAGGTTTTAGGCGGCAAAGTGTTAAGCCCAAAGTTTAAAGAATATGGCAGCGTGGAACTTAGCATTAACGCTAAAAGTAAATTATTTAAAGGCGTACCCGCAAAAAGCATTTGTTGGATGAGCCACCGCGATTATGTAGGCACATTGCCGAAAGGTTTTAAAGGTACCGCCAAGACGGAACTTTGCCCCGTTGCCGCTATGGAAGCGGAAGATAAAAACATTTACGCCCTGCAATTTCACCCCGAAGTTTTGCACACAAAATACGGCGGTAAAATGTTGGAAAACTTTCTAAAAAATATTTGCGCCTGCGCCGGCGATTGGAAGATGGAAAGTTTTTCCGTGCGCGAAATAGAAAATATAAAAAAGACAGTCGGCAATAAAAAGGTGCTTTGCGCTTTTTCCGGCGGGGTGGATTCCGCCGTGGCGGCTGTTCTCGTGCATAAAGCGATAGGCAAAAACCTTACCTGCGTGTTTGTTGACCACGGCCTTATGCGCCATAATGAAGGCGACGAAGTTGAGCAAACTTTTAAAAAGCAGTTTAAGCTTAACCTTATCCGCGTTAATGCGGGCAAGCAGTTTTTGGCTAAACTTAAAGGCATAACCGACCCCGAACAAAAGCGTAAAATAATCGGCGCGGAATTTATAAAAGTTTTTAATAAAGAAGCCAAAAAACTCGGCAAGATTGACTTCCTCTTACAAGGTACAATTTACCCCGATGTTATTGAAAGCGGCTTGGGCGATTCCGCCGTTATAAAAAGCCATCATAATGTAGGCGGCCTGCCAAAAAATATGAAGTTAAAATTATTAGAGCCGCTTCGCCCTTTATTTAAGGACGAAGTGCGCGCGCTGGGTGAAGAACTTGGCATACCAAAACATATTGTTTGGCGTCAGCCTTTCCCCGGCCCCGGCCTTGCCGTGCGCTGCCTTGGAGAGATTACGGAAGAGAAACTTAAAATTATCCGCCTTTCCGACGCTATCTTTAGGGAAGAAATTGCCAAAAATAATTTGGACAGGGAAATTTGGCAGTACTTTACCTTTCTGCCTAATATCAAAAGCGTCGGCGTTATGGGCGACAGCAGAACATACTTTCACACCGTCGGTATAAGGGCCGTAACCTCCACCGATGCTATGACTTGCGACTGGGCCAAAATTCCATTCCCCGTGCTGGATAAAATATCTTCCCGCATAGTTAATGAGGTGGAAGGGGTAAGCAGGGTGGTCTACGATATTACCTCCAAGCCGCCCGCCACCATCGAGTGGGAATAGTCTTTTGCGATAATACTGCGTTGCTGCGTCAGTCGGATACGCGGGGGCTCTGCCCCGCTCGAGGTATACCTCCTTCCTTGCGTCTTGTCTTATCGCAAAATACCACAGTTGAAAAAGTAACTTTATAAGTTAATATACAACAACAGAACATTACAAACAAAAAGCCGCTTACTTTTGTAAGCGGCTTTTATCATTTATTTTCAACTTAAAACTTAGGCATTGCCTTCCTGCCCTACGGCGGCAGCTGCTGCGTCAGCCGCTTCTGTTTCCACATTAGCGTGCTGTGTGCTGTGCTTAATACCGTAGGCAAAGTAAACGCCTATGCCTATAACCATCCATATCAAAAGTCGCAGCCATGTCATAAGCGGCAGAGCGGTCATTTGTACCAGACAAATTAAAACGCCCATTATCGGCACAAAAGGCACCAGCGGCGTTTTGAACGGTCTGGGGCGGTCGGGCTGGGTATGGCGCAGTCGCCAAATGCCGAGGCATACTAAAGTAAATGCCAGCAATGTTCCGATAGAAACCATTTCGCCCAAAATACCTATCGGCAGAAAGCCTGCAAGTATCATTGCTATTATGCCCGTTACTATTGTTGTAACGTGCGGCGTTTGATATTTTTTATGCACTTTGCGGAAGACAGGCGGTAAAAGCCCGTCCTTTGCCATTGCAAAAAAGATGCGCGGCTGGCCTAAAAGTAAGACCAAAACCACGGAGCTTAAGCCTGCTATCGCGCCCAGTTTGATAATGGGGCGCAGCCATAAAAGGGAGCTGCCCATAGCGTCCACGCCGACGGCGATAGGGTCAGGCACGTTAAGGAAAGTGTATTTAACAATACCCGTAAGCACAAGCGCAACTGCTATATAAAGTATCGTGCAGACAACCAGCGAAACCAATATACCTAAAGGCATATCCCGCTGCGGATTTTTAGCTTCCTGCGCCGCGGTGGAAACCGCGTCAAAACCTATGTACGCAAAAAACACAACGCCCGCGCCGCGCATAATGCCGCTCCAGCCGAAGTTGCCAAAGCCTCCGCCGTTTTGCGGAATGAAAGGCGTTAAATTTTCCGCCTTAATGTATTTGATGCCCAGCAGGATAAACAAAAGGACAACGCCCACTTTAAGAAAAACTATTACATTATTGAATCGGCTTGATTCCTTTATGCCAACCACCAGCAAAGTGGTTAATAATCCTATTATAAGGATTGCGGGCAGGTTTATAATGCCGACGGCGTGGGGAAGCATAGCCATATCTATGCCCTGCGCCGCTAGTGCGGAAGCCGTATCAGCTCCCACCGCCACCCAGCCTTGGTGCGGCAGCTGCACAAGGTGCGTGCCGACCGCGTTACAAATTTGAGGTGGAAGGTAGATGCCGAAATCAGCCAGAAAGCTGGTTACATAACCGCTCCAGCCTACGGCAACCGTTGACGCGCCAAACAGGTATTCCAAAATTAAATCCCAGCCTATAATCCAAGCCAGAAATTCGCCCATAGTCGCATAAGCGTATGTATACGCGCTGCCCGATATCGGGAGCATTGACGAGAACTCCGCATAACAAAGGCCCGCAAACGCGCAGCCTACCGCGGAAATAATAAAGGATATTATAATCCCCGGTCCCGCGTATTGCGCTGCTGCCTGTCCCGTAAGCACAAATATGCCCGCGCCTATAATGCAGCCGATTCCCAAAAAGATAAGGTCCATAGGGCCTAATATTTTTTTAAGCGAACCGCTTTTTTCATTTGATTGGCGCATAATACTATCCACGGACTTAAGCGCCAAGAGTTTTTCTTTCATAATTCCTCCGGCTACTGCAACACTTTTAATTTTTATTTTGAATATTTGTGTGGAACTGCTTTGAAGTTAGTTTGAGGGTGTGTACCTTGTATCTTTTTTACTTAAACAATATATTGTAACTGCTTTGTTGTAAACTCTGCATTCGGCGTTTTGCGCGGCCGAGCGGCGGTATAACAAAAGCGTAAGTATATACATGCCGTAATGTTTTCTGTAAAAGCATTCAAAAACCGCCTTGCTTTAGTTAAAAACTTATAACCCGCTCGGCTGCCTGCGCGGTGTGCGCGGGCCAATTAATATAACAATATAATTATATTATTTTTTTTATT
>CAZBCE010000071.1:0-6718 GCA_964490555.1 uncultured Elusimicrobium sp. | reverse complement strand
TTCGCGCATTCTTGCTTCGGACTGGCGGCGGAGGGCGTTTTCGTTAGCGCGCATGGGGCAGATGCCGCTTAAAGTAAATAAGTCAGCGGGACCTTTTGCGGCCTCTTTCTGCGCCTTCTTCTGCGGGCTGTAACAACCCGTCAAACAGACAGAAAGAATAAGAGATAAAAATAAACTCAATTTCATACCAACCTCCGTTAATTTCAAAAATATTATAGCAAAACAACAGCTTTTTGGCTTAACATTTTTGGGCCCTTGCGCGGGTTTTAAAGTTGTCCACAATTATCAACAACCCTGTGGATAACTTACCTTTTTAAGCCGCTTGCCAGTATAAAAGGACACTTTTTTGATAATTCTGATAAATAATACTGTTATAAACCGCCAAAAAACTGTTAATAACCCTTCAAAACTGTTGATAACTTTAAAACCTTTCCTATACCGCCGCTTAAAATTAAGTTTTATTTTAGAGATATCTGCGACGTTAAAACCATATTAAAACCATTAAGCAAGTCCTATTTCCCAAGATAGGACAAAAGTCCTATAAACTGTGGATAACTATAAATGGAAAATGCCCCGTTAAAGCCTGTTTTAAGCCTTAAAAGGGCATTTTTTGTTACTTTATAAACTTTAAATCAACAGCAAAAGGCTTGCCCGAAGGCAAAGCCCCGAAAACGGTTACAGAGCCTTCATCGGCCCCGTAAATAGGCGTTAAACGCGAGGAAGAATAATCCCAATTAAAGAAAGGCGGCGCGCTTTTAAGTTCGGCAGGAACATAATTAACTTCGTACCCGCCCGAAAGCAAAACGTCAACCCAAACTTCGGCAGAAGGCATAGCCGCCAAAGAAAAACTTTCAAGGCTTGTATGCACTTTTGCTTTTTTAACTTTTCTGGTATCGGCGTTAAGCAGATAGTTAAGGTTAACTTCCGCCCAAAGATTTTTGTTTTTATCTGGTGCGGCAAATTTATAGGCAAAGCCCGAAGGGAATTTTAAACCGCTCTTTTCCAGTAAAGTTTGCAGGCGCGTCATATTGCTTAAATTGCCTGCGGCCCAAACTTTAATATCGTCCTGCAAGCCCGCGGAAAGAGCGGGAAGAGGAGTGGTTTCAAACAAAACAAGCGCGAGATTTTTAAAATAATCGCCTTTAGACGACATAATTTCCAAACCTTTAACGGCAAGAGGTCCGTTTACGGCCAAAACTCTCTCTTTGGGAGAAGAAGAAACTTTATAATTAAGTTCAAAATAAGGCAAAAGTTCAAGCGTAAAAAACTCCGCTATTTCGGCGGAAGAGGCGGGGCGGGAAGGCATAAGCACGCTTACAAATACCGCCTGCGGATTATTATTTTTGCGGTAATAAAAATTTTCTTCTATCTGTTTTTTGCTAACAAGATTCTGCCCCAAAATATAAACTACGGGGAAAGGCGACTGCCGTTTTTCGTACCCCTGCGGCAGCACTACGCCTATTTTTACGTCGGTCTTTAAATATTTTGAGGGAAAAGCCGTTATAACTTCTTCCCCGTCTTTTACAAAAATACGCATATCGTCTTTAACTGTTTTATGCGCGGTTACCGTCTGCGCGGCAAGAGCGCAGGAGCAGATAACAAATAAAAATAAGAAGGATAGTTTTTTCATACTTTCATTCTAACAAATTTATACGGAGAAAGACCCACAAAAAATAGGCACAAAAAAACCGATTTCTGGGTCCAAAGACCCTTTTTGAGGCGGCGGGAAGAAAGTTATACTATTAAAGAAGCAAAGAAATAAAGATATTCATCAGGTGATTATTATATGAAACGAACCCTAAAATTCATGCTTGCGTTAGGCAACGCAAGACTTGTGATGCTGGAAGACAAGGGAGAAAAAACATTTTACTCCAAAAGCCTTGTTTCCCCCTCCAACAAGAGAACGGACTTAAAGAGGATTGCTTTTTCCCTCGCGTCAAGCCGTTAATAATTTTTAGGAAGCCTCGCCCCGCATTTTTGCGGGGCGTTTTTTTTGAGTACGCGCGGCCAGCTTTTTTTAAAAGGGCAAATGCTATAATAAAAAGATGAAAAAAATAATATTAACCGTTACAGTTTTATCACTTTCCTGCTGCGCCTTTGCGAAACAATGTTTTACCTCCGCCCAGCAGCGCTATATATATGAAGCGGGCCTTGCCGCTTCCCAAGATAACGAACAGCTTACCGTATGCCTTAAAGAAAATCTTAAAAACCAAACCGCGGCCGCAGAAGGCTCCGCGGATTTGGCCTCCCTTAAAAAATCAAACAATTTACGCTCGGCCCTGCCCGAGATAATGAACATTTTTAAAACTTCCAAAACGCCCTCTTATGTATTTATGGCGGCCTCGGCAATGGTATCCGCCGCGGGAGAGAGCGATATTTACCAAAAGCAAATATTGGATATAGTAAACTCCGCAACGGCGGAAGATTACAAAAAAACTTTGGCTGTTATAATTTTGGTTTCTATGGACGCGGCCGACGGCAGCTATCTTCCTTTTTTAACGCCCGCTTTAAAAGCGTCCGACGGCGGCCTTTCCGCCTATGCCTGCGGCGCGTATTCTATTTTGGTACCCGGTACTTTGGATAAATATTTAAGCCAGATATTACAGCTTTATACCTTTGATAAAGTGTTCGCGCAAAAAGCGTTTAACGCAACGGGACTCAGCGAAAAGGCTTTAACCTCAAAACTTAAAGAAGATTTTTATTCCCCTGCGGAACTTTTACGCTTAGGCGCGATAGAATGGATTGGCGATTTGGGCAATAAAAAACTTCTTTTGGATTTACTTGACCCGCAGGTTGACCCTAAGCAGGAAAGCGCAACTCTTTCCGCCGCGGCTAACGCTCTTTACAAAAACTATGCTTTGGTTGAGGAAGAACTTAAAAAAACTCTTAAAAAAGACCCCTCTTCCCAAAGCGCAACCGTTGCGGTTATGGCATATTCCTTTCTGGGCAGTCAGGCTTATGGCACGATAGAACCGCTGTTGGAAAGCGGCAATGATAACGAAACGGCAAACGCTTTAAGGGTTGTTTCTTTTATCGCGGGCATTTTGCAAAAGGATAATACCTATTACGCCAATCCCGCGCTGGAAAAAGACAGACTGATGAAGCTTATTATCCCCGTCGCCAAGGCGGATAAAAACGCGTCACCCAAGGTTAAACCTTATGCGCAGGCGGCTTCAAAAGAACTTTATAATATGCTTAATCATTAATACCGCGCCGCCTAAAAGACGCTATAATTTTGTATTATAAGTGATTATAAATAAACACAAATTTTAACGAGAGGTTATTTTATGCCAAAAAGAGTATTGCTTAAACTATCGGGCGAAGCCCTTATGGAAGAAGGCAGCAGAGGGATTAATCCCGCCGCGCTGCGCTCCATTGCGGGTGAAATAAAAGAAGCCGTAAAAGCCACCAAGTGCGAACTTGCAATAGTTATCGGCGGCGGCAATATTTGGCGCGGCGTAAGGGACGGCGGCGGCATTATAGACAGAGTAAACTCCGACAATATGGGTATGCTTGCTACCATAATAAACTCTTTGGCATTGCAGTCCGCTCTGGAAGATATTGCGGTGCCTACCCGCGTTTTAACCTCTATTAACGTATACGAACTGGCAGAGCCTTTTATTAAAAGAAAGGCAATCCGCCACTTGGAAAAAGGCCGCGTAGTTATCTTTGCGGGCGGCACGGGCAATCCCTTTTTTACCACAGATACGGCAGCCGCTTTAAGAGCGTCGGAAATTAAGGCCGACCTTGTACTTAAAGCCACGCAGGTGGAAGGCGTTTATGACAGCGACCCCAAGAAAAACCCTAAAGCAAAACTTATCAGCAAGATAAGTTATGACGAAGCAATTAAGAAAGGCTTACAGTTTATGGATACCGCCGCATTAGCCCTTTGTTTGGAAAATAAATTTCCTTTGTGCGTATTTAACCTGCACAAAAAGGGTAATATAAAACTGGCTGTTTCCGGCAAGAAAATAGGCACTACAATTTATTAAACGGAGCGTTTAATTTATGAAAGAACTCTTTGACCCCGCTAACTTTGTTTGGATAATACCGATGTGCGCCTTCGGCGTGTTTATTATTTGCGCAACCTGTTTTGTTTTAAGGAAAGAAATACAGGGAATGATTGAAAAACTTTTATTCCCTTATAAAAACAGATACAGTATGCCCGCTGGAATAATAACAAAAGGTTCTCTGCCCAAAGACGGCGCGCCAACTTCTTATGCTGTAATGAAGGAAGATGCGGGCCTGGCGGAAATTCCCCTCTTGCTTACGCCCTTAAATCCGCAGGATTTACCCGCGGCGGAACAATCAGTTCAGCCCGTAGCAGCGCAAGCGGAGCAGACGGAGCAGCCCGCCAAAGCGCAGGAAGCGGAAGTAAAAGAAGCCCCCGCGCAGCAAAAGGAAAAGACGGAAGAAAAACCTGTGTCTTCAGTTTCTAAACTCTGCGAATTTATAAAAGATTTCAACGCTATTTTGTTCCCGCAGGCGCAAAGCTGCTTTAGCCCCAAACAGGACGCGGCGCAAAATAATGTAATAGACCCTAATTTAACTTTGCCGCCCGTCCCGCCGACGCCTGCCGGAGTAAAAGAAGAACAGGCAAAAGCGAAGGAAGAGGTAAAGGAAGCCGCCAAACTTAAGCTGGATATTTTGGAGCAGGCGGAAATACGCAAACCCGCAAAGAAAGCGGAAGATAAAACAAACAGCCCGTATTTTATAAAGGACAGATATATTATTATCCTTTCCCTCTTAATATTAAGCGGCTTTGTTATCTTCTTAAGCGCAAGGGTAAGGCTGCTTAGCGCAATACAGCAAAGGCAGTATATAGAAATTAAACAGCTTAAAGAACAGCTTGCGGACGCTAAAGGCGGAAACGCGGGTAAAAAAGTTATAATATATGTACCCATTGGCAGTAACAGAATACAAAAATAAATAAAGAGGTTAAATTTATGGAAGGCATCAGCGAACTTTTAAACAAAACTAAAACAAATATGGCCGCAGTATCGGAAAAGCTTAAAAAAGATTTAGGCACATTAAGAACAGGCCGCGCCAATCCCCAAATGGTGGAAAATGTCCGCGTGGAATATTACGGCGTACCGACACCGTTAAAGCAAATGGCTATGATAAATATTACCGATGCCAGAACGCTTGAAATACAACCTTGGGACACCACCGCTATGAAGGATATTGAAAAAGCCCTCCAGCAGGCGGATTTAGGCGTAACGCCTACCAATGACGGCAAAATTATAAGAATTATCTTCCCCCCTATGACGGAAGACAGAAGAAAAACGCTTGTAAAAACCATCTCTAAAATGACGGAAGATTACAAGGTAAGCGTCCGCAACGAAAGACGCGACGCCATTGAAAAGCTTAAAAAATCCCAGAAAGCGGGCGAAATTACGGAAGACGACTGCAAACGCCACGAAACCGACACGCAGAAAGCGACCGACGCCGCAATCGCCATGATAGATAAGATTGTAGCCGAAAAAGAAAAAGAAATAATGACGATATAGCCTTACCGCTATCTTTTACAAAACCCGCCCCGCCTGTACGGAGCGGGTTTTATATTTGTATAATTTACCTATGAAAGCAAAAATACCGCAGCATATCGCCTTTATTATGGACGGCAACGGACGTTGGGCCGCCCAAAAAGGTCTGCCGCGCGAACAGGGCCATAAAGAAGGCGCGCAGTCCGTAAAAGCAGTGGCGGAAGCGGCGCAGGAAAGCGGCGTAAAATATATAACGCTTTATGCTTTCTCATGCGAGAACTGGGCAAGACCCAAGACGGAAGTTTCCGCATTAATGGATTTGCTTAAAGAAACTTTAAAGGATTTCAGCGGTAAAGAAAATAAGACCGTAAAACTGATGTTTAGCGGCAGGCGCGATAAGCTGCCCAAAGACGTTTTGGCCCAAATGGACGAAGCCGTGCTTAAAACGGCGGGCAACAAAAAACTTACGCTTAACCTTGCGCTTAATTACGGCGCGCGCCAAGAACTTACCGACGCTTTCAATAAGCTTTCAGAAAAAGGTAAAACAAAAATTACGGAAAAAGATATTTCCGCCGCGCTTTACAATAATCTGCCCGACCCCGACCTTATTATAAGAACATCAGGCGAGCAAAGACTTTCCAATTTTCTACTGTGGCAGGCGGCGTATGCGGAGTTTTATTTTACGCCCGTGCTGTGGCCCGACTTCCGCAAAGAAGAATTTGCCCGCGCGTTGGCAGTATTTGCCGAGCGAGACCGCCGCTTCGGCGGAAGATAAAAAACACTTGCCTTGATCGTTCAAACGCGGCTAGCAGATTCCCGCCTTTTGGCAAATTTTACTTTTTTCTTCGCTAAAGTACCGAAACTCACTCCGTTCGTATACTCTTTCGTACTTCGCGCTCATAATAAAAGTAAAATTTCCTCAAAATGCGTAAATCCACGCAATCCTTTGGAAACTAATATGGTCAAAAACATTCCTAATTTTTACCAAGAACAAATGTTCGTAAAATATTTTTGAAAGTATTTTGCCGTTCCTAAAAATTGCGTGATTTGATTAATGCTGTTTAATACAGAACAAATTTATAGGCAGCACGCGTGAATTTTCAGATTTTAGGTAAATTTTGATTTTCTTCTAAGCGCGAATTTTTGTATTTTGCAAGTATTTTGCGGCAAGACGAGGAGCAGGGAGGGAAGGATACCGTGAGCGGGCGAAGCCCCGTGTATCTGACCGACCG
>CAZBCE010000070.1:0-6812 GCA_964490555.1 uncultured Elusimicrobium sp. | reverse complement strand
AAAACGAAGAATATAGGAAAGAGTTAAACGAAATAGAAGAAGAAGAGATGTCAGAAACCTTTACTAAAAATGAAATAATCAGCTACAATGCTTCTTATTCTTTGCCTGAATATTCAGGCAAGTTCGCTAAAGGAATATTTTATAGGCCAGAATTTCAACGCAATTATATTTGGGACAAGAAAAGATCTTCGAGATTAATAGAATCTTTTATTTCAGATTTCCCAATACCCCCAGTTTTTTTATATAGAGAGCCTCAACAAGAAAAATACATGATAATAGATGGCTTTCAAAGAATATCAACGATACATTCATATTTAAATAACGAATTCGCCCTCACTGGGGTTGACAGCAGAATAAATGACAACTCCTTTAAACAACTGGAAGAAGAAGAACAAGAAATATTAAATAACAGACAATTATCTTGCGTCATAATCAGGCAATTAAATCCTAATACAAAAGAGGTTCTATATAGTTTATTTGAAAGACTTAACACTGGCGGACAAAATCTAAATAATATGGAAGTAAGAAGAGCAATTAATTATGGCCCATTAATGAAAACTTTAGAAGAATTAAATACCAATACAAACTGGAGGAAAATATTAGGCAAAGAAGAAATAGATGACAGATTCTTAGATATTGAACTCATACTAAGAATATTCGCGTTTACTGAAAAATGGAATGCAGGGCAAAAAGAAATCAGTGGATATATGACTAGTATCAAGCCATTTTTAAACCAGTATTCTGAAGTTAACAAAGAAGATGCAAAACTGGATTTGGCTAAAAAATTTACAATTGTTGTCAATCAAATAATATCAGAACTAGGTGAGAAGCCCTTTACCCTTTATTCTAGGCCCAATTATGCTCTCCTAGACTCAATAATATCAGCTACTATGATACAATCCAATGTGGATAGCCTTTCGACAAAAGTCACAGCCCTGAGACAAGACGAAGAATATAAAAAAATATACGAGGCAAAGCAAGGTTCATTATCGTCAAAAAATGTTAATTCTCGTATTAAAATTGCTTTGGAATATATCAGATGATGGATAGATCTAAAATTTCTTTTGCTGAAACACAAAGGACAATCATAGACCAAATTACTAATACAGAGGACAAAGGATACGCACAAACAATTGTTTATGATTTTATGATAACCGTCATATATTCGGAATTGGAAACCAGCATACGAGAAATGTTATTAGATAAATTCAGGTCGCAAAATGATCTTGCCAATAAATATTTAGAAAGTTTAAATAAGTTGCATTTTGGTTTAAAACTAAAAGACATTGCTGGCCTTTTAAAAAAAATGAATCTGCTTAGAAAAGGGGAAACATTAATTAAAAATGACATAATAGAAAAAACATATTCCGATTTCATAGATATTAGAAATACTATGAGTCATGAAGGACTTAGACCTAATAGAACTAACGACCCACATCTACTTATGATAATATATTCAACTCAAGTAGTTTTAACTGAGATAGAAAAGATTTTATCTACTTAAATAAACATTTTTTACTCAATATCGGGGAACAGCGAAAGCTGTTCCTCTTTTTTTGTGGGCTTTTTTGCCACAGCTTGCGCCGAAGGCGAACCGCGGCGGAGTGAAGCGGGGACGGGACAAGGTTTTGGCGGCACAATGGCAAGCGGCTTTATTCTGCCGCGAGTATCTGGCAATTTGCGCGTGTGTTTTTTAAACTTATATTTAGCCCTAAGTTCGTCTAAAAAAGCGTAAAGCCCCTGCGTATACGCGCGCCCCGCGTAAGAACCCGTATACAAAGCCTGATACTTTGGCAAAAGCTGCGGATATTCCTTAGCCAAAAAGTTAAAAAAACCTTTTTTTGTATTCCCGCGCAGGTTAAGCGCGCCGCACACTATCCCGTTTACGCCCGCCTTCTGCGCCGCCGTAAACAATGCCTCCAACTCCGCTTTATCGTCGGTGATATACGGTATTATCGGCATTAAAAGCACATGGGTATTACAGCCCGCCGCCGCAAACTGCCTTAGCATATCCAAACGCTCGGCCGCGCTTGCCGCGCCCGGCTCTAAAAGTTTACGTTTGTCCTCGTTAAGTGTGGTTATACTGGCAGAGATACTGACGCCAGCCACACGGTTAAGTTCCGCAATCAAATCTATATCGCGCAGCGGCAGGGCCGATTTGGTGGCTATAAGCACTGGGTTTTGCGCTGTCTATAACGCTGCCGCCGCCGACGGCAAGGATAAAGCTTATCTTTTCTTCACGGCAAATTTTTATGCCCTGTTTAACCAAGTCCAAACGAGGGTTGGGCTGCACGCCGCCAAGTTCCACAAAGTCAACATTAAAAGCCTGAAGGGAGGCTACAACCTGTTCGTAAAGACCGCTTTGCTTGATACTGCCGCCGCCGTAGTGCAGCAATATTTTTTCGGCATAGGGTTTTACATATTCGCCTATGTCTTTATGCGTTTCCTTACCAAACAGAATGTGCGTGGGGCTGTAAAAGTTAAAATTATCCATAATAAATATCTCCCTTAATTATTTTTCTATGCCAAAGTTCTTAAGAAAAGCCTTATTATTGTAAGGCCTGCCCAAAAATTGCTCTACCATTTTATTGGGGTCTTGCGTAATACCGGGCGTGTATATCAGTTGTCTTAACTTTGCGCCCAATGTTTTGTTGTATACGCCCTGTTGTTCAAATTGTCCAAAAATATCATCCGCTATAACCAAAGACCACGCGTAAACATAGTAACCTACGTCGTAAGGGTCTGTAAGTGACATTATATGCGCAAAATTAGCCTGCGGATATGTTCCCTCCGTCAACGGCATAAGATATATTTGCTTTATCATCTTTTCGTATATCTTTGTGGTGTCCACGGGTTTATTGGAAATGTGGTAAACATAATCCAACTGGCCTTGGAAGTTTTGCCTTAACATAGGCAGCGCGGTTCCTGCGGATTTAGATGCCGTCAACGCGGCTATCATATCGTCAGGCAAGGCCTCGCCCGTCTTATAATGCTTTGATATTTTCTTTAGAGCGTCTTTTTGCCAGGCCCAGTTTTCAAGCAATTGGGAATGTGTTTCTATATAATCCCAAGTTATATTATCCCCGCCCAAACTGGCGTATTTGGGGTGAGTCATTGACATTTGCAAAACGTGGCCGAATTCGTGGAACAGCGTTTCCACTTCGCTGTGGTTTAACAGGGAAGGCACGCCGTTGCCCGCGGGCGTCATATTGGCGGCTATAACAACGCTTGGCACTTGCCAGCTGCCGTCAGGTTTTTGGAAAGTGTCAATAAAGCTCCATGTGGCGGCGTGGGTATATTTGCCGTCTCTGGGGTAAAGGTCCATATAAAAGTTGGAGATAAGTTGGCCCGTGGCTTTGTCTTTTATGCGGTAGACAAGAACATCTTTATGCCAGACGGGTAAATCCGCCTTAACAAAATCAAGGCCGAAGATATCGCCGAAGATTTCAAACATACCTGCTATAACGTGGTCGGTGGGAAAGTATTCTTTAATCTTTTCCTGGTCCACATTATAATACTTCTTCATATACTGGTTGTAGTAATAAGGATAGTCCCACAGGCCGAAGTTATTGCAGCCGCATGTCATTTCCTTCTGCAGCTTTATATAATTCTTAAGTTCGGTTTTACCGATAGGTTTTAAATTATTTTCTATATCCTTTAAAAAGTGCTTTAAGGTTTTTTTGTTCTGCGCCATTCTGTCTTCCAGCACATACTGCGGGTGGTCTTTATAGCCCAAAAGGCGTGAGGTTTTGGAGCGGATTTGCAAAACATCTTCCAACAGTTTTACGTTGGCCTCGCCCCCGCGGTTGGCAAATTTTATTTGAAGCGCCTTTCTTGCCGCTTCGTCCTTGGCATTGGCCATAAACGGGTTGTAGTCGGGATATTTAAGCGTTACTATGTATTTACCGTCGGCGGTGCGCGCAAGGCGGTTTATGTAAACGTCGCTAAGGCCGTCCAACTGCTCTTTGGTAAGTTCAAGCTGGTCCTTATACTTCATCAGGTTTACGTTAAACTGCGTTATTTTTTCCATCTTCTGCGCGGTTAAAGCGGCATATTCTTTAGCGGCGTCGCCCGTCAGTTCCGCACCTGCGCGTTTAAAGCGGGAGAGCCAAAAGTTTACAAGCCTTTCTTCCTGCGTGTCCTTTGCCTGCGGGTCGTTTTTGGCGGCATCTTTTAAGGCTTTGTAAACTTCCTTGCGGGAGAGTACAGCAGCCTTAAACTGTCCACCTTTTGATTCCAGCTCGGCGGCGGCGTTTCTTACGCCTTCGTCGTCGTGGAAATAGGTAAGCAAAGCCAAACCTTTAACCGTGTACCAATAGTTGTTAAAAGCGCGTTCAAACGGCAAAATTGTATTAACAAAATTGCGTTGAGCGGAAGGCGTGGCAAGAATTGTTTTTATGGAGGTTTCAAAATCGGCAGAGGCTTGTTTTTCCAAATTCAAAACCTCGCCGCCCGTGTAGTTAAAGCGCATAGTGTCCCCGTTATAAATATTGTTGAGAGTATTTGCCGCGCCAAATGACGCCGCAAACAAAAAGACTGCCGCAAGTGGCAAGTGTTTCATTTTTCCCCCTTATTTACCGCATTACGCGGCCCCTTTTGACGGATTACGCGCGGTATTGCGCCGCTTTTAATCTGATTTTAACCCGCTTTCAATAATTTATCATATTTTTAGATTAGCGGCTAAAGAGAATTTAAACATAACAAACCCCCGCGCATACTGCCACGCGGGGGTTATCATTTGTATTGTTAAAATCTTAAAAAATTATTTAAGCTTTAAGGGTTTCATCCTTTCATTAAATGTGCGGACATAAGTGTTGTCCTGCACGGCGGTTATAACCTGCTTCTTTTTAAACTCGGCTTCTTTAGCCGCGTTCAGGCGGGCAGCATCGCGCGATTCCGCCAATATATATTCCGCGCCTGCTTTAACTTCGGGCTTTTGCATTGCGGCAAACTGCTTTTTAAGCAGCGGCAGCATTGTTGCGCTGTTTTCCGCTATTACGGAGGCCACTAAAGGCGCGCCGTAAACCTGCTTTAAAGTTATAACTTTTGTGGATAAAAGTGATGGCGTGGCCTGCAGGGTGGCGTTAAGTTCACGCGATATCGCCAATCTGCTGTTGCTGATATTATGCGCGCTTGCGTTGGAAGAAGTCATAAATAATAAACCTATGCCTATCACCGCGCCGCCTGCAACGCCCAAGGCTGCGCCGCCTTTTGTAAGACGGAACTGAAGGTAGTTTAGAAAGTCATAAAAAGCGTCCTGTCCTTCTCTTAAGGAAATTGTTCTGGCAAGAACTTTTACGCTGTTTTCCGACGCGGCGACGTTTATCAATCTTTTATCAAGAGTGGAACCGTGAACCGCCCTTCTGGTAGTTTTTACAATATCGTTTAAAAAATAGATAACCGTTTCCCTTACGCTCTTTACGCTGTAACCCATATATCCGTGCGGGCCGCTGATATCTATTGATTTGGCAATTTGAAGGGAAATATTTTCCACATATTCCCTGCCCATAATATCGGCGGTAAGGTTGCTGATAAGCTGCGGATTTCTGAGCGCAGGGTCAAACACAATGCCCTTGCCTTCAAGAAAGCGTATATTTTCTAAAGTGAATAATTTGCTTTCAAGCAAAACTCTGGTTTCTCTCTCGGTGTGGGTAAGCACATATCTGCGCGGCCAAAGGGCGTCAAGTTCGGTTTTATACTTTCTCATAAGTATATCGCGCGCGTTTTTGCACGCTATCTGAACGCCTTTCGGGTCGTCGGAAATAAGGTTGAACCACTTTGTATATTCTGCACGAAATTCGTTAAGCGCGTTAGAATGTCCCGTTTCTACAAGAGAATATAAACTCGGCAACTCCTGCGACATAGCTATCGCGCCGAAAATACTTAAACTGATTTCTTTCATACCGCTTTTATCGGCAGGAGATTCGGCCGAGGTGATAAGTTTGGCAACTTCCTGTTGGGTGGGCTTATTAACTGCCCCGCCAACGGTGTTGGGGATAAGAAGCATTAAAGCAACGGCAATGCTTGTAAATTTATTTAAGGTTTCACTCATAAGATGCTCCGCATAATCGTATATCAAAACATTATTGCACACATAATATTTTAAAAGAATACCCGACGGTAACAAAGAGTCTTTAGACCTACCTTTACCTGCTTATTAGACCTATGCTTAACTTCCCCCCGCGGTTCCGCGCATAAAGCAGTTGGCGTTGCTTCCCACCCGTAAATTAAAAACCGTTATTTTTAAATTTTTGAGATGATTTTGAGGCTATTTAAACGATTGCAAAAATTTTTGATAATATAATCAATAAATATTAATATTTGGTAGAATACAGCTATGATTTAAGAAATCAATTTAAGGAGCAATCATATGAGCAAAATGTTAAATTTAGGAAAAGAATTATTAAGAATAAACCCTAATAATCCGCAAAAAATAGAATATTCAACAAATGACGGACGTACTTGGAATAACAGATACCAAAGTAGTTTTTGTGGGAATTTTGAAGATCTGACAGATAATGTAAAAGAAATTCTAGCAACTACTGATAAGGGCTTATATTATTCAACAAATGATGGACGTAGCTGGAACAGAAGAGGATAACCATCAGCAAAAGGACTCAAAAATTATATTTTTAAAGCAAATCCCCCTTTTAATTGAGGGAGGATATTCGCCCTGCATAAATTTCCTGACGGAAATTTTGCGCGGGCCTGCCCTCGTGATGCTCGCCTTGCGACTTTGTCGCAAACTCGCATAACACTGCGGGCTTCGAATCCCTACGCGATGCCAAGCAGTTGGCATCGCTTCCCACCCG
>CAZBCE010000069.1:0-6816 GCA_964490555.1 uncultured Elusimicrobium sp. | reverse complement strand
AACCGCATAAAAAAAATCTTAAACTTATAGTATAATTATCTATATGAAAAACACCACCCAAACCGTTTTACAACCTCAGCAGCACGGCATTATAGATAAAGCCATAGTATGTTTTAACGCCAATAAAAAGGTCGTCCTTATAATCTCGGCGGCAGTATTGGTTGCGGCGGCAGGTTACGCCGCGTACAAGCAGAGCGCAAAGCAGTCCTACCAAGACCAATGGGCCAAGCTTTTTAACGCGGAATTAGGCTTCGTTTCCTCCAAAGAACAATCTTTAACCCCGTTGGAAAATTTTGTTTCCGCCAATCCCAAAACACAGGCGGCGGTTTATGCAAAACTCACTTTAGGCAATGCCTATTACCAAATGCAGGACTATACCAAAGCTAAAGATTATTTTAATCAGGTAGCCTCGGGCGAAAATAAAGAACTTGCCGCTTTGGCGGAAGTTTCCGTAACAGCCTCGGACCTTGCTCTTAAAGATTATCCCTCAGCCATAACCGCGGCCGACGCTTTTGCCGCCAAATATCCGACGCACTTTGCTTTGGCTCAGGTTTTGCAGTACAAAGCCTTGGCGCAGGAACTGGCAGGAAATCTTAAAGAGGCGAAAGAAAGCTATACAAAAGTAAGCATGCAATATCCCAACACTTACTATGCCGCCTTTGCAGACTTACGCCTTAAAGACCTTAAATAAGTTAAATTTCTACGACGTAAAACCCGCCGCTTTATAAGGGCGGGTTTTTTTATTGTCCGCAAGGGTTGACACCCCGACTTTAAAATTATAGAGTGGGGTGGTAGGCAACATCTAACTCTTAGGAGGGATATGATGAAAAAGTTACTAGGCGTATTATTTGCTTTGGTCCTTGTCGTCCCGGCTATGGCAGGTAATATATTCAGCAATGTAGAAACTTATGGTGAAGTGCAAACAATCGGCTCTATGACGGAAAATGCAGGGGCAGACTCAAGCATAAGAGATACATCAAACAGAGTAATGTTTGGTTTGGGTATGGACCTTGTGGAAGATGTAAGAGCCAATGTCTCCTTCTTAAACACATCGTATTGGGGGACCACAGGGCCGAACGGGGATAGCATTGATACCTTCTTACAAGAAATTTATGTTCCTGAAGCCAATGTTACGATAAGCAATGTTTTCGGCGCGCTTGACGTAAAAGTAGGGCGCCAATTTTACGGAGATGAAGACAGCAGCGTAATGTATTTTGGTCCTACACATTACAAGCCCACAATACAAGCTCCCACCGGCAATCACCCCGGCTATACAAATGTCAGAGATTCGTGGAGTTTAGATGCCGCAGTCGTCAGCTATAACGGCGACAAATGGGCTATGAACGCCATCTACGCTAAACTTAACGAAACCTTCTCCGACAAAGACCAAGATATTTCAATCGCAGGTTTTGACGTGAAGGCAAACATTACCAATAACTTGCTTTTACAAGCCTATATGTATGATTTCAGGAACGGCGGCGCCGCTTCCAAAGAACAACATACGGGTTTCTGGGGCGTAAAACCGTCCTACACGGACGACGTCATTACGGTATCAGCCGAAATGGCAAAAAACTATGATGACCAAGTCTTTGGCAAAAATAACGAAGGCTGGCTGCTTAAAGCTGACGCTAAAGTAAACTATTCTTTAGCCGCTTTAGACTTTGCACCCAGAATCGGCTATACCCATGAGGAAAAGGGTTTTGGCTCCTATGGCAACTATATGCCGGGTTTAATCTTCTCTAACAGAACAGGCCAACTGTTCCAAGGCGAAGATGCCCTTCGTGTTCTTAACGCCGGCGTAGACTTTAAGTTTGCCGCGCTTGATAAAGTGTCCTTCGCTTTGGACTATTTTGCTATCAAGTTCGGGAACGCAGGCAGAAGCCACGCCGATTGGTTAGGCAATGAATTTGACCTCTTGGCCAAATATGCCGTCAATGAATATGTTGAACTCCACGCGGGCGTAGGTTATATGACCAACGTCAAGCAGGGTTTTGCCTATCAGAATAATGACCCTTACTCGGGCCAGCTCGGCATGATTGTAAGATTCTAAAAACAAAAAACCATAAAAAACCGCTCTTTAAAAAAGGGCGGTTTTTTTATGCCCTTGTTTGCGCGCGTTCGGCAATATCCATTTGTATGAAAAACAAAAATTAAGTAGTATTAAGTTAGTCTTTACCTATTTTCACACGGAGCATTAAAAAATGGCATCTGATATAGAAAATCTGTATGAACAAATCTTTAAAACTGCAGGCGGAGAGCAAAACTTTTCTTCCCTCGGTTCGTGTATGACCCGCCTTCGCTTTACCCTTAAGTCGGAAGAAGGGCTTAACTTAAAAGACTTCAACAAAATATCAGGCGTTCTGGGTTATGTTAAAAGCAATAACCAGCACCAAATCATCGTCGGTCCGGGTAAGGCTGGGGAACTGGCGGCTTTTATTCTTTCCAAACACAATATAGCCCCGCTTTCCGACGCGTCCGCAGCCATAGGGCAGGACAAACAGGTAAAGGCGGAAATAAAAAAGAAATACGGCAGCAAAGTAAGCGCGGCCTGCGCAAAAATAGGCAATATCTTTTTACCGCTTATACCCGCCTATATCGGCTGCGGCCTTATCTTGGGCGTAAATAATATTTTAGGTAAAACCGTACTTGCCGCCTACCCCGACGTAACCGCTCTGTTGGCGGTCTTCGGCAACGGCATATTCTTTTACTTAAGCGCGATAGTAGGTTATAACGCTTGCAAGGAATTTGGCGGAACGCCCGCGCTGGGCGTGGCTTTTGCGGGTATTTTAAATATTCCCGCGTTAAGCCAAATAAAATTGTTTGGGGAAACTCTTACCCCCGGTAAAGGCGGTATTATAGCCGTGCTGCTTGTCTGCTACTTCGGCAGTATGTTTGAAAAGCTGCTTAAAAAACGCTTAAAAGGCAGCAGCGATATGTTCTTAACGCCTACGCTTACCGTCTTAATAATAGGTTTTCTTTCCCTTGCGGCGATACAGCCCGTTGCGGGTTGGCTTTCCGAACAGCTTGCAATATACACGCAAAAAGCCATAAGCCACGGCGGTATGTTTACGGGTTTTATTCTTGCGGGCACATTTTTGCCCGTCGTAATGTTGGGCATACACCAAAGCCTTGTTCCGCTTTACCAGCAGCTTATAGACACGCTTGGCAATAACCCGCTGTTCCCGATACTTGCAATGGCGGGCGCGGGGCAGGTGGGCGCGAGCATAGCAGTATTACTAAAGACAAAAAACGACAGGCTTAAAACCATTATCAAAAACGCTCTGCCCGTCGGTATTTTGGGGATAGGCGAACCTCTTATTTACGGCGTAACGCTGCCGCTGTTTAAACCTTTTATAACGGCGTGCGTGGGCGCGGCCTTCGGCGGGGCGGTAATATCAGCGCTGCACGCCACGGCGGCAATACCCTTTGGCGTATCGGGCGCGGTACTGCTTTTGGCGATGAGCGATTTGCACAGCACCGTCTTTTACTTCGTCGGTATGCTTACAGCTATTGCGGCTGGTTTTGCCGCTACCTGGTTTGTAGGTTTTGACGACCCGACAGAATAAAATAATTTAGCGCAAAACAAAACCCCGTTTTTTAAAAAAGAACGGGGTTTTTTATTTGTCGGCAAAAAGCTGTTTACGACGATAGAACAAGATATTGAATCTTATTTTAAAGGGGGGGTTAAAACCGTGTAGATAAATATTTTACAATATTCAAAATAATAGTTAAATACGGTTTATAATATTTCTTCGCCGCATTGCTTTTATAGTGGTATCATATATATGTAAGGAGAAACTTACTATGAATAAAAGAATGTTAGCAGTTACATCGGTTATGTTTGCGGCGGCTTTCTGCGCAGCCCAGACAACACCCGCTGCTGCTCCCGCACCCGTTACAATAACCCCTGCGGCCGCAACAGTAAAGACAGAAGTTAAGCAGGAAGTAAAAACGGTAAAGGCAGAAACAAAAACAGCAAAAAAAGCTGCCAAAGCCGCTGAAAAAGCAGCAAAAAAAGAAGTAAAAGCCGAAGTAAAAACAACCGCCGCTACAGTACCCGCCGCTCCCGTAACGGAAGCAGCCGCTCCTGTAAAGACAGCTGTAAAATAGTAGGGTTATATTTAATAACAAGTCCGCGCTTTAAGTTTATGGCGCGGGCTGTTTTTTTGGTTTAAAATCTTGTATTATTTCAATATAAAGCGGAGTTCAAATTATTATTTTTTTACGGGAGGTATTTATGAATAAATTTTTATTGATTTGCGTTTTTTCCGCCGCGTTAGTATCGTCGGCAAACGCATTTAAGGTTTCCTCACCCGCCGCAGACGGGGACAAAGCTGCCGTGCCGACTAAAAAAGAAGCCGCCGCAGTTACCGAAACAACCAAAAAAGACGCCTCGGCCTCAAGTTCAAAAGTTGACTCTTTGGGTTCCGCCGTCAGTGAAATGAAAGTAAATGCCGACGCTGCCGTTGCGGCTCAAACGCAAAAAGCGGCAACCGCCGCGCAGGGAATGACGGCAAAGGCCGCCGACGTTAAAGACAACACAAAAACGCCTGCAATCTTAAATAATATGGCTACGGGTTTACCGCAAAACGCGCAAAACTCCAACAAACCCAAAGACACAAAAAGCAAAAAATAGTTTTACTTAAAAAAAATCCCTCCGCTTTTTACGACGGGGGGGATTTTTATGTCTAAAAATAAATTTATTAAATCAATTAAAATAATAAATTGACCCGCTCTTGTCAGGAGTAATTTTGCCCGTAACGGCCTGGCATAATTTATGTCCCATTTCCGTATCGCACACCGTGCTGTCTACCGCCACCCAACAATATGCTCTTGCGGCGCCGTTGGCAGGGAATTGGTCTAAAATAATTTCATAATTATTGCAAAAGAAAGTTCTGTTAGAGGCGGCCACCTTATTGCCGCCGTGCAGCAGACGGTATGCTGTTTTACTTGGCATATTAAGCACATCCCCGCTGGCGGAAAGTGTACCGGCGTTTGGCATAGATATTTCCAAATCACGGAAATCTGCGGCATATTGCCCATGGGATAAAAAATACACCTCTTGCGCGTTTTTAATAGCATAAGCAAGGGATAAAGCCTCGGAAAAGCGCGTCTTAAGCACTGCCACCTGATAGCGCGGCAAAACTATGACGGTAAGTACGCCGATAATCAATACGACTACCAGTAATTCTATAAGAGTAAACCCCAAGCGATTATATGTCTTCATTATATTGCGTTTCCTTTTAAATCCGTCGGCAGATGAGATGCGTTTACAGTATAACAAAAAAGCAGTTTTACAACAACAAAACAAATTTCTTATCCTCTATTCTTTTTCTTTTATACGAATTTCTGATGACCATTTTTTGCAGAGGGAAAATATAAACCGTAATCCCGCATGCGTTTTTTTAGGACAGCTATTTAAAACCGCAGCCTTAAAAAAAGATTAATGCGGGAGGGCAAAAACCTGAACAGTTGAAATTCGGGTAGGAGAAACATATTAATCAGCGCTTAATCACCGCGACTTTTTACTAAAAAATGCACTAGGAGGGGCTTTTCCTTCAAAACCGTCCCCTGATAGGCTTTTACGCCGCCTGCCGTAGGAAGATATACCTAAAATCGTTTAAAACGGGGGGATATTTTGCAAATCCGCAAAATTTGGCAGACTTCTTTTGCCAACCCCGGTTATTTTGCAAAATTTTTAAAGAAATAAAAAAAGTCTTCAAAAAGTCCCAAATATCAAACTATGCCCAAAAAAACCAAAAATATAAAAAATGCAAAAAATAAGCCAAAAATTCTATAAAAAATAGTTGGCTTAAAAATTACGCCAACATAAATTTTAAAACTCTATAATATTTTATTGGTCTAAAATTTAATCCAACACTATGCCAAATACACAAATTACTAAAAAAGGGGGGAAAGCCCTCTCTGCAAAACAGTGGGTAATTTTGCAAAAGCAAATCCGTAAAAATAAAGCTTTTTTGCAAGCCGCCAAAACCCGCTTGGCATATATTTTGACAGTTTTTGGGCATCTGCGGCGGTTATGACAAAAATTCCTCGTCTTAGAATTGGGGGTATGCACAGCTT
This sequence comes from uncultured Elusimicrobium sp., assembly GCA_964490555.1. GTDB lineage: Bacteria > Elusimicrobiota > Elusimicrobia > Elusimicrobiales > Elusimicrobiaceae > Proelusimicrobium. Next base: position 732 of record CAZBCE010000069.1, on the reverse strand, counting down.
ATGACATATAATGACATAAAATAGACATATATTGACATATAAATAAAACAATGATAGTATATGACAAAAGCTGTTGACAGTTGCAGTCAAAGCCTTTCGGGAGGCGTTTTTATGCAAGATGAAGAAAATAAAAATTTAAGGCTCCGCATCCGCTTAAAATCGGGCGAAGAATTTGAAGCGGAAGGCGATATTGCCTTTATCTCCCGCCAAAAAGAAGCTTTTTTAAATCTTATCGGCGGCGCGGAAGAAACACAAAACAAAACGCCGCGCCCTGCCGCCTACAACGGGCCGATAGCGCAAAGTCCGTCTTTCCAAAAGCTGCCCGCGCAACTGCAAACGGCCCAGCAGCAAGCCCAAACCCGGCCGCAAATATTGCCGCCATACCTTAAAACCGCACCTTCGCCGCGCGGCGCGGTGCAGCTGCCTGCGCAGGATGTATGGGATAAAATAGCATACTCCGACGGGGAAGATATTATAATAAGACGTAAGGACAAAAACCTAAAACCCTCCTCGGCGGCGCTGATAATACTGGGCGCGGCAAAAGTGCTTAAAAACCGCTCTTCCCTAAGCGCGTTGGAGCTTTCCAAATCCTTAAAACTTTCGGGCTATTTAAAGGGGGATTTACGTCTGGACAGGGCAGTCGCGCCAGAGGTAAAAGACTCCTCCGTCGTATTTGAAGGCAGCAAGAGAAACCGCTTTTATTCCCTCACGCAAAAAGGCTTGGCAAAAGCC
>CAZBCE010000068.1:2009-7044 GCA_964490555.1 uncultured Elusimicrobium sp. | reverse complement strand
TTTATTAAAAATGCCGATATTAAAATTATAAGCGCCGCCGCTATAAACTGCGACGGGGAAAGACCTAAGATATAAGAACCTCTGTCGTCGCCGCGGAAGAACTCCACAATAAATCTTATTAAGCCGTAGCCTATAATGTAAGAAGCTATTACAGTGCCTTCTTTATGTTTTTTGTTAAACACGGCAAGCAGTATGAAAAATAAAATAAAGTTGCCGAAAGATTCCATAAGCTGCGTCGGGTAAAGCCCTACATTATGCAAATGATGCGGAACAAGACATTCGGGATTATGAAATTTTACTGAAAGAAAACCGTGCGATACTTTGCCGTAGCAGCAGCCCGCAAGAAAGCAGCCTATCCTGCCGATGGCGTGGCCCAGCGCGATGGCGGGCGCAAAGAAGTCCGCAAATTTAAAAAACGGCAGTTTTTTTACGCGCGCTACAACTATACCCGTAGTAACCGCGCCGATAAATCCGCCGAAGAAGACAAAGCCGTATCTCAGTTTTTCAACAAGAGTGGAGGCGGCAAAAGAGTCCCAATTAAAGAAGATAAAAAATAACTTTCCGCCCAATATCGCGCCGAGGATAATGTAGAAAATAATATCAAACAGCTCGTCTTTGCTTATGCCTATTTTAGGGCGCTGTTTAAGGCAGTAAAGCATTGCGGCAAGGTAACCCAGCATTGTCATAACGCCGTAAAGCGGTATTCTTAAACCAAAAAACTCAGGCAGGTACGGTAGCATAATTCTCCTCTAATATCTTTAGCGCGGCGTTAAAATCTTTAAACTCGTTAAAGGCCACTTTATTCTGTTTGCAAATATCAATAAGTCTGTCGGTGGCAAAAACTATATCGGCTTCTTTGGCGGCGTTAAAGTCGCTCGGCCCGTCGCCCAAAAAAATTGTTGTATAGCCCTGCGCTTTATAATATTTAACGCGCGACGCTTTAAAAATTTCTAAAGGGATATCGGGGTAAAAAGGGAAATCTATCATAATGCCGTCGGCGGTAAAAGTGCCCTGTACGGAGTAAACGGGAATGGCGGGTACATTATTTTTTTTAAGTATAGGGTTTATGTATATATCCAGCCCGCCGCTGGCGATTTCAAAAGGCACATTATGCTTTTTGCAAAATTCCGCCAGTTTTATAAAGCCGTCTTTTAAAGAGGCTATATCTAAAATTATTTTTTCAAATTCCTGCTGTTTAACTTTAATGGGGCCGAAGTGGCATTCCATCCACGTCTTAGCGTCCGCTTTAACGGCATATGCGTGTTCTATCTTTTCCTGTGTGGTTGTGCCAAAATGCAGACAAAGAGAATTGCCTATATCAAGCGTGGTAACCGTTCCGTCAAAATCAGTAACTATTGCGTATTTTTTCATATCATATCATCAAAATAATGCGGGTCTTTTAAGGCCAGTTTTACAAAGGGATTATTTTTTATCTCGTAGCCTATCGTCGTAAAACTATTGCCCTGCGGGCCGTAAGCGTGTCCGCTGTAAACTTCCGTATCGGGCGGCAGGCCGTGGGCCAGTCTTTCCAAACTGTTTTGCAATTCCCTCGCGCTGGAGCCGGGTAAATCAGTCCTGCCTACCGCACCGGGGAAAAGCGTATCTCCCGTAAATACTGCATTGCCTATGGCTATGCAGCAAGAGCCTTTTGTATGTCCGGGGGTATGCATAAAAGACACTTCCAACCCCGCCAAAGTTTGCTTAAAATCGCCTTCAAAGGTAATAAGTAAATCCTGCGGCAGGCCGCTTAAAGCAAGGTCGCTTTGTTCTATATATCCCTTTATATTGTACCTTTTTAAAAGTTCCGCCGAATTTGTGCAGTGGTCATAATGCCCGTGCGTAAATAAAACCGCTACAGGGTTAAGGTTTAATTCTTGCAGAAAGTTATAAATTTGCGGCATATCCCAGGAGGGGTCTATAATAAGGGCTTCTTTGGAGTTTTGCACTATATAAGTGCAGTTGCCCATGTGGCCCAGTTCAAGGGTGTGTACTTTCATTCTCAATCCTAAATTCAATTTCCCCGGGTTTGGACATATGATATTTTACTCTTGCGGTATCTTCTATGTAAGAAACATCGCCGCCTTCTATCTTTTTGTATTCCTCGCCAAGGGTTTTATATTCCGCGTCAAGCGCGGCGGCGTTTTTGGTAAGTTTCCTTAATTCAAAAATATTGTGCAGCAGCCCGAAGAAGCTGCCGTTAAGTACCAAAAACGCCGCCATCGCCGCCAAGATTACTATAAATGTTTGTCTTTTTGTTTTAAACAACTTCATTTCTTAAAAACTCTGTCCTTGGCGTATACTGCCTTTTTGCCCAGTTCTTCTTCTATGACAAGAAGGCGGTTATATTTCGCAAGTCTTTCGCTTCTGGCGGGTGCGCCTGTTTTGATTGCGCCCGCGTTTGTGGCTACGGCTAAATCAGCAATAAAAGAGTCTTCCGTTTCGCCCGAGCGGTGGGAAATTATTGCAGTATAACCCGCTTTCTTCGCTTTGGCTATAACGTCAACCGTTTCCGATACGCTGCCTATCTGGTTAAGCTTGATAAGTATGGAGTTTGCGGCTTTTTGCTCAATACCTTTTTGCAGGCGGATTTTATTGGTTACAAATAAATCGTCGCCGACGATATTTATTTTTTTGCCGAGTTTATCCGTAAAGTGCTTCCAGCCGTCCCAATCATCTTCGTGCAACGGGTCTTCAACGGAGATAAGCGGATATTTGGCGCACCATTTGGCGATAATCTGCGTCATTTCTTTATACGGGCGCAATTTATCTTCAAACTTGTAGGCCCCTTTAACGTAAAATTCGCTTGCGGCAGCGTCTAACGCCAAGGAAATATTATTGTAGCCCGCCTGTTTTGCCGCGGCAAGAATAGTTTTTATAACATCTTCGTGCTTGCGGATTTTGGGGGCAAAGCCGCCTTCGTCGCCGACTGCGGTTACCATTCCTTTTTTGGCAAGAAGTTTTTTAAGCGTGTGGTAAACTTCGCTTGCGGCGCGCAGCGCTTCTTTAAATGTCGGATGCGCGGCGGGAACTATCATAAATTCCTGCACGTCCAGTCCGCTGTCTGCGTGTTTGCCGCCGTTGATAATATTTAGCATCGGCGTTGGCAGAACAAAATCTTTTTCTTTAATGCCGTAGGCTGTGCGGATATATTTATATAAAGGTTCGTTTTTTGCCGCAGCGCCCGCTCTTAAGGCCGCCATAGAAACGCCCAGTATGGCATTTGCGCCCAGCTTACCTTTGTTGGGAGTGCCGTCCAAGGCTATCATAGCTTCGTCTAAGGCTCTTATGTCAAAGACATCTTTTCCTTTTAAAATTTTCTCAATCTTGGCTACATTCGCCACGGCCTTAAGCACGCCTTTACCGTTATATCTTTTATCGTTATCTCTAAGTTCAACGGCTTCGTGCGAACCTGTGGAGGCTCCGCTTGGCACCGCCGCGCTTGCTTTTATGCCGTTTTCCAAAATGACGTCGGCCTGCAATGTGGGTACGCCGCGTGAGTCAAGTATTTCTCTTGCTTTAATGGCTGCTATTTTCATACAACCCCCTCTTTATCTTTTACGACAAAGTTTCTATAAGCTTTTTTGCTTCCTGTATCAACTTCTCCGGAGAGGCAGGGTCTTTGGCTTCGGCGTATATTCTTATAAGATGCTCTGTACCCGAAGGCCTCAGAGCCAGCCAGTTTCCGTTCTTTAAAATGAACTTAAAGCCGTCTGTCTGGTCAATTCTCCATACGGAGGTTTTGTTGAGGGACAGCGGCGGATTAAGGTTAAGTTTTTCCATAAATTCGTTAATCTCAATTTCTTTTTTGGGAATACTTACCTTTTTGTCGTAATACATATTGTATTTCTTATAAAAATCTTTAAAGATTTGTTTAAGGGATTTCCCTTCAACGGACATCATTTCCAGCACAAGCATACAGGCCAAAATGCCGTCTTTATCAGGCATGTGGTTGGAAATTGCAATCCCGCCCGATTCTTCCGCGCCGAAGATATACTGCCCCGTCATCATAAGTTCGTTTATGTATTTAAAGCCGACGGGCGTTTCGCGCACGGGCATATTGTGGGATTTGGCAACTTCGTCAATCAAATTGGTTGTAATAAGGCTTCTGCAAATGCGGCCCTTGGCTTTTCTGTTCCTTATAATATGGTCTAAGATAACAGGGGCAATCTGGTTGGGGGAAATCCACTCCCCTTCAGGCCCGATGATGCCGAATTTATCGCAGTCGCTGTTGCAGGCAATGCCGAGGTGGAGTTTCTTTTTAACCACAAGTTTGCTTAAGTCCGCCAAAGCCTCAGGCCCCGCGTTTGGCACCTTGCCGCCAAAAAAGTAATCAGTACCTTCGTGTATGCCTTCCATTTCTATGCCGCAGGAGGTTAAAAACTTTCTAAAGTAATTATCGGCCGTGCCGTACAGCGGGTCTATACCCACTTTAAGTTTGGCTTTTTTTATTGCCTTAATATCTATAATTTTGCTTAAGTGGACAAGGTATTCGTCCCTTAAATTATGCTCGCTTACGGCGGAGTTTACATAACCAAACTCGGGCATAGCTTTAGGCATGGAGGAAACGGCAGGTATATTCCTTTCTATATCTTCCACCACTTCGTTATTGGCGATACCGCCGTAGTAGGAAATCCATTTAAGTCCGTTTTGGCTGTAATCGGCTTCGCTTGCGGTAATAACCACCGCGCCGACAGCGCCTTCCTTTAATACTGCCCATTCCGCCACGGGGGTGGGAAGGGAATATAAAGCTTTTTTTACGGTAATGCCGCGCGAGGCCAAAGCATCGCCTACAATATCTGCAAATTTGTCTGATAAAAAGCGTGAGTCGTGGCCGACTATAACAAGCGGACGTTTGAATTTAAAGCCTCTTTCCTGTATGTGTTTTTGGTAACCTGTACCTTCAAAACCGTAATATTGATTTGTAAAAATGTGTTCTGCTATTGCAATGGACAGTCTGTAAATGCTTTGAGCTGTTACCGCCTCTGCAATATTGCCTCTAAAGCCTGCTGTGGCAAACTTAATTTCATTAGCCATA
>CAZBCE010000068.1:0-1909 GCA_964490555.1 uncultured Elusimicrobium sp. | reverse complement strand
CATATACAATTTTGCTAAAATAAAAAAATGCTCGGTATTATATTCAGGTATATAACAAAGAATTTGCTGGTCTTCTTTTTAGGCGTACTGTTTGTTTTTGTATTTGTGGTTTTTATGGGGCAGTTTTCCAAAATATTCACTTATGCGATGACTTTCGGCGCGGATATGCTTTGGGTTTTCAATACTATGCTTTATATGCTGCCCGATATTCTGGTATTAAGCATACCGATGGCTTTCCAAATTGCTATTTTAATGACGCTTACCAATATGTCCCAAACGGGCGAAATTATGGCGCTTCGCGCCGCGGGGCTTTCTTTTAAGGAAATCAGCCGTCCCATTTTTATAACCGCCGTTCTTGTAAGCGGTCTTATGTTTTTTTTAACAGGCTATTTAAGCCCTTCGGGCCGCCACAGCGTGGAAAAGGCTAAAGAAGATATTGCCTCCAAAATCTCAAAAGTTAACATAGAGCCTAAAACCTTTATTAATATAGGCGATTGGGATTTGTTTGCCGAAGGCGTAAATAAAAAGCAAAAAACTTTAACGCAGGTTCACCTTGCCAGAAAGAATGACAAAACAGCCTTAAGCACCAAAGTGAACGCGGCGGAAGGCAAGATACATATAGGCGCAAGCGGCATAGAATTAAACCTTTACAAAGGGCAGATGCAGCGTGTTGATTCTTTGGAAACGCGTAAAATAGTAACGGCGGAATTTGACAGATACAGTATTTTTATCCCGCTTACGCAAAGGCCCGAAAAGCAGCGCAATATAAAATCGGCCGAGCTTACAACCCCGCAAATAATACAGGCATTACGGGATAAATCTTTACCGCATAAATTGCTTGTGGAATACCGCCCAGAGCCTTTGATGCGCCTTGCGCTTTCCCTTGCGCCGATAATATTTTTCTTTTTAAGTTGCCCCGTGGCTTTTGTAACCGACAAAAAGGCGGGCCGCGCGGGCGCGATGATATTTAGTATAGTCTTTATATTCTCCTACCTCGGGCTGCTCACCGTCGGCGGTAATATAGGGCAAAAAACATCGCTTGTATGGCTTGCTTACGGTGCGCCCATGCTGCCAGTTATCGTGGGGGCAATAAGCAGTTTTTATCTTTGGCGTAAAAGGCTTTCTAACTGATGAAAATACTTTCCAAATACATAGCCCATAAATTCTGGGGACCTTTCATTTTTATTTTGTGCATTTTCGGCGCGCTTATTTTTTTGGGCGACAGCGTGGAAAAGATGCGCTGGATAAACAGCTACGGCGCCAGTCTGCGTTTGGTTTTAAAATACAGTCTTTTAACAATGCCCTCGTGGCTTTTGCAAATTTTGCCCGTGGCGTGTTTGCTTAGCGCTTTATTTGTTATCTCCGATATGATAGCAAGCGGGGAATGGACAGCGTGCCTTGCTGGCGGATATACCGTCAGACAAATATTTAAACCGCTTATTTTTTGCATAGCTTTTATTGCTATTGCGGGTTTTGCCGCACAGGAATTGTTGGTTCCCGATATGAGCAAAAAGGCTGAACTTACTTTGCAGCGTAAAATACGCGGCAAAAAAGAATGGTATTTTAACGTACAAAACGACGTTACTTTAAGGCTTGACGATAAGCGTATACTTTTTGCCAAAAGCGTCCGCGCCGACGACGGTATTATGGAAGGTATGTTTATAGATATTTACGATAAAAGCTGGTCCATAACTTCCCAGATAAGCGCGCGCAGATTTGTATGGGACGCCGAGAGAGGCGCATGGGTGTTTGAGGACGGTTTTATAAGAAACTTCGGCTCAAACGCCAGCGCCGCGCGGTACCACGCCTCGGCGCGGTCCAGCTGGTCCCGGTGCTGGAACACCAGGGCCGTCTGCGTCACGAGGACCGCCGCGGCCTTCGCGGCTGCCTTCGCGCTCATCGCGCTCGT
>CAZBCE010000067.1:0-7382 GCA_964490555.1 uncultured Elusimicrobium sp. | reverse complement strand
TAACTGTTTGTAAGTAAGCGGGAACATAATAAGCTGTATTAAAATCGTCATTATGATAATTGCGACGCCGTAATTTTTGGTAATCCCGTAAAGCCATTCAAGCAAGCTGTGCGCCATTTTACCGAACTGGCCGAAGAATCCGAACTGTATAGACCTTTCAAAGTTGTAAGGCATATTGACAAGTTTTTCGTAATCTTTAGGGCCAAAGTAAAAATCCGCCGAGTAAGAAACTTCCCCGCCGGCAGGCACAACGCTTGGTAAAGCTACTTCAAGCTGCGGGCCCGAAACAGGTTTCTGGCCAAACAGCCCGAAGAAAGAATCTTTATTGTAAACGAACTGCTTTTTAAAACTTAACTGCTCTGCTTTAGTCGTCCAATTCTGCGGGACTAAAGCCACCAAAAAGTATCTGTTGGAAAGACCCGCCCACTTCCAATCCGTGCAGGCTTCCTGCAATTTAGCGGGGGTTTTCATTTCCTTTTCCGTTATATTATTGACGGTAGGTTTCTTTTTACCTTCTTCCTGCACCATGCAAACAGCGTGCCAGTTGACGGGATTATCGCTTTCTTCGCTTTTAACAGTTGCAAGCCCCGGGCCAAAGTTATATTTTAAGCCCGATACGTCTAAGTCCTGCGCGGTTTTGTTTACTATTTTAAGCGTAACGGCGTTTAAGCCGCCGTCTTTGGAAAAGGTATATTGTTTAAACGCTTCCACGCCGGGGATAAGCTGCGCGCGGAAAGTTATATCAGCCTCTGCGGAGTCTGTTTTTTCAAAATAAACATTATCAAGCGTGGCAAAGAAACCCGGGCCTTTGTAAGGCGTAAGGTTGACGGGCGCTATAATATCTTTAAAAATAAAGTCTTTAATAGCCGCGCCTTTGTTTGTAAAAACGATATCAGCCTCTTTGGTTTGCACCGTAAAAAGGTTTTCCTGTTCGGTTTGAACGGCAGGTATTGTTTTTACTGTTTCCGTCTGGGGAACTGCTGCCTGAATTTCTGCTTGTTTTGCGGAGGCGGTTGCTTGTACGGCGGGCTTAGGTTGCGCCGTTATATGCTGCTGGGGGAAGAAAAGGGTATATCCCGCGTAAAACAGCAGAGATACTCCCAGTGCTATAAAAAAATTTTTGTCCATTAATAACCTCTGGCAACGCGGACACCCGCAAATTAACAAGAGGTCTTACGGCAACAGACTTACGGCACAGGGTCCCACCCGCCAGGGTGAAAGGGATGACATTTTGACACTCGCTTAAGCGCAAGCCAACTGCCCTTTAAAGATCCGTGCTTCAATATTGCTTCCTCGGCATAGGCTGTGCAAGAGGGGTAAAACCTGCAAACGCCTCTGGGGCCTAAAAACGGGCGTATGATTAAACTGAACGCCCTGATGATTAAAAGAAGCAACTTTTTCATTTAATAAATTTGCCTGAACCGAAGGTAAGGGATACAAAAATCAAAGGTCCTTGCGATTCTTCAAAATTCCCGCTTTGTTGGTTACTGCCCAAAAAGCCGCGCAGGCTGAGCTAAAATCTTGTATTTTATCTGCGTCCTTGGGACACAAAATACAATCTGCGCCGTCTTTTAATAAATGTCTGTTAAGCCGAAAGACCTCTTTTAAAAGCCTTTTACAGCGGTTACGGCAAACCGCATTGCCTAACTTTTTTGAAACTATAATTCCTATCCGCCCGTGTTTTTTGCCCGAAGGGGAGTTATACTCCTCCCCCGTGCTTACAAACGGATTGGACCTGTACCACAAAACGATTCCTTCTGCGTACACTTTAGTACCTTTTTCCAAAATGGTTTTAAAGTCATTATCAAGGTACACTCTATCGTTTTTAGCAAGGCCGAATTTCTTCACAATTTTTACTTGCGAATAAGCTCTTGGCGTCCTTTATTTCTTCTGGCGCTAAGCACTTTTCTGCCACCGGCGGTGGCCATTCTTGCCCTAAACCCTATGGTTTTGGCTCTTTTTCTGTTATTTGGTCTATATGTAGGTAACATAGTGTTCTTATTATATTACATTTAAAGATTATTGTCATTTTTATTTGTGGCTTAAAACCGCTCAAAAACAAAAAGTAACATATAAATTTTACAATAATTAAAAAGTCTTGTGTAAAAATATTTACGGTAAAGCGCGGCATAATAAAATTTTGTATTATCTTCTTATGAACTTTACCGACAGAATGATTGTGCTTTTAAGGCAGAATTTCCGCGAATCGGACAGAATGGTCTGCGCGTACACGTTTGAACACGGCCGCGTTGCACTGCGCTTTCCTGGAGTAAACAGGAGCGATTCCAAACTTAAAGCCTTAAGCGAGCCTTTCAGCCAATCCTGCGCGCGTATTTATATAAGAAGGAATGCCTCGGTAGGGTGCGTAACGGGCGGCAAGATAGAAAGCGTTTATCCGCAGGTAAGAAAAGACGCCAAAAAGGTGGAGGCGGCTTTATATTTTTGCGAACTTTTTTACCGTCTTACGCCGGACTCCAGCCCGAATCCCGATAAATTTTTGTTTTTGGAGGAATCTCTTAAGCAGCTGGAGCTTTCCCCCCTCTCGCCCGCAGTGGCGCCCGCGTTTTTGCTGCGTTTAATGCAGCTTAGCGGTTTTGGTTTGCAGGACAGGCCCGTTTTGGATATCCCCGCTGATTTTTGGGAGCAAATGCACAGCGCGCCGCTTTCCTGCTTAACTTTTTATACGCCGCAGGATATAGTCAACATAAACAAAAGCCGCTATGTATGCCAAAGATTTTTAAATAATTATTTGAACTACCCGTTAAACACAATAAATATGTTACAGGTTTCGGCGGAAGTGGAAGCGCAGCAGGCCATTGCGGAAACCGCCCTTGAGCCCGTGCTGGCGTAATACCGCGGTTTTACTTCTCAAAAAAAGCCTTTATTGTCCTGAAAATTCTTAAATTGCCTAAACGCGCAAAGCTGCTGCCTTAACAATTCCCTTTCCTGCGCGTCAAACATATTTACGTTTAACATAAACGGAGAGATACCGAATTTTGTTTTAATTTTCTGCATTAAACTTAAAGGATAAATTGACGGTTCAACAACCATAATCGTTATCATCCACCTGCGGTGTTTAGTTGCAAAAGTCCACCGTTTTTCCAAAGTTACATAGCCGACATTATCCCAAACAACTTCGGGCAGGCCTTTAAGTTTAATATAAGTTTCATTAATAATAACGGAAGGCTCTTGAAAGAAGGATACGGCAAACTGCACAAAAAGAATTGCTATAACAACCCCGAGAGCAAAAACGGCAATGGAATCCTCTGCCTTGTTAGGGTTATGCGGAATAAAATAAAGTAAAGCAAATAAAAATAAAGCGCCGCCCGCAAAAAGAATAAACTTTTTTTTCTTACTTTCGTAAAAAGCAAAACTGCCGTCTTGTAATGTTTTCATAAATTTAATTTTTGGTCCCACTCTGCAAAGGTAAATATTTACTATAATTATTATATATGAATTTTCAAGATATAATACACGAGCTTCAAACCTATTGGAAGAAGCAAGGCTGCATAGTTGTGCAGCCCTATGATGTTGAAAAGGGCGCGGGCACATTTAACCCCGCCACATTCTTCGGCTCGCTTACAAGCAAACCGACGAACTGCTGTTATGTAGAACCCTGCCGCAGACCTGCCGACGGCAGATACGGCGAAAACCCAAACAGACTGGGTAAATATTATCAATTTCAGGTTATCTTAAAACCCTCTCCCGCAAATGTGCAGGAACTTTATTTAAACTCCCTTAAAGTCTTGGGCCTTGACCCTAAGCAGCACGACGTAAGATGGATAGAAGACGACTGGCAGTCCCCCACATTGGGCGCGGGCGGCGTCGGCTGGGAAATTTGGTTAGACGGTATGGAAATTACACAGTTTACCTACTTCCAGATTATGGCGGGAAACACTTTAAAACCTATCACGGCGGAAATTACTTACGGCCTTGAACGTATCGCAATGTACGTTCAAAAAAAGAACAGTATCTTTGATATTATGTGGAACGACACCACTACTTACGGCGAGTTGGTAAAAGAGAGCGAAAAGCAGTTTTCCCACTACAACTTTGAAGAAGCCGATATAGAAAACCTTCGCCGCGCCGTTACGGAAAACGAAGCCGAATGTAAAAAGCTTTGCCAAAAAGGGCTTTACCTGCCCGCTTACGACTGCGCCATGCGCGTATCACACAGCTTTAATATGCTGGAAGCGCGCGGGGCGATATCAGTTTCGGACAGAACAAATATTATCGCCAAAATACGCGGCCTTGCCAAACTTTGCGCGGCGGAATATATAAAAGCCAACGAACCCAAACAGGAAGACTAAACTATATGAACAATGCACTTTTAGAAATAGGAACAGAACACCTTCCCGCCCGCTTTTTAATACCGACGCTTAACCAAATGCAGCAAAAAGCGACGGAGATTTTAAATCAGCATAATTTAAAATTTGTATCGGTTAAAACTTACGGCACATACAAAAGATTAGTGCTTGAAGTTACCGAACTTGCCACCAAGGCCGAAGATATACAAAAAGAAGTTAAAGGCCCCCCTGCCAAAATGCTTAAAGACGAGCAGGGCAATTTTACGCAGCAGGCCATAGGCTTTGCCGCCAAAAACGGATTGGAGGCAAAGCAGCTTACCGTCGTGGAAACCGATAAAGGCCCCTTTATTTACGCTAAAGTAAAAATTAAAGGCGAAAAAACGGTAAAGCTTTTGCCGCAGATTTTTACGGAAATTGTTAAAGGTTTAACCTTCCCCAAAAATATGGTGTGGGAAGAAACTAACTTCCGCTTTGCCCGCCCTATCAGAAGTTTCATCGGCCTTTACGGCACAAAAGTTGTGGATTTTGAAGTTGCAGGCGTTAAAAGCGGCCGCAATACTTTCCCCATAACCTCCTTCGGCAGAAAGCCTATTAAAATAGCTTCGCCGGAAGTTTACGCGGAAACTTTAAAAAACCAGCCGCAGCCTATTCTAGTAAAAATAGAAGACAGAGAAAAAACTTTAAGACGCGCGGTTGAATCCGCCGCCGCAAAACTGGGCTACATTGCCGATATGGACGACGATTTGATAACGGAAACAGTTTCCTTTACCGAACACCCCGTAGTATTAAGCGGAGATTTTGATATTAAATTTTTAACCCTGCCCAAAGAACTTATTACAACCGTTCTTAAAAAGCAGATAAAAATGTTCCCCGTATTAAACGAAAAGGGCGAAATACAACCGCATTTTATAGCGGTGCGCGACGGCATTTCCGTCAATCAGGACGAAGTAAGAACAGGTTTTAAAAATGTTATGACGGCCCGCCTGACCGACGCCGTATTCTTTTTTAATAACGACCTTAAAAACGGCCTTCCCGCCATGCGCGAAAAATTAAATACAGTCAATTTTATTGACGGTATGGGCAATATGATTGCCAAAACGCAGCGCGTTAAAGAACTTTCTTTATGGCTGGCGCAAAAAGCCGCTTTAGACACAAAGCAGACGGAAGAAGTAAAACAAGCCGCCGACTTTTGCTATGCGGATTTAACTGGCGGCGTTGTGTACGAATTTGCCGAACTGCAAGGTTATATGGGCGGCGTATATGCCCAAAAAACGGGTTACCCTCAAGCGGTAGCAACCGCTTTGCAGGAATTCTATTTACCTTTAACAGCCTCCTCCGAATTGCCGCAAAGCACGCAGGGCGCTTTAGTTTCGCTCGCGGGCAAATTGGACAGCCTTGCGGCTAACTTCGCCGTAGGACAAGTACCCAGCGGCAGCGAAGACCCCTTTGCTTTAAGACGTCAGGCTATGGGCGCGGTAAGAATTATGATGGACAAAAATCTTAACCTTACCCTGCAGGAACTTATTGATAAAACAGTAAGCCTGCTGCCTAAAGTTGACAACAGCCAAACAGATAAGCTTTACGATTTTATGTGGCAGCGTATGGCAAATGTTCTTGAACAGCACGGCTTAGGCGCGGACGAAATTGCCGCCGTAAGCGGGCTTAAAAACAGGACATTAAACCAGATTGTTATTATAGCCACAGCACTTAAACAGGCAAAGGAATCGGGCGATATTTCAGTCGTGGCGGAAGCGGCAAAACGCGTAAGCAATATACTTAAAAAAGCGCAGGTTCCCGCCGCGCCCGTTGATGAAAAACTGTTTGAACACGCCTCCGAGCGCGCGCTTTACGGCACGCTTACAAAAGTTAAGGCTGAAATTTCCAAAAAATTAGACTATAATATTACAAAAGAAACCTGCCAATACGCTTTTGAGCGTCTTGCGGAATTTAAAACGCCGCTGGAAGATTTCTTTAATAATGTAATGGTTAACGCGGAAAACCCCGCAATAAAAAATAACCGCCTTGCGCTTTTAAGAGATATTGACTCCATGCTTACACTTGCGCTTGCGGACCTTACCAAACTTGTAATGAGAGGTTAATATATGCAAAAAAACCTTAATAAAAAAGGTATGACGCTGTTGGAAATGATGGTAGTGGTAATCATTATAGCAGGTATGATTTTGGTTGCCTACCCCACTTATTTAAGCTCTCTTGAAAAGGGCCGCGCTTTGGAAGCGGTAAGGCTGGTTTCAAACTTTGTGGCGGCGCAGGTTAAGTACATTGCCGATAACAACGGGGCTTATGCGACTTCGTTTAAAGCTTTGGATGTTGACCCTTCGGGCAAAGATAAAACAACAAACCCGACGGTTGTAACCGACACCACCGTAACAACACAGAACTTTGTTTACACGCTTACGGGTTCAACTATAAGCGCGTCTTCCAGAAGCAACTCTTACGCCTATAACATTATCGGCACCTACGATAATGACACTATAACCTGCGAAACTTCAAGTGAATCGGGCAAGAAGATATGTTCTTCTCTCGGTTTAAAGATATCGGACGGCAAATACAGAATAGAGTAGGGTGGAAGATAAAATTTAAAAGGGCGCTTTTTAACGAAAGCGCTCTTTTTTTATTTTATGGGATGTTTATCCCTTTTATTTATTGTTTATTGTATTGCTTATTTTTCTATTTTTTTGTCCGTTATATTTGTGCCTCATAGTCATATAAAATTAAACTTTTGATTCCTGTTTGACAACTTGTAAAAACCGACAAAGGTCTTTAAGTCAGGGCCGTCGGTTTTTACTGCAGACAAGTCAAACATTTGGATACGCAAAAGTTTAATTTTATCGGCATTCCAAATCGGCAGAAATATAACAGACGGAAGGGTTTACAACACGGCAAGCGGGCGAAGCGGCAGAACAAATTTGTAGGCAGCGCGCGTGAATTTTCAGATTTTAGGTAAATTTTAATTTTATTCTAAGCGCGAAACTAATATATTTTGCAAGTATTTTGCGGCAAGACGAGAGGCGAGGAGGGAAGGATACCGTGAGCGGCTGGAAGCCCGTGTATCTG
>CAZBCE010000066.1:0-7459 GCA_964490555.1 uncultured Elusimicrobium sp. | reverse complement strand
TACGCAAATAATTCTCAGGCGTAAAATTGCCGTTTTTCCGCCGCTCCGCGCGGGTTTATTTTGCGTTTCGTTGGATTATTCCCGTTATTTTTTATACAATTTACTCGTAAGTAAAGTTAAATTAAAAATTATTAAAGGAGTTTACTATGAAGAAGTCATTATTAGTTCTCGCCAGCGTAGCGTTAGTTTCAGCCTTTGTGTTTGTTGCTTGCAATAAACCCGCCCCTGAAGCTGCCCCCGTTGCCGAACCCGAAGCTGTTGCAGTAGAAACAACAGAAGCCGCTCCCGTTGCACCCGAAGCCGCTCCTGTACCAGCAGAAGCCGCCCCGGCCGTAACACCGGAAGCTGCTCCCGCACAGGCTGCTCAATAACTTTGATCAACAAAACACGCCAAGCTTAAAACTTGGCGTGTTTTTTTATCTTTGAATTTTCTTCCTCGTTACTTTTAAATTTATAATAAAAAGGTAAATACGATATGAAAATATTTTTTAACATTTCTTTTTTAACCGCAATTTTTTGCGCGTTTATTTTAAGCGGGTGCGCGACCACAGGTCAAAACGCCCAAGCGGCAAATACGCTTACGCTTGAAGACACTCTTCAGAAATCAGCCGAGATACGGGGTAAAGTTGAATCGGCAAAAGCAAGCTACTCGGCCGCAAAAGAAGCCGACGCGGCAAAAAGCGACGACGCTTCCGTAACGGACCAGGCTAAAGCCGCCGTTAAGGAAAAAGTTGACGCCGCAAAAGCGCAGGTTAAGGCGGAAGCCGACGCCTGGAAAGACGCGGTAAAATAACCGCCTCTAATTTATAAAAGCGCCCCAAAAGGGCGCTTTTTATTTACTTAACCCTTGTACGCGACGGTTTAATTTAATAAAATACATTATATATATGGAATGTTTTCCAATAATAGTTTCGTCCCCCTCAGGCGGCGGAAAAACAACGATAGTGGCGGAGCTTTTAAAGAAGGATAAAACTCTCTCCCGCGTTATTACCGCCACCACCCGCTCGCCCAGAAAAGGCGAAAAAAACGGAAGGGACTACCACTTTTGGACGCAGCATTATTTTGAGGCCGCGATAAAAAATAAACAAATGGCGGAGTGGGCAAAAGTCCATGTAAACTATTACGGAATACCTAAAAGTTCTTTTGATTTGCCGATTAAACAAGGCAAATGCCCCGTACTTGTTATAGACGTGCAGGGCGCAAAAACGGTTAAAAAAATATTTAAGAATGCGGTTTCTATATTTATCGCTCCGCCAAGCCTTGAAGAACTTGAGAAGAGAATAGCCGCCCGTAACGACGGCACTGCCGATATAAAGGTGCGTATGGCAACCGCAAAAAAAGAGCTGGAACATATAAAAGATTACGATTACCTCGTAATAAATGATATCTTTAAAGCGGCGGTTAAAGACTGCGCGGCTATAATAAAAGCGGAAAGACTTAAAGTAAGCAGAAAGAAAATTTAAAATCTAAGATAAGTCAGGAGATATAAAAATGGCAATACAGGAAAAGGACTTTGAAAGTAAATTGGTAGATTTTGACGGCGACAAATATACCATGGTTGTTTTGGCCTCTATGTGGGCAAAAGTTCTTAAAAGAAAACAGGAATATAAAAACGAACCCGACGCTACCGTAATTAAAATAGCCTTAGACGATATTTTAAGCGGAAAAGTTACAAAAGATATGGTTCTTAAAGGTTCCACCGACGCTCTGGCCCAGCAGAAACGCGAAGAAGAAGAAGCCAGAAAAGAAGCCGAAAGAAAGGCAAAAGAACCCCTTAAGTTATAAACCGTCATGAGGGAAGAACTTAAAGGATTAACCAGAGATTTAAAAAAGTTTCTCTCCGCAGCGGAAGAGGAAGATTTGATATTAAAAGCAGCCCCTGAGAAACAGAAGGCTGCTTTTAATATTCCAGCCAAGCAGCAAACCGCCGCCGACATTAACACAGAAGAGGAACAGGTTACCGTTATGCCAAAAACTTCCCGCGCAAAAACAAAAAAAGAAGTCGCACCCGCAGAAAATACCATTGTTGAAACTTCCGCGCAAGATAAACAGACCAGCCTTGAAGCGCTTGCCGCGCAAATTACAAACTGCGCGCGCTGCCCGCTGGGCGAAACGCGCATTAAAGCCGTCCCCGGTGAAGGCAATATAAACGCAAGACTTATGTTTGTGGGCGAAGGCCCAGGTTACGAAGAAGACCGCCAAGGCCGCCCTTTTGTGGGCAAAGCGGGCCAGCTTTTAGACAAGATTATAGCCGCAATGGGCTTTAGCAGGGAAGAAGTTTTTATCGCCAATATGGTTAAATGCCACCCGATGGTGGACCCTTCCGACCCCGAAAAACGCTCCAACGACCGCGCGCCCGTACCTGACGAAATCGCCGTCTGCCGCAAATACGTTGAACAGCAAATAGCCCTTATACAGCCCGAATATATAGTAGCCTTGGGCGGAGTAGCGGCAAAAAGTTTGATAAAAGACGCGCCCAATTTGGCCTCGATCCGCGGGAAAATTTACGACTTACAACTTACCCATGCGGAACTTAAAAAGCCCGTTAAAATACTGGCGACTTTCCACCCTGCCGCTCTTCTAAGAAACCCTGGTTGGAAGAAAGACGCCTGGGCTGACCTTAAAATACTTTTAAAAGATATGGGCGTAACGCCGCCTGCGTCAAGTATTCCTTCCAAAAACGCCAAGGAAGATTAAATGAATATTTCCGTCTGCCTGCCGATAGCTTTAAATAAAAGCTTCGATTACCTTCTGCCTCAAAAATTTGAAGGTAAGGTAAAGCTTGGCCTGCGCGTAAAAGTGCCCTTTGGCCCTGCGGAGCAGACGGGTTTTATAACGGCATTGGATACTCACCCCGTACTTCCTAAAAATATTAAACTTAAAGAAGTTATTGAACTTGCCGACGAACAAGTGTTCTTTGGGCCTGAACTTTTCCCCCTTGCAAAATTTATAGAGCAAACTTATGCTAATACTTTGGGCGAAACTTTAAACGTTCTTATCCCCTCCTTCATCAACAAAAAACTTTTGGAAAGCTATAAAGAAACTCCGCGCGAAAACCTGCCGCTTTTTTATAATAAAGGCCCGCTTACAGCCGCGCAAAAAGAAGCTTTAACTACGATAGAAAACAATGAAACCGTTTTACTGCACGGCCCCGCTTTAAGCGGCAAAACCGAAGCCGCGCTGACCCATGCCCACAAAGTTTTGGGCGCGGGCGGGCAGGTGCTTATTTTAGTGCCAGATATTATAACTTCCGCCGAGCTTATTAAAACGGTGGAAGAAAAATTCGGGCAAAGTAATATTCATATGTGGCACAGCAAAGTGCTGCTGAGTAAACGCAAAATTACCGCGGCGGAAATTTTAAGCGGAAAACCCTGCATAGTTATCGGCACGCGCTCCGCCTGCCTGCTGCCGTTTAAAAATTTACGCTTAAGCATAATGTCTATGGAAGAAGATGAGGCATTTAAGCAGGAAGATAATAAACCTTACTATCACTCGCGCGAAGTGTTGCTTTTTAGGACGGCGGAAATAAAAAGCAAACTTGTTTTAATTTCGGCCGCGCCTTCGCTGGAAGCTTTGCATTTGGCTCAGCAAAATAAAATAAAAACAGTTTTCTTTAAAGAGTCCCTGCCCGCTTTCGCTAAAGAGCCGCAGGTTATTGTTACGCAAAAAACAGGGCCGTCTTCCAAATTTATTTCCGCCGAGTTGCAGGAAGCCTTGGGGCAAAATATGCTTAACGGCGGGCAAAGTTTACTGCTGTTAAACCGTCTGGGCCATGGCGACGTTTACGCCTGCCTTAACTGCCGCGCTTTTGCAAAATGCAAAAAATGCGGCGCGGTTTTGGGCCGCGTGCAGGACGGGAAAGAAGAATATCTTTTATGCAAAAAATGCGGCAGTAAAGAAAGTTTACAGCAAACTTGTCCCGTCTGTAAAAATGAGATTTTCCGCACGCTCGGCGGCGGCACGCAAAGCATAGTAAGCGATTTAGAAAAGATGTTTCCCTCCGCCCGCATTTTCAGGCTGGATTCCCAAACGCTTGCCACAAAAAAGGCGGAAGGCCACCAGGTCGCCCAAGCCTTGCAGGAGGCGCAGGCGGATATTGTCGTAGGCACGCACATGGCCTTAAATATAGGTTTAAACGAAAGCAAAATAAATCTGGCGGCAGTCTTAGACGCCGACGGGGAATTAAACTCCCCCGGGTTCAGAGCGGCGGAAAACTTTACGCAAATGCTCTTTAATCTTAAAGGCCGCCTTAGAAAAACAAAAAACGCAAAATTGTTTGTGCAAATATCCAAAAGCGAACTGTTTGATTTTGAAATTATTAAGAATAACGATTACCTTAACTTTGCAAAAAACGAGTTGGAATTTAGAAAAGAATTCAATTTTCCCCCTTACACGCAAGTTGTAAAAATACTTTTAACGGCAAAAACAAAAAAAGATTTGGCTACCTTCAGCAAAACCGTAATAAACGCCATTAATACCGCCTATGGCGCCTATATGCAGGTGGAAGGGCCTGTGCCGTGCGGCAGACAGGCGAAAGACTTTTTTCAGCAGTATCTTTTAATAAAATCTTTAGACGATAATATGCTTAAAAGCTTTATAAAAACCGTGGCGGAAACAAAACCGCCAAAGCAGCTTACGGTAAAAATTATCGCAAATCCTTACGGCTTTATTTAAGCTTTTGATTTTTTTTGATAAATTTAAGTTAACTAAATGATAAAATATAATATATTTTAAGCGGAGAATGTTATGGACGTTAAAGAAGCTTTAAAACTTTTAAAAAGAGGCACGGTTGACCTTGTAAGCGAAGCCGAGCTTGAAAAAAAATTATTAAGCGGCAAAAAACTGCGCGTTAAATTGGGCGCGGACCCTACAAGCGCGGATTTACACTTTGGGCACAGCGTTGTGCTTTCCAAGTTGCGCGCGTTTCAGGATTTAGGGCATACCGCCGTCTTAATTATAGGCGATTTTACCGCAAGCGTGGGCGACCCTTCCGGCCGCGATTCCACCCGTCCCATGCTCTCGCGCGAAGATATTTTGCGCAATGCAAAAACTTATACGGACCAGGCTTTTAAAGTTTTAGACCCGTCCAAAACGGAATTACATTTCAATAGCGAATGGCTGGACCCTTTTATTACAACAAAAGAAATTTTAGGCACGCTTTCCAAAGTAACTTTATCGCAGGTTTTAGAACGCGAAGATTTTAAGAAGAGAATGAAAGCGGGCAGCCCCATAAGCGTTTTGGAAGTTATGTACAGCCTTTTCCAAGGGCAGGATTCAGTCGCTATTAAAGCTGACGTGGAACTGGGCGGTACGGACCAGATTTTTAATTTACTCGTCGGCAGACAACTGCAAAAAAATAACGGGCAGGAAGCGCAGGTAGTTATGACTCTGCCGCTTTTAATCGGCACGGACGGCGTTAAAAAAATGTCTAAATCTTACGGCAATTATATAGGCATAAACGACACGCCGCAGGATATGTTCGGTAAGATAATGTCTATCTCCGACGAACTTATGATGCAGTATTATGAACTTTTAACGACGGAAGATTTAGACGCCGTTAAGGCTAAACACCCTATGCAGGCTAAAAAAGATTTGGCGGCAATTTTGGTAACGCGCTTCCACGGGCAGGACGGCGCAAAAGCAGGTTTGGAACATTTTGAAAGCGTATTTTCCAAAAAAGAAAATCCGCAGGATATGCCCGAAGTTAAAGTAGAGGCGGGGACGCTTGTTTCCGCCGTTATCGTGCAGCACCAAATTGCAAAAAGCAAGAACGAAGCCAGACGTCTTATAGACCAGGGCGGCGTTAAGCTGGACGGCAATAAAGTGGAACAGGATATACCGTTAAACATAGAGCAACCCGCCGTATTACAGGTTGGCAAAAGACACTTTTTGAAACTTATAAAATAATGAGAAAACTAATTGTATTTACAATTCTCTTTTTAATAGTGGCCGCGCCCTTTGGCGTATACCGCTATTTTAACAATAAAGGCGAACTTATTACCGTGGAGATACCGCAAGGCGTAAGCGCGGGCAAAATAGGCGAACTGTTAAAAGAAAAAGGGATAATACAAAGTTCTCTGTGGTTTAAAATATGTCTTAAAGCAAGCGGGGCCGCGCCGATGTTAAGAAGCGGCAGTTTTAAGCTTTATAAAAATACCGCCTCGCCCGAAGTTATCTGGCGGCTTATATCCGATTCCGGCGCGCAGCTGCAAAAAATAGTTGTGCTTGAGGGCTGGCGTATAGAAGAAATTGCCGACGAACTCTTCAGAAACGGTATTATAGAAGATACCCAGTCTTTTATAAAAGAGGCGAAACATGAAAATTTAGAAGGATACCTCTTCCCGTCAACTTATTTCCTGTCCCCCAATATGCCCGTAAAAAGAATTCTAAAAATTATGCTGGGCGAATACGAAAAAAATATTGCGCCTTTAATAGATGCCGCAGGCAGAAAAAATGACGAAAAAACCATTCTTACCGTCGCTTCCATAGTAGAGCGCGAAGCCGTGGTGGAAGACGAACGCCCCAAAATTGCAGCAGTTTATTTAAACCGTCTTAAAATAGGCAAACGCCTTGAGGCCGACCCGACAGTGCAGTACGCGCTTGGTTTTAACGCGCAGGAAAACCGCCATTGGAAACGCGGCCTTACACTAAAAGATTTAAGGATAGATTCCCCTTATAATACTTACCGCAACGGCGGCTTGCCGCCCGCGCCTATTGCAAACCCCAGCGTAAACTCCGTAAAAGCGGTATTAAACCCGCAACCCAACTTTGACGCGCTTTACTTTGTGGCGGATAATCAGACGGGCAGGCATATCTTCAGCAAAACATATAACCAGCACGTACAAACCATACGCACCGTAAGAGCGGATAAATAAAGCAAACGCTAATTATTGTAAATCTCAGTCGGGAATTGAATAGCAGTTATACCCGCTTTCGGGGCAGGCTGAAACATTTGAAGAAAACTTTTTACAAAAATTATTACCCTTTTGATTTGACGCCGCGGCAACGCAGTTTATGACGGCAGATTCCATATAACTTACAATATACCAGTTAGATTCGCTTGACCTTAAAGCCTGCGCGTGCGGCGTTGAGCCTGTCATATCATGCAAGGCATACACAAAATGTTTTGAAGACATTCCCCCGCCGCTTACCGTTACTCCCTGATTATTGAAAAAAGTATAATCCAGTTTTGCAAAGGTATCGGCGTAAGTGCCGTTTGTAAGGCGGTAAAGTTTTTCCGCATCTCTGACGGCGCGCAAAACTATCATCGCTTCCGAGGCGCGTGATTTTTCAACCGCGTCCGTGTAAACAGGCAAAGCGATACCCGCCAAAATGCCTATTATAAGAACTACAACTAAAAGCTCAATTAAAGTAAATCCCCGTTTTATATTCATACTTATATTTATATATTTTTAATTTTAACATATAAAATCCCCCGCTTATTAAACACGGGGGATTT
>CAZBCE010000065.1:0-8372 GCA_964490555.1 uncultured Elusimicrobium sp. | reverse complement strand
AAACGCAAGATTTTTTAACAATGATGTTAACTCCGTCCCGCAGCGCGCCGTAAGAATGGGCCTTGGCATAATTATGGCCGCGCGCGAAGTTATTATAATGACAGTGGGGCTTAAAAAGGCAGACGCCGTCTTTCGCGCTATAGAAGGCGAACGCGATATTAACTGCAGCATAACAGTGTTGCAGGAGCATCCAAACGCTTATATTGTTGCTGATAAAGAGGCGGCTTCTATGCTTTCTTCTTCCGCATATAAAAGATTTGGTGTTTGCTCTTTTGTCTAGTATCTAAGGGGGCAGTATGAAAACGCTTTACCACAACGGCAAGATAATAAGTAAAGGCAATGTGTTTACGGGTATGGTGCTTGTAAACGACGGCATTGTGGAAAATATACTTCCATCTTCCTTCGCGCTGCCCGCCGCCGACCAAATTATTGATTTGCAGGGCAATTACCTTTCCGCAGGTTTTGTTGATACCCACATCCACGGCAGCGGCGGCTTTGGCACCGACAGGGATAATCCGCAGGATTTGCTTGATATGTCCCAAGTGCTTTTAAAGCAGGGCGTAGCAGCATTCACCCCCACAATTTACCCCGCGCAAACAGAAAAAATGATAGAAACCGTCGCCAAGCTTGCACCCGCCATAGGTAAAGAAAATGGCGCAAGAATTGCAGGTTTTCACTTGGAAGGCCCGTTTATATCCCCCGCAAAGCCCGGTGTTATGAAGCCGCAGGATATAGCCCCCATAAATTTAGAAGTTGCAGATAAACTTTACAAAGCCGCAGGGGGAAAAATAGCCGCTATGACAGTTGCCCCCGAACTTAAAGGAATAGAAGAACTTGCCGCTTACGCTAAAGAGAAAAACTTTGTTTTGCAGGCAGGCCATACAGATGCGACCTATGACCAAATGAAGTACGCGCAGAAGCTTGGGATAACGCACGTTACTCACCTTTTTAATGCTATGCGCGCTATGAGCCACAGGGAACCCGGCGCCGCAGGCGCGGCTTTGACCGATGACGGCTTTAGTGTGGAGGTTATTGCCGACGGCCGCCATATCTCCCCTGTTATTATGAATATGGTTTTAAAACTTAAAAAACCCTCTAAAGTTATTTTAGTTACCGATTCCTTAAATCCCACTGGCAAAAGTGCAGGCCTTGCCAACGGAGAGGAAGTTTATTTAAGCGACGGCCTTTTTAAGAGAAAGCAGGATAATGTTATTGCAGGTTCTTCCCTTACAATGCTTGGCGGCGTTAAAAACCTTATCAGCTGGGGCTTTGGCATAGGCAATGCCTTTATGGCGGCGTGCGATAACCCCGCAGCTTTGCACAAGCTTTCCTGCGGTTCACTGGAAAAGGGGAAACGCGCAGACCTTATTATTCTGGACGAAGATTTTAATCTAAAACAAGTTTCCTCCGCACAAGAATGATAAAACTATCCATTTGCATACCCACCTATAACAGGGCTTCTTATTTAAAAGAAACTTTGGAAAATGTTTTTTCTTTTAAAGAGGCGTCTTCCGAGCAGGTGGAAGTTGTGGTGTGCGATAATAATTCCCCCGATAATACGCAGGAAGTTCTGGCCGATTTTGCCGCAAAATATTCCAACTTACATTATTTTAAAAACACGCAAAACTTAGGTTTTGACGGCAATATGCTTAGGGTTGTAAGCGAAGCGAAAGGTAAATATTGTTTTATTTTGGGCGATGACGATACTTTTACGCAGGGCGCACTTGCCCGTCTGCTTGCCGATACAAAAGAAGATTTGGATTTATACATTTATTATATGCAGCTTTGCGACGCTCAGATGAAAGATATGGAGCCTTTGCATTATCTTAAAAATGTTCCCGACGGCAGTATTATTGATATGGGCAGCAAAGAACAAGTGCTTAACTACTTGGGCAGCGTAAGATCCAACTCCGGTTTATTCGGGCATATCGGCGGGTTTATGGTCAAGCGGGAGGCATGGCAAAAAGTTCCGCCTAACGAGCTTGTTATGGGCCTGCAGTGGATACATATTTATAATCTATGGTATTTGCGTAAGTTTAAAAGTAAATTTAAATTTTCTTCTTTTGAAGTTTCCAAAGTAAGAACGCATAATGACGAAACAATAAAACAAAGCGGCGTTTGCGCCAGACTGCTTATGGAAGTTAAAGCGCTGTATATTATCGGCGGCATAGTGTTTGACGACGATAATGACATTTTTAACGCCTTCTTGGACGCCGTAAGGCGCTACTATCCGCTTTATACCGTTCCGCCGCTTTGCGCGGTAAAAAAAGAGGAGCGTGAAACCTTTTACCAACTGGCGCAGTATCTTTGTCTTTATCCGTATCCCGAGGCATCAAAAGCTTTATTTACCTGCCCATTGCGCCTAAGCCCGCTTTATTTTGTAAGGATAATATTAAACAAACCTTCGTTTAAATATATTAAAAAACCTTTTAAGTTTATTAAGGATTTATTTTAATTTTCCCGTCGTGCGCGGCATCGTCATATAATATTTTCTTTTATCTTCAGTCAATTTTTCAAGGCTGTATCTCAGCATTGTGCGCGGCATTGCGCCTGCGTATTTATCCAGAAAAGAGTATAAAACATTTATATCTTTCTTGCCCGTTTCCCTAAGCATCCACCCGACGGCTTTATGCATTAAATCGTGCTTGTGATTTAAAAACATTTCCGCAAGTTTTATTGTTGTTTCAAAGTCCCCGCGTTTGATAAAGTACATTGTGGAAATTATGGCGATTCTCTCTTTCCAAAGGTCTTTGGTCTTGGCAAGGTCAAAAAGCGGCTTATGGCTTTTGCCGTGCAAAAATGCACCGGGGATATTATAGGCGGTAAGGTCCACCAAATCCCAGTTATTTATCCCGCTAAGATTGTTCATATAAAAATCATAAACTTCTTTGCGGCGTTCCTGCGTCTTAGCGGCGCGGAAGAGTTCCACCAGCAGCATAAGCCCGCACAGGCGGACTTCGTGGTATTTATCTTTAAGTAAATTTTTAATATCTTTAATATCGGCGGTTTTTTTATAAAGCTTTACAAGTTCTCTCATCTGCGGCAGAGTAAGGCCCAAAAATATATCGCCCTCGCCGTATTCACCCTTTCCCGTTTTAAAAAAGCGCAAGTTATGCTGCGCGCGTTTTACGTCTGCGCCGGCGTGTAAATCTTTAATTATGTTTTGTTCTAAATTCATAGGAAAATTCTACAAAATAAAAACCCGCTCTAAAAAAAAGAGCGGGTTTTGTATTATCTTAAATATGTTTTAAGGTTCTGCCGTTTTTGCTTATCTGTATTCCTGACGGGTGGGACAGTCGCAGTGATAAGGGTCTTTGCAGTCCTTTTCGTGCAATTTAACTTCTTCAAGCTCCATAGGCACCACAACCTTTTTTGTTATTACGGGGCAGTCGCAATGGTATTTATCGTTACAGTCGGCGTTATGCTGCTTTTCTGTTTCGGTAACAACCTTTGTCGGTATAATTTTTTTGTCCGTAATTACGGTTTTGTGGTTTTCTTCAAAATTACCTTCCCTAAGGTCTTTGAGGGTAATAGTTGTAAAGTTGGGGATTGTAATTGTTTCCTGCGCCGCGCCGTCAGCTTTTGTATATTTAATTTGCAGGGAAAGGTTTATTTCCGTATCGGGGTCTCCGTTGACTCCCTCCGTAAAATTTACGTCCGTAAAAACTTCAAGACGTTTAAGCACGGCTTCTTCTCCCGTAACGGCAAAAGCCATGTCCCCGTTATTATTTACGGTTCTGTTGTCTATATAAAACATTACGTTAAAAAGCTTTGTGTTAAAGTTTTTTACTCTCAGGAATCCGTCCGTATATGCGCCCGTTAAAATTGTGCCTTTTAAGGTTTTTTCCTGCGCGGGTGCATTTTGTTTGTTTACTTGGGTAAATTTATTTTCCAGCACGGTTTGCACTTTTGCCGACAGTTCTTTGTTTGCCGTAATTTCCGAAGCGGAGGGCAGTGCAAAACTTCGCATCGCTGCCGTTACAAATATTAAAGATAAGATTATTGTCTTTTTCATTTTATTTTTTGTCCCTGTTTATTTTAAAAACTCCGCTTCCCTTAAGGAAAGCGGAGTTTATTGTATAAACTTTATTAGAACGTTGTCGCGTCTCTGCTGATTATGAATATTGCCGTTGTTTGTTTAAGTTTACCGTTGGCGTCCAGCTCGTCTATTACAAGGTTGGTATCAAGGAACTGGTGCGGGTCGCGGCCTTGTTTGGAGTCGGTTACTACTTTTACTTTTAATTCCGCTCCGTTTTTAGGCGTAACTTTGTAAGAGATACCGTCTTCGGTATTAAAGATAACTGCTTTAAAGGCGGCTGCGTCAACAGTTTTTGTCGCTTCAATCTTTTCGCCTTTAAGAGAGGTCCCTACTATTTCCGCTATTACGGAAGGGCAATGGCAGTGGAATTCATCATGGCAGTCTTTATCGTGTTTTCTTTCCCAAATAACTTCCTGTGCGGGTTTCTGCGGTTTTACAGCTTCGTTAACGCAGGGGCCGGTGTGGGAAGCATTGCAGTGGTACGGGTCTTCCGCGCCGCATCTGGGGCATTTGCCCGTTGCTTCTTTAAGGGGCAGGTTTTGGGAAGGAGCGTCGTAGTCAACAATGTAAGCAAGGTCTATGGCCTGAACCTGAGCGGCGATAAACTTTGTTTCTTTGTCGTTTATGGTTACGTGAACAATCAAATCAACCGGTGCGTGCGGGTCGTTAGAGATTGCGTTAACATAATGTTGTTCTATTTCCACGGAAGCTTTTGTGCCTTTAGGGGCAAATACCGTAAGCATAATATCGCCGTACTTTCCGTCATCAGCGATTCTGATATCTACAGAGGCTTTAAAAGTTTCGTTTGCAAAAGCGGGTGTTACAATATCTCTTTCGCTGAACGAACCGTTCGCAACCACCTGTTCGTGTATTTTAACAAAGGTTTCTTGTTTTTGATCCTGCGCTTTTTTCTGCAAGACGGTTTCAATTTTGTTTGATACTTCTTTATTGCCTTCCGCCTTAAAAGCAGGTAAAGCGAACGCAGAAGATACGGCAAACAAAGTTGTCAAAATTACTATGGCTTGTTTCTTCATCTTTTTTCTCCATTTATTCTTTCTGTTTTTCTTTATGGCTTATTATTAAAAATTTATTCATTTAGCGTGCTGTTACCTTAATTGTAAAGGTTTCTTGCATACTGCGCAAGAGAACTTAGGCCCAGCTGTTTCTGGGCCTTTTGGACTTTGATTTTACACTAAAAAGATTAGCCCCTAATAATACGGCGTAAACAGGCGAAGCGCATTATTCCTAAGACGTTGGACCATAGGCAGCGTTTTGGCTTTAAGCAATACGGAGGAGGCTTTTTTCTGCTCCGCAAGCAGCCTCATCTTAAGGGACAGCTCTTTGCTTGCTATCTCTATATTGCTTTCAAAGTTAAGTCTGAAGCTTCTTTCGTCCCAGTTAGACGAACCCGCAAAAAGCCAAACGTCGTCGGCCAGCATAAATTTGCTGTGGTCAAACGGGGGATTTGTAAGATATATTTTAACGCCTTTTTTAATAAGTCTGTTAAAATTTGCCGCCATAGCCCAGTCCATACCGAAGATATTGCTTTTGCGCGGTAATATAAGTTCCACATTCACCCCGCGCATACTTGCCATTTCCAACGCTGTAAGTATGGTGTTTTGTGGCAGAAAGTAAGGCGTTACAATGGTTACGCTTTGCCTTGCGCAGTTAAGCGCGGCAAGGTTTATTAATTCTATTTTGCGGAAGTCATAATCAGGCCCGTCGGGAATAATGCGGCAGGCGGTTTGCCCTGCGGGCTGCGGCTTTTGCGTGAAGGCAAGCGGGGTAAAGTGTTTTTTGGAGGCAAAGGCCCAATCCTGCAGGAACAACAAAGATATTTGCTCTATAACGGGGCCTTCCACTTTAAATGTTATATCGCGGACGGGATTTTTTTGGTTTGCTTTTAAAATGTTTCCCTCCGATATATTCATTCCGCCGAAGAACGCTGTTTGCCCGTCGGTAATTAAAATCTTGCGGTGATTTCTAAGGTTAACAAAAGGCAGGGCCGCTTTTACGGGCAGGAATACGGCATATTGCACGCCGTTTATGGCTTTAAGTTCTTCTGTTATATAAGGTTTTTTACCGCGCGTGCGGCCCACGCCGTCTAAAAGCACTTTAACTTTAGCGCCGTTTTTAACAGCAATTTTTATGGCGGCAATAAACATTTTTCCCGCCTTGTCATTATCAAAAATATAGCTTGCCAGCAGTACTTCTTTTTTGGCTTTTTCTATTGCGGCGCACATTTGCGGGTAGGCTTCGTCCCCGTTGGTAAGCGGCGTTACGCTGTTTGCGAGGGAAAAATATTGCGGATGCACATTATGCCCCAGCCTTAACAGCTGTAAAAGGTTAGGGGGTATTCTGTTTTCTATATTGCTTTCCATCTTTTGGGAAAGGTCCAGCACGTCCGGCCCGCTGTTGCGCAGCGTAACGGCTTTTCTTGTTATGCGGTTTATGCCGAAAAGAACATATATCACAGTCCCCATAAGCGGGGCAAACCATACCAAGCCCATCCAGCCTATGGCGCTTCTGACGTCTTCTTTAAACAGTAATATGTGGCCTGTTATCACAATTTGCAGGGTTGCAAAAAGCAAACCCGCTAAAAATAAAGAAAAGGTTTCCATAAATATCTCCGTGCGGCAGCGTGCGCCGCGGCGATAAGCAGACTATAACATTTTTATTTTTTAAAATCACTATGGTTTGCGAGGTAAAGTTGCCGCTGCTGTTCGTATTGAAAAAATACCAATAAAAAATGCCCAGTACAGGGATTGAACCTGTGACCTTTCCCATGTCAAGGGAACGCGCTACCGCTGCGCCAACTGGGCTTTAAAACATTAAAAATTTGTACTTAAATTTACAACTTATAAAGATATTATACAAAAAATTAAAAGTATATATCTAATGCGTCTATCCTTTTATTGTCCTGAGTATATACGCGAAGGGATAATTTTCTGTCTACAATTTGTATGTGCGCAAAGTGCGGCACATTAAAATATTTCGCGCTCCAGTTATTATCATAAGAGGCTTGCTCAAAAAACTTTCCGCCGCCGCCTATCGTTATATATGTAGGGCCCGCGCCTGCCGCCGCGCTTGCCACTATCGGCTTTGTTCTTTCGTAAGCGCCCTGACGGCCTTGTATAACCAAATTAACTTTTTGCGCGTCAAACAAAGGGCCTAACAGACGGCTTAAGCGGTCCTCTGTTTCGCCGCTGGAATATACGGGGTGATGCATTACCACTATCTTCCATTTGCCCATCTCCGCCGTAGCAAGGGTCTGCCTGAGCCACACATATTGCGCGGAATCTTTTGTAAGTTCGGGCGCGCCCGCCGCTCCGTAAAGATTATTTGTATCAATAAAAACTATTCTTGCGTTGGCGGTGTCTATATAATAGTAATTGGGTGTGCCTTTGCTCCACGGCATAGAGTGGATTTTTTTGAAATTATTATTTAAAAAACTCAATCCAGCTTTGCCTTTTCTTTCCGCGCCGTATTCATCTTCCCCAAGCGCAAAAAGTACGGGATTTGTCCTTAAAATCCTGCGGTACGGGCTAAAAAAATCGCTGTCTTCCTGCTCGTTAAGCCCCGTGGCAGAGATATTGCCCGTATGCACAATAAAGTCGGATTCATAGGCGGACATAGCCTGCGCCATTCTTGCCTTAATATCGTAATTATCTTTATCTTCGGGGTTGGCCGTATTGCCGATAACCAAAAAATTTACAATTTTACGCTCGGGCGTAAAGAGAGTTCTAAAGGAGCCTTCTATCGGGTTTTGTACGCCGTTTCCCGCGTTATTTTCCACATATATTCTGTAACAAAACTGAGTGTTGGGTATAAGCCCGTGCAATGCCAAGGTGTGATACTTCCTTTTAGGCGATACAGCCATTATCTGCGAGCAATTGCCTTCCGGCCCGTATTCCACCCAGCAGGGAGCGGGAGTATCTGTGGCCCAGCGCAATACAACGCTGGTTTGCTGAGGGTCCTCGATATAAGGCCCGCGCTCCATAACGGCTGCGTTTAAGTAGCAGGCGGCAAAAATTAAGGCTGCGGATAAAAATTTTTTCATAAACTAATTCTACAAAATTTCAGCGGTAATACGGCGCTTTGCCTCGCCCAAGCATATAACGCGGAAAATAAAATTTTCTATTCCTCTATTTTTTGCTATCCTTGTTATATATGAAAAAAATGCTACTTTCTGCCGTTATCTTGGCCATTTCCTGCCGCGTCTTTGCTTTTGAAGCGGCCGACAGTTATATCCACAGTTCTTCTTTTTGGAAGAATAATATTTCCGTTTCTGTCCGTCCCGCGTATGCCCTTTCTGTAGGAGCGGAATTTGACA
>CAZBCE010000064.1:0-8552 GCA_964490555.1 uncultured Elusimicrobium sp. | reverse complement strand
ATTATTCCGCCCTTTCTGGCGCGTTTTACGCGTTGGGATTTTGTTTCTTCCGACAAGGTTTTATTGTACATCAATTCTATGCCGGACAGTCCCGTGTTTTTAGAATTTGTCGCGCCTATAATATCCTGCGCTATGCCGTCAAAGGGATAAATTCTTGTGTACTGCGGTTCAATTTCCAAACCCGTAAGGCCTTCTTTTGAGATTCTTTTTTCAAGTTCTTCATACTCCATAGGAGTAACGTCTTTTCTGACGTAAAAAAAGTTCTTGCGGGCATCCCATTCGGTGCGCAAATCTTCTTTGCTTACTTTTAAGGTATCGGCTATCGCGGCAAAGATAGGTTCTTTTTTAGTAACATTTTTTTTGCTTAAGGCCACGGCGTAAGTTCTTAAAGATTCGGCAAGCACAATGCCGTTTTTATCCAAAATTCTGCCGCGCAAAGTATCGCACTGCGTTTGCGTGTAAATACGTTTTTCCGCCTTGGTGGTAAGTTCCCCGTGCCTGAAAGTTTGCAGGTAAAATAACCTTGCAAACAAAGCTATGGCGGGGATAAAACACAAAAGGCCGCAAATTTTAATTCTTGTTTTCAGCGTCATTTTTAACCTTCAAAATAATAACATTGCCGGGCGGGGTAACTGTCATATCAAGTTCCTTTGCGGCGGAAGTTATTTTATCGGGAGATTTATAAATATTAAGACGGTAACGCAGGTATTGGTTACGCGCCTGCTTAAAAGAAATATCTTCCATAAGGGAAGCGGCGCGGTAGCCCGTTTTTTCTTTCTGCACGCGTTCTATGGAAAGCAGAAGCAAAAATAAACCCGCAAGTAAAATAATATAAATCGTCTTCATTTAATCCTCTGTGCTACGCGCAGTTTTGCGCTTCTGGCGCGCGGATTATTTTTTATTTCTTCCCACTGCGGCTCTATAACTTTTTTGTTTACCAATTGCCAGCCGCCGTCGGCGCAAAGTTCTTTAAGCGCATATTTTATAATTCTGTCTTCCGTGGAATGGAAGGTTAAAAAAGCCGCTCTGCCGCCCTGTTTTATAACCTGCGGCAATACTTTTACGCAGGATTCCACCGCTTCCAATTCCCCGTTTACGGCTATTCTTAAAGCCTGAAATGTTTTTGTGGCAGGGTGTATTTTGCCCTCTCTGCGGCATACTTTTTCTATCACTTTAGCCAAGGCGGTTGTGGTAAGCAAAGGCCCGTTTTCCACACGCGCGTCATAAACCGCAAGCGCTATTTTGTGCGCGTTACGTTCGTCTGAATACTTAAGCAGAATATCTTCCAGTTCGTCGGCGGGAAGAGTGTTTATAAGGTCCGCCGCCGTAATGCCTTTGCTGTTGTCAAAGCGCATATCCAAAGGGCCTTCCTGCAAAAAACTAAAACCGCGTTTAGGGTCGTCCAACTGGTATGAACTTAAACCCAAGTCAAAAAGTATGCCTTGCGCACCGTCAATGCCCGCCTGCACCAGCGCGTCTTTTGCGTTAAGATAACTTAAGTTAAAGGCGGAAAGTCTTGCGTCGGCAACATTTTCCACAGCCATTTTTACGGCGTTAGGGTCTTTATCCAAACCTATCACTTTACCCTGCGCGGATAATTTGTCCATAAAAAACTTTGTATGCCCGCCCAGGCCTAAAGTAGCGTCTATATAAACGCCATTTGGGTCTGTTATAAGCAGGTCCGTAATTTCCCGCGCGAGTATCGGTATATGCTTCCAGCTCATTTCTTTTTACCTCCCGCGGGTTCTTTCTCTTCGGCAGGGGGCAGCTGTTTAATGTCGCGCTGTAAATCCGCCTGCCAGGCGTATTCAAGCGCCTGCGGCGTATTAAAAGGCATTCCGTACGCCCTGTAAAGCGCGCGGCCCAAAGGCATACCTTCTTTTATGTTTTTGCAAAACTGGTAAAACTCATCGCGGGATTTATCTTTTAACAAAAAGTTTACAACGCTGTAAGCCTGCGCATACCACATAACAACGTCGTTCTTGGGATATTCCCTAAGGCTTCCCGTATTTACAAATTCTTCAAAATCTATATACTCTCCCCTGCGGAAAGATTCAATATTTCTTCTCAGCCATTTTGTATCCTGCGGCAGCTGCGCCTTGCTTTGCATATAAACGGCAAAACCCTCGCTTAGCCAAAGCGGGCTCATCTGCGGGGCAAAAAAACCGTCAAAGTAAATATGGGTAAGTTCGTGGACGAAGTTGCCTTCAAAATCGTCGTTTTCCAGCATATAAACCGCCTGCGCCTCAATATCCGTTGTGGCTATGGACCAAGACGGTTTGGAGGTGTAGGTGGAATAACTTTCTTTTGTTCTAAACAACATTAAAAACACTCTGTTAAATTTGGAAAATAAAGAAAACGGCACAATATCCAGCACAAAATTACCGTGGATTTTCTCCAGCAGTTGTTTAAGTTCCGGGGTTATCTCCAGCCTTTCCCTGTAAATCAGATAATTATTTGTCAGGGCGGAAAAGAAACCCTGCGGCGGGGCAAGCCACGCGCCGCGCTTGGTTTTGGTAAACACGCTTTTTACTTTAAAATTTTCGGTGGGTATCGGGCGTTCTTCTTTGATATAGCGGAAGGTTTCCATGGAAGAAACCGTAATCCCATGATATTCCTCTCCCGCGCTGCCCGAGAATATTTTTTTAACCTCGGCGGTTGAAGGCGTAACTATCTGGACGGCGGCAAGACGGGAAGGCGCGTGAGCGTCTTTCTTTTTATCTTTAAAGAATTCCGTTGCCATTAAGACGGTAAGTATTACCAAAAGCAAGGCAAGCGAAAGGTTTATTCTGTTAGTTATGTCCATCTTTTTTAAATACCGCCAACTTTCTTATTTTGTCATCGCAGGGCAAGGTATAACTTATTATACTTTGTTGAGAGATTTTTATCTCCCCCGCCTTTACTTTATCAAAGGCGCAGTCTTCGCCCTGATAGGCCAGAAAAAGCCCGCCGCGTTTAAGCCGCGCGGTACACAAGGGCAAAACTTCGTCAATCTTACCCATGGCGCGCTCTAATGTAAAATCAAATTCCTCCTGCTCGTGCAGGGTTTCGGCGCGCGCGTTTAATACTTTTATATTTTTAAGTCCGAGTTTAAAATTTACCCACTCCATAAACATACAGCGTTTTTGTAAACCCTCAACAAGCGTTACGGAGCAAAAATCCAAAGCGATTTTTATTACTATGCCTATGTAACCCGCGCCCGCGCCGTAATCCGCCGCGCTTACGCTTTTGCCGCCGCAGGTTTTGGCGATATAAGCGGCGGAGATAAGACCGTCTAAAATATGTCTGTCCCAAATCTCCTGCTTATCACGCACGCTGGTAAGGTTAAGCTGCTCTTTTTTTTGCCACACCAAGTCGGCATAAAGCTCCAAACAGGCAAGCTGCGCCGCGCTTAGGTTAAGGCCGAGCGAATTTATAAAATCAATTCTGTGATTCATTTTTGGTTTTTCTGTATTTTTCTATATTAACAGCGATAAGCTGAATATCGGCGGGAGTAATGCCCGGTA
Source organism: uncultured Elusimicrobium sp. (assembly GCA_964490555.1). Taxonomy (GTDB): domain Bacteria; phylum Elusimicrobiota; class Elusimicrobia; order Elusimicrobiales; family Elusimicrobiaceae; genus Proelusimicrobium. The sequence goes on along the minus strand of CAZBCE010000064.1, from coordinate 5,046 downwards.
TCCTGCTTGCCTGGCCTAAAGTAAGCGGCTTAATTTTGGCCAGTTTTTGTTTTGTTTCAATAAGTATGCCCTTTACCGCGGAAGCGTCAAAACCCTGCGGTATCGCAATTTTATCGGCATTCTCAAGGGCTTTAGCTTCCTTAAGGTTACGCTCAAGGTAGCCAGCGTATTTGCGCTGAACTCTTGCGCTTTCTTTAGCGCTTTCAAGGTTAAACGGAGAAAGAGAACTTTCTTCTATCTCCGCTGTAGGGTCTTTTACAAGTTTTTCCACGGCAGCTTTATAATTTTCAAAAGGTTGTTTATATTCCTGCGGCAGACTGCCTATTTCTAAGGCGTAGGGACACAAACGTAAGTCTGCATTATCTGTACGCAGCAGCAGGCGGTATTCCGCGCGGGACGTGAACATTCTGTAAGGCTCGTTTACGCCCTTTGTGGTTAAATCGTCAATCAGCACGCCTATATAAGCTTGGTCGCGCCTTAAGATAAAAGGCGCACGGCCCTGCGCTTTAAGCGCGGCGTTAAAACCCGCCATAAGGCCCTGCCCGCCCGCTTCCTCGTAACCTGTGGTGCCGTTTATCTGGCCCGCAAAAAACAGACCGCCTACCGCCTTAACTTCCAAAGCGGCGGAAAGATTAAGCGGGTCAAAAAAATCATATTCTATGGCGTAACCCGCGCGGGTTATTTGAGCGTTTTCCAACCCGGGGATTGATTTTAAAAGTTTATACTGCACATATTCGGGCAGGCTGGTGGAAAGGCCCTGTATATAATATTCCTGCGTGCCTGCGCCTTCGGGCTCCAGGAAAATAGGGTGATGTTTATTTTCGGGGAATTTAACCGCTTTATCTTCTATAGACGGGCAATAGCGCGGCCCTATGGAATGTATATTGCCGCTGTAAAGGGCCGATTCCTTCATATGCTCACGCAAAACTTCGGCGGTTTCGTCGGTAGTTTTGGTTATAAAGCACTGCATAAAATCTTTTTTGACGGGCCTGTTGAAAACAGAAAAAGGAGTATAAGGCTGGTCGGAAGGCTGGGGCGTAAATTTGCTAAAGTCCACCGTTTTTCCGTTAATCCTCATCGGCGTACCTGTTTTAAGGCGCGCGCCGCTTATGCCCAAAGCCTTAAGGCTCTCGCCCAAATAATTGCTTGGCATATCGTTATATCTGCCGCCCGAAAGCATAATATTGCCGATATGGACAACACCCTTTAAAAATGTACCTGCAGTTACAACAACGGTTTTTGTTCTGTATCTCGTGTTTCTTAAAGTGTCCACGGCGGTTATCTTACCGTCGTCGGTAATAACTTCTTTGGCTTCATCTTGGATAAGGTGTAAATTTGGTTGGCACTCAATGGTATTTTTGTATGTGGCCTGATAAACTTTTTTGTCGCATTGCACGCGGGGCGACCACACCGCCTCGCCTTTGCCCGTGTTAAGCATATGGTAATGCAGGGCGGAGGCATCGGCAACTTTGCCCATAAGCCCGCCAAGCGCGTCAATCTCGCGCACTATTTGGCCTTTGGCTATGCCGCCTATGGAAGGATTGCAGGACATTTGCGCAATACTTTCTAAACTTTGCGTTATAAGCAGGGTTTTGCTGCCCAGTCTGGCGGCGGCAAGCGCGGCTTCGCAGCCTGCATGGCCCGCGCCTATAACTATAACGTCAAATATTTCGTCGTACACAAACATTTTTTATCTCACTTGCCCACGCAAAATTTGGAAAATATTATATCCAGTACATCGTCGGGGGTAACTTCGCCTATAAGCTCTTTAAGCGCGGCAAGAGCCTGCCTGATATGTTCCGCGGTAAGTTCTCCGTCGTTAAGGGTAAGTCTTGCCGCTTTAAGTTCTCTTGCGGCTTTTAAAAGGGCTTCGTAATGCACTGCGGAGGTTATTAAAATATCATCTTCCTGCAATGCGCCAAGACCGATAACTTTTATAATTTCTTTTTTAAGCGCGTCCAAACCTTCGCCCGTCTTGCAGGAAATTAAAATTTCTTCCTCCGCCTTAAAATCAGCGGGCAGTGTGTCGACTTTGTTAAGAGCGGTTATAACTTTTTTGCCCGAGGCCGAAACCTCGTCGTATAAACTCTGCTGCAAAGCCGCGTCTTTTGCATTTATATCTTTTACAAAAATAACTATGTCCGCGTTTTCCACCGCGCGGCGGCTGCGCTGCATACCTTCAATTTCGGCAGGGTCAAGCGAGTGTTCGCGTATGCCCGCCGTATCGGTTAAAATTATGTTAAAACCGTTAATTTCAAGCGGGGCTTCCACCGTATCTCTGGTTGTACCGCTGACGGGAGAAACTATCGCCCTGTCAAAACCTAACAGCGCGTTTAACAGGCTGCTTTTACCGCTGTTGGGCACGCCGATGATAGCGGTTTTTATGCCCTCTTTTACCATTCTGCCGCTGCTGAATGTGGCAGAAAGAGTTTGGGCCTCGTTTATCGCGGAGGCTAAAATATCCTGCGCGTATTTTTGGTCAAGCGCGGGCATTTCTTCATCTGCGTCGTCTATGCGCACTTCTATCTGAGCCAAAAGTTCGCTTAAACTTTGTTTGATATGTTTAAATTTTGCGGACAGTTTACCGTCAAGACTGTTCATTGCCGCTTTATGCGCGGCTTTATTTTTGCTGGCTATAATATCGGCAACGCCCTGCGCCTGTGCAAGGTCCATTTTGCCGTTTAAAAAAGCCCTCATTGTAAACTCTCCCGCTTTTGCGGGGCGCACGCCGTTAAGGGCCAAAAGTTCCAAAATTCTGCTTTTTATATACGGGCTTGCGTGCAGGGTAAGCTCAACAACATCTTCCCCCGTGTAGCTTTTGGGATTTTTATAAAGAACGGCAACCGCGCTGTCTAAAATATCCTGCCCGTCGTAAATTTTAACCAAGGACACGCGCCTTTCGGCAAAGTTTTCCCTGCGGGTTAAAAGCTTTAAAATTTGCTCCGCCTCCCCCCCGCTTATACGCAGCAATGCAACCGCCCCGCTGGAGGGCGCAGTGGCAAAAGCGGCAATGGTGTCTTTGTTAAAAAGGAACATATATTATATTTTACTTTTTTATATCGTAAGCGTACAGTAATTTAAAGGGTTTTTTATATGCAAAAACGGCGGCAAAAAAATTGCCGCCGTTTAATGTTTTAAACTTAAAACTTATTTGTTTTCTTCTTTCTTTTCTTCCGTCGGTTGAGGCAGCGCTTCGGGCGCGGGCCGGGGAGCCGTTACGTCCGCTACGCAATCGCAATCGGTGGTTTCTGCGGAAACTACGCAGTCGCAGCCTGCATTATCCGTGCTGACGGTTTGGTCGGCGGGGATAACGGCGGGCGCGGCGGGAACTTCCTCCGCCTTGACGGGTTCCTGCGCCTGTTCTTCTTTAGAGCAACAGGGTTCGTCGTGGTTTTCTTCGTGGCAGCAGCAGCATTCTTCTTTATTGGCTTCTTCGCCGCTGTTTTCTTCCGTGCAGGTGCAGGGATTGCCTTCCTGACAACCGCAATCGCAGGAAGAATCACAGGCGCACTGCGCTTTATTTTCTACCGCTTCTGTGGCGGCTTCTACGCAGGGCTGTTCAAAAGCTTCTGTATCGGCAGCGGCTAAATTAGCTTTAGCTTCGGCATTGGTATTAGACTGGAGTTTAAGAACGACTTTTCTCCATTTGCCTTCGCCTTCAGAGGCGGTTGAAATTGCCGTATCTGTAACTAAATATCTGTGGATATATCTTCTCATCTGGGCTGACATGGGGCGGAAGCGGTAAGTTCTTTTTGTTCTCTTAAGCATACTTACTGCTTTATCAATTTCGGAATTAATTTTGTCTTCCAGTTTTCTCCAGTAATTTTGCGTGTCTGCCATTACGGAGATGGGATTATCAAAACCTCTGCTTACCATTAAGGTAATAAGATACTGGATAGATTCCAATGTTTTGCCTTCTTTGCCGATGACGATTGCGGGGTGGTCGCAGTCAAAGGTTAAAAGGATGCGCTGCTGTTTTTCGTCCCACCAAACATTAAGATTTTCGGGCTTGGTGCCGATGCCTGAGAGCATAGTTTCAAGGCATTGCTTGGCAAGGGCCATAGGCTGTTTAAGATTTTCGGGAATGACGGTATTTTGAATTTCCAAAGAAGGAAGCTTCTGCGGTTCGTTTTCCTTAGGGGCTTTAGGCTCTCTGTCAATTCTTGTTCTGGAAGACGGTCTGCGGGTGTCTTCTCTTCTCTTTCTGCCGCCGCCTCTTGTTTTAAAAGAGGAAGATGAAGAGGAGGAAGAAGACGCTGCGGCTTTTGGCGCGCGCGGCTTAATGGGGGTGCTGTGTTCGGAATCCCATTTCTTTTCAATAATATGCACGATGGCGGCCTTGCCGCCTATGCCTAAAAATCCCGCTTTTTCTTCCTGAATAACGGTAACTTCCACCTGGTCGCGTCTGCGGCCGAGTTCGTTTAAACCGCGTATAATTGCTGCTGCTACGTCTTTACCTTCTGATTTTATTTCTCTTCTTGGCATATAAAATTTCTCCTAAAAAGCTTTTGCCAGCTTTTTCTTTAAAACTAAGTTTATGGCGAAACTTATGCAGTTGCTTATAAACCAGTAAAGGGTAAGCCCCGCAGGGAAGTTCAAAAATATTACCGTCATAAATACAGGCATCCACTTCATCATAGCCATGGACGGATTATCCTTCCCGAAGTCAGGCATGGTGAGCTTTTGCTGAACAAACATTACCGCGCCCATAGCGATGGGCAGCACGTAGTAAGGGTCTTTCGCGGAAAGGTCCTGTATCCATAAGGCAAACGGCGCGCCGTGCAATGCCCAAGAAGTTCTTAAAGCATTGAACAAGGCAAGGAATATGGGCAGCTGTATAAAAAGAGGCAGACAACCGCTGAGCGGATTTGCGCCGTATTTTTTATAGAGAGCCATCATTTCGCGCTGCTGCGTGGCAGGATCTTCCTTATATTTTTCCTGAATACGCTTCATTTCGGGTTGTATTTTTTGCATCACGGCGGAAGATTTTAACTGTTTATAAGTAAGCGGAAACATAATAAGCTGTATTAAAATCGTCATTATGAT
>CAZBCE010000063.1:0-8603 GCA_964490555.1 uncultured Elusimicrobium sp. | reverse complement strand
AAAAATAAGCTCAACCCCGCCTAATCACGCTGCTAATCTATCAATTTGTTCCAATACAAACGGCATTAATCAAATCACGCGTGCTAATCTACAAAAGTGTTCTGACATTTTTAAACCAATCTATCCAAATCACGCCATTTTTTTGAACGACACAAAATACTTGCAAAACATATTACTTCGCGCTTAGAATAAAATCAAAATTTACTCAAAATCTGAAAATCCACGCTGCTAATCTAGAAATTTGTTCTGAATTATAAACCTCAAACCTGACCAAATTACACTTGCCTATTACAATGTAGCAAAGCTATTTCTGTAAGCCTTAAGTATTATCAACTTTCATTCTTTGCATTTTTTCAACACAACCTCTAAACTTATCCGGTACAAAAATTGCGCCAACACTTTTGCGGCGGACAGCATTAATAAATAACTCAATTTTGTCGGCAGGAAGTACATTTTTGGGCTTTTAATTTTTATTCCGCAAAAAGGGGGATTTTCCTTTTTTGCGGTATTTTTATGCCTTTACAATTTGCTAAACTATATATATGGAATTTGAGAAGATAAAAAACTTTGTAAAAGATAACGGATTGCCCTCCTACCGCATCGCGCAGATGCGTGAGGCTGTTTTTATGCAGGGTATTACTGACTGGGAGGAAGCCGCCGTGCTTCCCGCGCCCCTCAGGGAAAAACTTAAAAAAGAAGTTAAAATACTTTCTTTTGAAGTGGTTACGGTGCAGCATTCAAGAAGGGATTTGGTTTTTAAAGCCCTTTTAAAATTAAATGACGGAAATAAAATTGAAACCGTTTTAATGCGCCCCGGTAAAACTTGGAGCGTTTGTGTGTCTTCTCAGGCGGGTTGCCCGCTTGGCTGCGCGTTTTGCGCCACGGGAAAGATGGGTTTTAAACGTAATTTGACGACGGAAGAAATTACCGACCAGGTTTTATTTTGGTATCAGTTCCTGCGTAAAGAACATAAAGACGCGCGTGTGTCCAATGTGGTTTTTATGGGCATGGGCGAGCCGCTGTTAAATTATCTTAATGTTGTAAATGCCGTCAGAGATTTAGCCAACCCCGACTTTTTGGGTATAGGGCAAAGACATATCTCCATTTCCACCTCGGGCATAGCCGATAAGTTTTTAAATCTTGCCACGGATTTACCGCAGGTTAATCTTGCTTTATCCCTGCATAATGCCGACGACGAAGAAAGAACCGCGCTTATGCCCGTTAACAGAAAGTTTAACCTTGAAACCTTAAAAGAAACGCTGGAAGAATACCTTGTCCGCACAGGCAGGGAAGTGTTTATAGAATACACCGTTATTGACGGGGAGAACAGCACTCCCGCCCACGTTCGTAAATTGGGCAAATGGATAACTTCAATCCGCAATAACTATTTGCTTCACGTTAATCTTATAGCGTGTAACCCCGCAGTAGGCAAGGCCGCCGAACCTAAAGAAGAGACGGTAAAAAAGTTTGCCAAAGGCTTGCAGGGTTTAAATATTAACGTAACGATAAGAAAGAGTTTAGGCGCTGATATTTCAGCCGCGTGCGGTCAGCTGGCCGCGCAGCCCGCAAGGAGAAAAAAATGAAACGTATTTATATTTTAGCCGCGTTGGTTTTGCTTACCGCCTGCGCTACTTTAACAGGCAGTCAGGATTATATACCCATAGGACCGCAGAACCTTTCCGTGCAGGTTACGGACTATAAAAAGATGCCCGTTTTTATTACCCGCGCGGAAATTAAAAGACCTTGGGCCAGCCTCGGTTTGTACCGCATTAAAAATCTGCCAAATAACAGACAGGTTATATTAAGGGAAGTTGACGGCATTAAAAAGTTTGCCGCCTCAAAAGGCGCGCAGGCTGTTATAATTAACCAATATTTTGAAGAGCAGGCCGATATCGCCTATCCCGTAACTTTAGCCGCGTATTTGGTGCGCTATATGGATAATGTTTCCGCCGAAGATAAAGCCAAAATAGACGAATTTTCCAAGATAGCCGCAATGGAAACTATTAAAGAGTAAGATTTATGGGTAAACAAAAAACAGCTGTTGTTTTATTTTCCGGCGGGCTTGATTCCACCACCTGCCTTTACTGGGCTTTGGAGAAAGGGTATAAATGTATTGCCCTTAATATTTTTTACGGACAAAGACACGACAGGGAAGTGCAAAGCGCAAAAACAATTTGCAAAAAGCTGGGGGTGGAATTTATTCCCGTAAAGCTTAATTTGCCGTGGCTTGAGGCGGCTTCCTCCTTAGTCGGTAAAAACCACAAAATACCTAATGAGGATATGTCTGTAATTAAAGATAAAAACAGAATACCTTCCACTTATGTTCCCGCAAGAAATTTGGTTTTTATGTCTGTTGCAGCCTCGCTGGCCGATTCTATCGGCGCGGACGCGATTGTGGCAGGGCCCAATGCGATAGATTACTCGGGTTACCCCGACTGCCGCCCGCAGTTTTATACCCCGCTTGCCAAAGCTGTAAAAGAAGGCACAAAAAGCGGCGTAACAGGCAGCCCCATAAAGATTTTAACGCCTCTTTTAAAGCTTAGTAAAGCGCAGATAGTAAAGCTGGGCCATAAATTAAAGGTGCCTTTTGCTATGACGTGGAGCTGCTATAACGGCGGCAAAAAACCGTGTGGTAAATGCGACTCCTGCAAATTGCGCGCGGAAGGCTTTGCTCTTGCGGGAGTACAGGATAAATAATGCGTAAATTATTTCTTGCTTTCCTTTTTATCTTAGGCGTAAACGCTTTATGCTTTGCCGCAAGCGAGGCGGAAAACCGCGTTGCCCAGACGGCTGCGCAGTTTGGCCTTGAAGCGCAGGAGCAGGAAAATGTTTTGCTTGAAAGCGACGATATTAAAAAGCTTGTTTTAAAGTATGACGAAGCCGCGCCCGCGCAAAAGCCCGCCGTAAAAGCGGAGATAGAAAAACTGCAAACCGCGCAGGAAGATAACGACATTAAAGCGCAGGAACTGCGTATTAAAAGGCAGGAAGATAAAATAAAAGAACTGCGCGCCGCGCTTGAACAGAGAAAAAAGAATAAAGCGCAAACCGTTAAACGTAAGACGGACAATTTGATAACTAAAGACGCCGTGGAAAAAATTAAAACGGAATCTTTGGCAAAAAAACTTAAGGATAAAGTTAAAAGCAAGGCAAAATGACATTATTTCCCAGGCTTTTTAAACTGTTTATTTTGGTTATAATTACCCCGCTTTTTGTAACGGGAGTATTTCTGTTTTATTACCAAAATCACAGTAAAAAAGAAGTCTTGACCAACTACCTTAACATTGCGCAAATCTCCTCAAAATTTATACAGCAGAATGTAGAAAATACCAGCCTTCGCTTTGACTTTATTAACGACATAACCCCAAAACTGGACAAGAATAAAAAGGCCGTGCAGGAAATGCTGGACGAAACCTTGTTTTCCAATCCCGATTTTGTTTTTTTGGCGGTTTTGGACTCATCGGGAAAAGAAGTTATAAGAAGCGCGTCTAAAGAAATTTCTTCGCTTATCAGCTATGTTGATTTATCGTCGGACCCTTCCATAAAAAAAATAAGCACAAAAAATATAGCCATAAGCGGTTTTGAAACCAAGTTGCCCCTGCCTTTTGTGGAAATTGTTTACCCCACGCAGGACGGCAAATACCTTTTTGCCATAGTAAGCCTGTTTGATATTTGGGATAAACTTTCACGGCAGAATATCGGCATAAGCGGCGGTATTTACTTTGCCACGGGGGAAGAGGGACTGCTTGCTTTTAACAGACGGCTTTTGCCCGAAATCCCGCAAAGTGAAGTGCAAAAAGTTTTATCTTCCCAAAACGCGCTTATAAAAAAGATAGAGGATTTTAAGGGTGATGTTTTTGTAGGCGCTTTTGCGCCTGCCGCCGTGCCCGGCACTTACATAATGGTGCTGCAATATCAAAAAGAAGCTTATTACACCATAAGTCTTATAACGTGGCTTATAGCCTTTTTTATTTTAGCCACCACAACGCTTTCTTATTTTGCGGCTCTTTCCTTTTCGCAGGAAGTAAGCGACCCTGTGGAAAAACTTACCGACGCGGCGCAAAGAATATCCGAGAATGATTTTAATGTCCGGATTGATGCTAAAGACGCTTGGGGCGAGTTTGAAATTTTAATTAATACCTTTAACGCTATGGCGCGCCGTTTGGCGGGCTATCAGGCGGTGCAGCTGGATAAACTGTTAGACGAAAAAAGAAAAACCGACCTTCTGGCTGGGCTTATGCGCGACGGGCTTGTTATGTGTTCTTTAGACGGGGCGCAGCTTTATGCCAATAAAACCGCGCAGGAAATTTTGCAGAGCGACGCGCTTTGTCATAATATGGAATGCACCATACACGGCAGCGTAAAGCGGCCCGAACTTATTAATTTAATTTCCGTTCAAAGCGGCACTGTATTTAATTATAAAAAAGACGGTAAAGACGTTTATTTTGAAGTGGTAAGCGAAGTGTTTAAACCCGCGCAGCAGGACCCTGTGGCTTTAGTCGTTTTCAGGGATATTACCACAGAGCACGAAATTAACGAGATGAAGAACGATATTTTCAACTCCGTCGCGCACGACTTGCGCGCTCCGCTTTTGGGCCTTCAGGCATATCTTATGATACTGCGCGAAAGTAATTTGAGTAAAGAAGAACAGCAAAAAATACTGGCTACTATGGAAAATTCTTCCAAGACTTTAACCTCTCTTATAGAAAATATTTTAGACGTGTCAAAGTTAGAGCGCGGTATTATGGTGCTTAACAAAACTTCTTTTGATTTAAGCGAGGCCGCGCAAAAAGTTATACAAACATTAAGCCCTCTGGCGCAGGAAAAGAAGATAACTTTAACCTCCTCGGTTAAAGAGGGTTCTTTTGTCTATGCCGACAGAAACCTTATAGACAGAGTTTTTACAAATTTAGTTTCCAACGCGCTTAAGTTTACAGATAAAGGCGGCGTGGAAATTTTGCATTCTTTTAAAGACGGCGCGCATACAATTACCGTAAAAGATACGGGCATAGGCATAAAAGAAAGCCACCTTTCCAAAATATTTGAAAAATACCACCAAACGGACCGCGGCGTAAAAGGTTACGGTTTGGGCCTTACCATTGTGCGCAGCATTGTGTTGGCGCACGGCGGAGAGGTGGGGGTAGAATCACAGGACGGCAAAGGTTCAAGTTTTACTTTTACCTTGCCTGCGGAGGACGTTAAATGACAGTTTTTTGGCATTTGCTTTTTGCTCACCTTTTAGCGGATTTTGTGTTCCACGGCAACAGGACGTTTGACCTTAAAAAGAACACCTTTTTCTACGGGCATTTATTGCATGGTTTTGTTTATTTTATGTGTCTTGTTGTTTGTACCTGGCCGTTTTTAAACACTGTCTGGGTGCATACAAATTCTTACTCGGTAAACGGGTGGGGCGCAATAGCATTGCTTACTCTTGTTCATATACTTATAGACAAAATAAACAAGGCTGATATTATGGTGCTGGACGGCTGCAACGCGGCTATGTTCCTTGTCTGGCAGACGGTGGAGATACTTATACTTTTTGTTGCGTTTCCCGTTATGCCTGTTGACTCTCCCTCCCTTTCGCAATATATCCTTGGCGAAAAACTTTTACTTGTTATTAACGGGTCCATTTTTGTAACTTACTTCATTATGGTTTTTATCCATCTTTTAAGCAGGGATTTTTTTGGCAAGTCCTACCCGACGCTGGACGAAAAATATTTAAGTATGCTTTACAGGCTGGTGTTTTTTCTGTTATTTTTACTGCCTTCCTGGTACGGGTATTTCCTGGGAATATCATGGGGGCTTGGCACAATTTATTACAACCGCCGCAAATTGTTGGACGATTCTCTGTTCAGAATTGCGGCAGGTTCATCTTTTGCTGTTATCTTAGGCGTTATTACAAGGATTTTAATTTACTGATATGGAAACTTTAATAGAAAATGCTTCTTTCGTCTGCCTTGATACGGAAACAACGGGTCTTAACCCGCTTGCCGGCGGCAGAATATGCGAGGTTGCCCTTCTTGCCAGTAAAGGCGGCAAGAGGACGGGAACCTTCAGCACATTATTAAACCCGCAGGTTGTTATAACGCCTGACGTTACCGCAATACACGGTATAACCAATGAAATGGTGGCGCAAAGCCCAAAATTTGAAGATATTGCAATGCAGCTTATAAGCTATTTGGACGGCAGCGTGCTTATATGCCACAATGCGGATTTTGACACGGCCTTTTTAGCCAATGAGTTTAATCTTATCGGCCTTAAAATGCCGCAGGTAATCATTTTAGACACGCTTAAATTTGCGCGCACAAACGGTAATTTTGAAAGAAACCGCCTTGGCAATATAGCGCAGAAGCTTGGTATTTCCAGCGAGGGCTGGCACAGAGCCATGGCCGACACCGTTATGACGGAAAAGATTTTTTATTACTTTATGTATAAATTTAAACGCGCGGGCGCAAAAACGGTGGGCGATTTGCACGCGCTGCAAACAAAACGGATTTAGAAGTTAATCGGAGGTAGTATCATATGAATAAAGTTGTACTTTTAATCAGAGACGGCTGGGGCGTTAAAGCGCAAAAAGAACATAATGCGGTATTAAGCGCAAACACTCCCAACGTCAATAAATATTTAGCAAAATATCCTTATACTCTTATAGAAGCTTCGGGCGAACTTGTCGGTTTGCCTGCGGGTTATATGGGTTCTTCCGAAGTGGGCCACCTTAATATGGGCGCGGGAAGAATTGTTGTGCAGGAGCTTAAAAGACTTAAAGACGCTTTTGAAGACGGTTCCATTTATAATGCCCCCGCGTTTAAAGCCGCCATTGATAACTGCATTAAAAACGGCAGCGCATTGCACCTTATGGGCCTTGTGCAGGACGAAGGCGTACACGCCCATCAGGACCACCTTTACGCAATAATAAAACACGCTTCGGACAAAGGCATAAAAACCGTTTACATACACTTTTTTGCCGACGGCCGCGATACGCCGCCAAACAGTGCTTTGGGCTATCTTAAGATGCTTGAAGAAAAGATTAAGGAATACGGCCTTGGCACCATTGCCACCGTTACGGGCCGCTACTTTGCAATGGACAGGAACGAAACCTGGCAGCTTACCAGCGAAGCTTACGATTTGATTGTTGACGCTAAAGGCCGCCACGCCGATACCGCCCAAAAAGCTATTGAAGACTCTTACGCCAAAGATAAAACGCCCGACGGCGGAGCAATGGTGGACGAATATATCCCGCCCACAGTTATCAACGGTTACAAAGGCGTTACAGACGGCGACAGCATAATATTTTTTAACTTCCGCCAGGATAGAGCCATACAGCTTACCCGCGCTTTTGTGGAAGATGATTATACGGGCGTAAGAAATCGCCGCCCGCAAATTGTTTACTGCGGTTTAACAAAATATTACGACTCTTTTAAATACAGCGCGCTTGCACCTATGACGGAAGGCGGCGGTATGAACAATCTTTTGGGCGAAGTTTTGGGCAACAGCGGCAAAACGCAGTTGCGCATTGCAGAAACGCAAAAATTCAAACATGTAACCTCTTTCTTTAACGGTAAACTTATAAAACCGTTTAAGGGTGAGGACCGTGTGGAAATTAAAGGTACTTTTGACCCTGCCACCTATGCCGACCACCCCGAGATGGACGCTAAACCCGTGGCGCAGCGCGCCGTTAAGGAAATTGAAACAGGAAAGTACGACTTTGTTGTCATCAACTTTGCCAACTGCGATATGGTTGGGCATACGGGCAGTTTTCCCGCCGCAGTTAAGGCTGTCGAAGTGGTTGACGAGTGCACGGGTATGGTAACGGACGCCGCTTTAAAGGCGGGTTACACCGTGCTTATTACGGCCGACCATGGCAATGCGGAAGAAATGTGGGACGATACCATTAATATGGCTAAAACCGCCCACACCACAAATAAGGTGGAACTTATTTATGTAGCGGCTGACGCTGATAAAGTAAAACTTAAAGACGGCGGCAAACTTGCCGATATCGCGCCGACAGTTTTAGAGATACTCTGCGTACCCGTCCCGCAGGAGATGACGGCAGTTTCTCTTATACAAAAATAAGATAAACGGAAGTTTTTACGGCAATAATAAAAGACCCCTTGAAAAAAGGGGTTTTTTATGTTAACTTGAGGTACGGGACAGATATTTAAAACGCAGTTAAAGAGGATGGTATGAAAAACAATTATTCCCAGACTTTAAAGAGAACAGGCTGCTGCCTTTGCGATGGCGATAGCGTAACATATCGCAAGGACGGCGGTAAAAAGAAACACACCGCTTAAAAACATTAATTAACGCCCCCGATTTTAAGGGGGCGTTTTTGCTAGAATTTATATATGTACATAAAGGTTAAGGTTCACGCTGGGGAAAAGAAGGACGCCGTTGTGCGTAAATCCCCCGACGCATTTGAGATTTGGGTTAAGGCTCCCGCCGAGAGGGGGGAGGCCAACAGGGCGGTTGCCGTGCTGGTGGCGCGTGAATTGGGGCTTGAGGCTAAGAAACTTCGCCTTATTAAGGGTGCGACTTCGCCCGCCAAGATATTTGAGTACTAGGGGCATTTGCTCTGCGAAGCTAAGTAAGGCTAGCATCTTTCCATA
>CAZBCE010000062.1:0-8720 GCA_964490555.1 uncultured Elusimicrobium sp. | reverse complement strand
GAAGCACAAGCAACTATTATACTTCCGCGGTCTCCGCCCAAACTTCACTAACTGCAAAAGAAGAGGATGTAAAGGTAAAGCCTGAGATAACCCCAACAACCCCTGCGGCCGAACCCGTTAAACTTACGCCGCTTTTAAATCCTCAGCCGATAAAACAATCGGAACTTATAGGGAACAGCGGGTCCTTGGCGGCGGAAACATTATTGCCGCAAGGCTGGACCTTAACTAACCAACAAAATTTTAACGCGGCGGAAAAATTGGTTGCGGAAGTAGGCACGGCTGCCACTTTCCCCCTGCCCGCGAAAGACGCAATAACACAAAATATCCCCGTGGCGGACCCCGTTCTTACCTTGGGTTTTGCTCTGCCGTTCTTCGGCAGATTCAGAACTACCCTTAAGACGCTGGCTAATCCTTATGCTCTTACAAATCCCTCAAACAGCAGCCAGGCAAACCGTTATGCAAAGAATATTCTTTCTAAAGAAGACGCCCGCCCCTCACAGCTTGCTGCAATCGTAAAGAGCGCGGCCAGAGATGAATACAGAGCAAACGCTTTGTACGCCTTATACGCCGACGGTATGCTGTGGGAAGACACCAAAGACTTTAATGAATCAGAATTAAAGTTAATGACAAGGGAGAATATCCTTAACCTCTATAATAAAGGCACCTTTGACAGAAGCTTTGCTTCTTTGAGAGATACCTATATGCCCAAACAGGTAGCCCTTACCCGCAAGGAACAGGAAAAGATAGAAGCTACCAAGCAATTCGTCAATAACGAAAACGAATTGGTGCAGGCGGGCCTTTCAGAATGGGGTACGGGTGAAACTCCTTTTGAAGCACCCACAACAAACAGAAAGCTTATAGATGAATCCTTACGCTCGTTAAAATATATAGAAGAAAACACGCCCAAAGGCGTTGAAACAAAAGCGGGAACATATTATAAAGACGTAATACCCGTGTATTACAGAAGCGCAGACGGCGTTATAAGCAATAATCCCAGAATACTTTTAACTTACTCTAAAGTATCGGCTTTCAGCAATTTCCTTTCCTCCATAGGCCTTGCCAGCAAAAAAGGATACCTCGTTCCTAAAGGGCTTGTAATAGCCATGGACGAAGAAGGCAAGATGAAGTATGTAATGCCTATGGGTAAAATGTCTGAAGTTGAAAAGAATAAAAAATCCAGAGATATTATAATAGAGCAAACCGAAACCAACAGAGTTGCGGTTGACTCGGAATTTACTTCGTCCGACTTGGTGGAAATGGCTTACCTGCTGGGTAAAGACAGCAAGACGGCCTTTGAAATCAACCTTAATAAACCCGACTCTTTTAAAGTATTCCTCGCCTTCCACGCTTTATTTATCGGCAACGACGCGGGCAATACCTTAACGGGCCAGTTTAAAGGCTCCGTAGGCAATGCCGGCGGCGCGGCGGCAGTAAACGGCATCGGCGGCGTGGGTTACTTAACCCCGTTCATCGGCGGCGCGCTTATGGGTTATATGTCCAAGAAAGGACACGTTCCCACAATAATTACGGTTTATACCGTGGCTTTAGCCGCTTTGGCTTATTCTATATTCGGCGTTGGTATGGACGGTTTTTATTCTTTCCCCAAAGACCCGGGCGCGCTGGACTTTATTAAACTCGGCATTCCCACCACGGTTATGGTTTTGGGCGGCAGCATATTAAATACTTCCATACAGACTTTGCTTAATATTTATAAAGACCCTGTTGCCCGCTCCACGGCGCACTTGCAGTTTGCCAATAATAAAAACTATTCCCGTCTGGCCGTATCGGCAATTACGGGCTTGGCCTTAGTTTCCGGAATGGGCTTGAACTGGTCTGTGGTAGTTCCCGCAGCGGCGGTACTGCTTTTAGCGGCAGGCGCGCTGTTGGTTAACACCAGAATATACGACAAATTTAAAGCCACAAGACTGGAAAATAAAGCTAAACAGAACGAGGCAAGAATCAAACGCCAAGAACTTTCAAAAGAAGAATCCGCCGCAATAAAAGAAGCTTTGCAGCAGGAAGCGGCAGCAAAGAAAGCTCTTGAAAAAGAATTTCATTCCATATACAAAAAAGAATTAAGCAAGAAATATGAAATGAAAGACATAAGCAAACGCGTAAGCAAACTTTACGCCAGCTATGCCGCCAGCTTGCTTGTTATCACGCAGACTTTAAAGCTTGCCGCGGATAAAGTTTCCGCCGGCACGGGCGAAAACCTTGCCATAGGCTTGCTTGCCGCCGTGGCTGCGCCGATACTGCTTAAACTCGGCTATGACAAAATTAAAGGCAATAATTCCAATACCTTAAAAGAGTTGAAAAAATACTCCGTTCCTTTGGTATTCTTTGCCACCACGCTTGTTACTATGGCGCTTTCGCAAACAGGCTCGGCCTTGGGTATGACGCTTACAACCCTCTGCCTGCTTACCACTACAATGATGCGCGCTTACAGCACCGAATTAATTAAAGCCAGAAAAGCGACCGACGACCAGCTTTCGGGTCTGTCTATCCCGCTGATAGCTTTAATGACTTCTCTGCTCGTCTTTGCACCTACCGCAGGCCCCGGCGCAATAGCTTCGCTTATAGGCGTGCTGTTGCTTTACGCAGGCACGGCCGTCCCAGGCGGTTTGGATTCCGCAAGAATGCAAAACTTTATTACCTCGGAATACAAACTTAAAAAAGGTACTTTACTTAAAGATTTTGAGGACAAAAAAATAGATAGAGCGCAATATGACGCGGCCAAGAAACGCCTTGCCGCGGAAGAAAAGTATATGTCAAGCAAGGGCGCTTCAAAATTCTCTTACCTCAACGGCGCAGGCATAATAGGTATTATGGCCACGGTTTTGGGCGCAATGACCTTGCAGGATATGGCCACTCACCCCGGGCCCTGGATGCCCGAAGTTCTTACGCAGTGGCAGGGAACGGTTTTAGACGCGGTATCAAAGATAACCGGTAACGCGGGAGAAAGCCACGCTATCGCGCTTACAAGAATAATACTTGCATACGCCGCCGTTGTTGCCGCTTGGATGACGGCTGAAAATATGCACCTTACAAAAGCCGCCAAAGGTTTATTTAAACCCCAAAAGACAACGCAGGAACAGATAGACAAAAACCTTGTGGGGCCCAAGACCTTTGATATAAACAAGAAGAACGCGGGTATAAAACTTTCCGCCTTGGATAAGGAACTTAAAGAAATTAACGGCGTAATCTTCAGATACGGGAAATCTTCCGAACAGAAGATGACGGAAAGCTTAAATAAACTGTTCTACATAAACAACCGCCTTAACGCCATAGGCGCAGTGCTTGGGGAAGAGGCTATAGCCAAATCCTACGAACAGCTTAAATATGTAACCGCCAATCTGGACGGAATGATTCAGCATAACGACCTTTCCTTCCAGTATAAACGCCAGTTCGGCAAACTTAAAGACGCTCTTATAAACGGCCATATGAAATATGTTGAAGAAGGCCTTTATCAGATGCCCGCCTCGCTTAAACATTACGAGTTTGGCGTAATGCTGGTACGCGAACTTGATAACCGCGCCGCATATATACTCAGGAACAAGATACATAAAGATTCCTATAAAGAATTCCTTATGTACTACTCCCGCGCCGTACAGGAACTTACACAGTACGCGCAGGATACGCCTAATGACGCGGAAAGAGTTAACGTACAAATTAATAAAATAAAAGAAATTTCATCTAAACTTGAAACGGTGGACCACACCAAACATAAAGTAGTTCCCAAAGAAGACGTGGAAAACCTTATGGAAGCCATAAAGCTTTTTAAAGGCAACGGAACTTACAAATAAAGTTTGGTAATAAAGTTTGGCAGATATTAAAGACCCGCATATAAATTATGCGGGTCTTTTTTTGTTTCAGATTGAAAATAAAAATTATACAAAGGAAACTTTAACGTCCTTAAAGTATTTATCCCTTAATATCCTTATCATATTGTCTATGACATTCCTGCGTATGGCCAGCTGGCGCGGGAAGGCAGGGTCCTGATGGGCCTCGTTAAGGCGGGTGCCTACAATAAATTCTATATAGTCATTGCTGAGCAGCAGGGCATACAGCTTTGCCGCGCCGCCAAAGCCCGGGGGCGGCGTATGCGCTTCCAAAGCGGCAGATACCTGCGTTAAGGTTAAAACGCCCTCTGTAACCAAATCTATGCCGTCTATTATGCTTAAGGGAGGGCCGAAGCGGGAGGAAGAATTTTCCGTATCCACGCGCACCTCTCTGCCCAGTTCGCGCGCGGCTATCTTGGCGGTGGTACCGCCACAGACAACTTTTTTACCGTCAAATTTGTCTAGGGTTTTGGCATATTGTCCGTCCAGTTCCTTATGATACGGCGGGCCGGAAAACACCATAAGTCTTCTTGGCGTTCTAAGGTAAAGGGAGCAGCAGGTAATATCGTCTTTGGGGCTGCCGTCGCCGTCTTTCTGCTGCGCCTGACGTATAATCCCCTGGCACAGTTTAAGGCTGGCGACTTCCGGGTTAAGTTCCAAAAGTTTTAAAGTAAAATCCACAACGCCGTGGCGGCCCCAGCCGTTAGGCTCTTCCGCGCTGCCTATACCTGCCTGCGTTACGCCGTCGGAAAAAAATATAATTCTGTCCCCCCTCATCAAAGAAAATGAGGTTGTGGTAATAACAAAACTGTTTTGGCGTTCTTCGTATTGATGGGCGGTAGGCTCTATAACGCGGCCGTTTCTTACAAAAATAAAATGAGGATTGCCCTGCTCCAATATTTTAGCGGAACCTTTGGCGTCAATATCGGCTATGGTAAAGGTGGAATAGTTTAAATGTCTTTCGTTGCAGACGGGCAAAACGCTGGAGATAACATCGCAATACTTTTTTACGTCCCAGCCCGCGTCCACAAATTTAAGGGCCATTTTTGCCGTCATAGAGGAAAGAATATTAGCCTTTATCCCGCTGCCAAGCCCGTCGGAAAGAACGGCAATAATGCGCCCGTCGGGCGTACGGCTGCACAAAAAACTGTCCCCGCAGACGTGCTGCCCTCTTTTACGCGCTTGGTAGTAATCTATATCAAAACAAAAGTTTTCCATATTATTTATTTTTGTCTTCAGGCCCAAAACCTTCGGTAATATAATTTAAGATTATTTCGGTTTCGGCTATATTTTCGCCCAGACGGCCCGCAACTTCCTGCACGGCAAGAATGTTTTTGCGCAAGACCTCTTGGGCTTTTTGCGCGATAATTTCCCTGTGCAGTTCCGTTTTGGTTACGTCCTGTACAATAAGCCCCGCCGTCAGGCCTTCTTCTATCGGGAAAAGCGTCATATCCAAAAGTTTCTGCCCAAACGGCACACGCTCTTTGTGTACTTCTTTAGAGTCGCGCATAAGCTGGCGGAAAAGACTTTCAAACGGCAGAAGTTTAGGCAAATACGCGCCTTTAAGACCCGGGCATTGCTCAAAAAGTTCTTCAATCTCTTTGCCCGCTATTTTGGAAAAGGGAATATTAGATTCTATAATCTCTAAATTATTGTTAAAAATTACAACGCCCGAAGGTATGCAGCGCAGTATGGCATTTGCTTTTCTCAGCGCGGTTTTGCGCATATAGGAAACGCACATAGAAGGCTCCGCCCTGCCGTCTAAAAGTGCGCGCGCGAAATTTTGGCAGGTGTTGTAGCCGCAGCCGTCGCAGTTAAGTTCGTCCTCAACGGTATATTTACCCACGCGGGCAAGGGCTTCTTCTATTTGCGCGGGGCTGTATTTTTTTGCGGCTTGGGCCGTTGGGGCAAAGTTAAGCGGAACGGTAACCGCCGCTTTACCTACGGCGGGAATATTTTGGTCAAATTGTTTTTCCACGTTAAAAAATGCTTTTACGGCGGAAACTTCTCCCCCCGGGCAAGGGCCTTTTATGCAGCCCGCTTCGCAGGCAAGGCATTCTATAAAGCAAACGCTTTCAAAATTTTCTTTTTCTATCTCGTCTAAGGTTTTGCAAAATTCTTTAAGGCCGCTTACTGTTATAAGTTTTACTTCTTCCTTAAGCCCGTTTCTTTTAAGCGAGCGCAGCATACCGCCCTCTAAAGGATATAATGCTCCGTCGGAAGATTTTTCAGGCACAAAACCCTGCGCGCTTTGCGGGGCAAAAAGCGGGTCTATCCCCGCTTCAAAAAGCCAGTTTTTAAGTTCGTCAAAAGTAAGGGAAACATTAATAAGGTCGGAGTGTGCATCAGCCTCGTTCTTCTTTGCGATGCACGGGCCGATAAACACCACGGCGGCGTCCTGCCCGTAACGCTCTTTAAGCAGCTTGGCGTGCGTTAACGCGGGCGAAGCAAAGGGAACTATGCGCTTTGCAAACTGAGGCGCGTAATGGCGGATATAATCAACGCAGACGGGACACGCGGACGAAAAATAAACGCCGTTTGCGGATTTATTTAAAAACTCCGCGCTGGCGGCCGATACCTGCTGCGCGCCTAAAGCGGTTTCGCTGACGGCTTTAAAGCCGAGTTTTTTTAACATACCGACTAAAGTTTGTTCGCTGCAGCCAAGCACGCCCGCCCAGCTGGGCGCGACGGAGGCATATACATTTTTATTTTTGGCTAAAAGCTGTTTTGCTTCCTCTATATCGCTGCGGACGTGTTTTGCATGCGACGGGCAAACTCTGTAGCAAAGGCCGCAGGCAAGGCAGTTTTCCGCAATAACGGTAGCGTGTCCGTCGTTAACTTTAATTGCTTTAACGGGGCAGACGCGCACGCACTTATAGCAGTCCTGACACTCTTTTTTTATGGTGTAAACGGGATAATTTTTTTCCATTTTATTTTTTTAATTTGGAGGAAAGCAAAGCGACGGAAACGCTTAAATCCTCCTGCTGAACAATTACGTCTTGGGGTACTTTAATGTCGGCGGGGGCAAAATTCCAAATAGCTTTTACGCCCGACGATACCAAAGTATCCGCCACTCCCTGCGCAGCATGCGCGGGAACGGTTATTATAGCTATTGAAATTTTTAAACGTTGCAGCAATGTTGCCAGCCTTTCAATAGGCAGAACGGTTACTCCGTTTTGCTTGGTGCCTACTACGGCGGGGTCGTTATCAAAAGCGGCAACTATATTAAAATTGTGATGTTTAAACCCCTCATACCCCAAAAGCGCGCAACCCAGTTTGCCGCAGCCGATTAAAAAAACGTCTTTATTATGCCACCCCAAAAAAGTTTCTATCGCGCGGATTGTGCCTTTTATGTTATACCCCAAACCTGTTTTGCCCGGCGCGCGCACCATTTTTAAATCTTTCTTTATAAGTATGGGCTGCAGACCGCTTTGCGCCGATATTACGACGGAGGAAACATTCTGTCTGCCCTCTTTTAAAAAGGTATTAAAAAGTCTTAAGTAAAAAGGAAGTCTTTTTACCGATTGTATGCACCCTATGGCTTTAACAGTTTTTTTTGCTCTCATCACGCCGCCGTTAGTATGTTTATATATCTATATTATACCTAATAAAAACCATATAAAAAAGGGTATTTTTTGCATTTATTTGTGTGGGAAATTTTAAAGAAGCTGAAGGCTTAAAGCCATAATAAAAAGCCCGCCTATAACGCCCCAGATGACCTGGTGGGACTGGCCGTATTCATGCGCGGTGGGCAGCAGTTCGTCTAAGGAAATATAAACCATAATGCCCGCAATACCCGCAAAAAGCACGCCGAAGGCGGCCTCGTGCAAGATAGCTCTTAAGAAGATAAAACCTAATATCGCCCCCACGGGTTCTGCAAGGCCTGAAAGGGTACTGTACCAAAAAGCTTTTTTCTTGCTGCCCGTGGAATGGTAAACAGGCAGGGCAACGGCAATGCCTTCGGGTATATTATGTATAGCGACGGCAAAAGCTATGGAAACGCCCAAAGCGGGGCTTTGCATAGCCGCCATAAAAGTTGCAAGACCTTCTGGAAAGTTATGTATGGCAAGGGCCAGCGCGGTAAAAAGGCCAAGGCGTTTTAGCTTATTGCTTTTACTAAGCGCGTCATTTTCCAAGTGATGACTTGGTAAAAAAGTGTCTATCGCGCCCGCAAAACCTATACCGCCGAAAAACGAAGCTATAGCCAGCCACCCGCCGTAACCGTGGCCGAAAACAGCCTTTAAAGAAACCTGCGCCTGCGGCAGCATCTCCACAAAAGAAACATAAAGCATTACGCCGGCGGAAAAACCAAGGCCGATAGCCAAAGCCGAAAAATTATCTTTTTTGACGATAAACGCAAGCAGCCCGCCTATACTTGTGGCCGCGCCCGCCAAAAAACTTAAACCTAATGCCAGCATTATTTGTGAAGTCATAGTTATATGATAGCAAAAACGCCATCCCCGTAAAATAATAAAGGCGGCGCAAACAAAAAAATATTATTTTATTTTTTAAATTTTTTCTAAATCAAGCAGGGCGCGCTTTATATCCAAACCGCCGCCGTAGCCCGTCAAACTGCCGTCCGCGCCGATAATTCTGTGGCACGGTATAACAAGCGGCAGCGGGTTTTTATTATTTGCCATACCCACAGCCCTAAAGCCTTTGGGGCAGCCCGCCGCGACGGCAATTTGCTTGTAGCTTGCCGTTTTGCCGTAAGGTATTTTTTTAAGCGCGTTCCATACTTTAAGCTGAAAGGAAGTTCCTTTTGGCGCAAGCGGCAAATCAAATTTTTTAAGTTTGCCCGCAAGATAATCCTTTATCTGCGCGGCGGCATTTTTTATTAAAACGCTTTCTTTTTTTTGGGAATTCGCAGGGGTTAAATGT
>CAZBCE010000061.1:0-8776 GCA_964490555.1 uncultured Elusimicrobium sp. | reverse complement strand
GATAAAATTACCGTCAGCAGAAATTTTATAAGCAAAGAACTTACGGTAAAAATAAAAAAGCGCGTAAAAACGGCCCGCGTAAATACCGAATATAAAATGCTGTATACCGATAAAAGCGGTATGCTGTTTTCCGACAGAGAAGACGCCGCGGACGCCGCCCTTTTAACCGTAACTTTAAGGGGCCAAATAAAGAGTGAATTTTTACCTCAAGAATTTGTAGAATTAATTAAAGAGCTTAGCGCGCTTAAACAACTTAAGTTTGAGGACGTGCTTTTGCATTTGGATAATAATGTTTTTTACCTTAAAACGCAGGATTTTTACGCGCAGATGGGCGGGGTAAAAAACTTTAAGCAAAAACTTAATGCTCTCTTTGATGTTTTACAGACGGCGCGCAGTAAAAATTTAAAGCAGCCGTATACAATTAATTTTAAATACTTTGAAGCAAAAAAAATATATTTAACTCCCACAGTGTAAGGTGCATAATTATGGCAAAAACAAATTTAATAGCAGGGCTTGATATAGGGTCGGGCAAGATAACGGCTGTTGCCGCCGCCTACGACGGCGAAAGCAACACCCTGCGCGTTGTAACGGGCAAAAGCCTGCCCTGCAAAGGCTTAAAAGGCGGTATGGTAAGCGACATAAGGGAAACCTCTGTTTCCGTCGCGGAAGCCGTTAACTTTTTGGAAGAATCCTCCAAGGCGGATTTAACTTCTCTTTACGTCGCGGTACGCGGCGAACATTTGGAATCTTTTACAAATCACGGCACATATAATATTTCCCGCTTGGATAAAGAAATTACTCCCGCCGATATAGAACAGGCAATTTTAAACGCGCGTTCAATCCCCATAAAAAATGATAACGAAATTATTTCCGTAGTACCCCAAGGCTTTGCAATTGACAGGCAGCGCGGCATCATTAACCCCGAAGGTATGGAAGGCTCTTTGCTGGAAGTTGACGTGCATATAACCACGGGTCTTTCCTCCGCTTTAAGCAATTTAAACAAAGCAATTACACGCCCCGGTTTTAGAGTGGACGGCACTTTTTACGGCCTTATGTGCTTGGCTGACAGCGTGCTTTCGCAGGAAGAAAAAGACATCGGCGCGGTGCTGATAGATTTAGGCGGGGAAACAATCTCTATCGGTATTTATGTTGAAGGCGCTTTAAGATATTCCAAAGATTTGCCTTACGGCTGCGATTTAATTACAAGAGATATTGCTTACGCTCTGCACACGCCCAAGGCCAACGCTAAAGAGATAAAAGAAAAATACGGTATTACATTTCCGTCTTTCCTTGACGACGAGGGGGAAATCCCCGTGCCGTCGCTTGACGGTAAATCCGTACATAATGTAAAGAAAAGTTTTCTGTTGGATATTATCCAGCCCCGCGTGCAGGATTTATTTGAGCAGGTAAAAATTTGCGTGGACAAAAGCGGCTTTGCCGATTTAGCTGTTGTAGGTATATTGACGGGCGGCGGTTCTTTAATGCCCGGTATTACGGAGCAATGCTGCCAAAGCCTCGGCCTTAAGGAAGTACGCCGCGGCAATGTTCAGCGCGATATTATAAACGCCGACGAAGAATTCTTTGACCCTTCCTTCAGCACGGCTTTATCTTTGACGGCGTACGCCGCCAGAAGAGATGTTTTGGGCGCGGGGGAAAAATCTGATACGGCGTCAAAATCTCCCATACTTAAATTATTTAACAAATTAAAAAATTCTGAAATTTTTGGCGGTTAACTATGAGCGACAATTTTGATTCTTTATTTTCTCAGGCGGAACAGTTTGAAGGCAAGAAAGCCAAAATAAAATGCGTCGGCGTCGGCGGCGGCGGCGGCAACGCCATAAACCACATGATGGAAGCGGGCGTGGAAGATGTTGACTTTATCGCCGTAAACACGGACGCGCAGGATTTAAGACGTAACAAAGCCCCTTACCTTGTGCAGGTTGGGGAGAAGACAACAAAGGGCCTTGGCGTCGGCGGGGACCCTGAACGTGGTAAAAAATCCGCCATAGAATCTTTGGAACATTTACGCCTTATAGTTGCCGATACCGACCTACTTTTTATAACGGCGGGTATGGGCGGCGGAACGGGCACGGGCGTCGCGCCCGAACTTGCCCGCGTGGCAAAAGAAACTTACGGGGAAAATATTTTAGTTATCGGCGTTGTAACCCGTCCGTTTAACTTTGAAGGCTATGTCCGCGCCGACCAAGCCGACAAAGGCATAAAAGAAATGCAGAAGTATGTGGACTCTATGATTATAGTCCCCAACGAAAGACTTTTTGAAAATATTGACGCCAAAACCACAACAAAAAAAGCTTTTAAAATGGTTGATGAAGTTTTGCTTCAGGCGGTAAAAGGCATATCGGAAGTTATCCTTAAACCGGGCGAAATGAACATAGACTACAACGACCTTAAAAAAATTATGCTCAGTTCGGGCCGCTCTCTTATCGGCATCGGGCAGGCAAACGGCAACAAAAGACATCTTACGGCTATTAAAGACGCTTTAGCTTCTCCTCTTTTGGAAAACGCCGATATAACAGGCGCTAAAGGTTTTATTGTTTTCTTTACCGCGTCCGACGAAATTACCCTTTTGGAACAAGGCGAGGTAATGAATATTATCCGCCAGTACGCAAGCAATGATTCTATAGTTATGTTCGGGCATATGTACGACCACGAAATGGAAGCGGGCACCTTAAAAGTTACGGTTATAGCAACGGGCTTTTCCAAAGACGGCATACCCGGTTTAACCGCACTTAGAACCACGCCCACTTTAAATAAAGATAAATACGCTTACGCGGCCACGGGCGCACGCCCTGCCGTGCTGGGCGGAGATTGTTCAATATTGCAGGGCGGCCCTGCGCGCGGCCCCAGAGCAATGGCGCAGAGCGAAGCTGACGCACAGGCGGACTTTATGCTTATCCCGGCGTTTATACGCCGTAAAAAAGAGGGTAAATAATATGGCAAAAGAAAATGAAACCGAAAACACATCAAGCGTCGGCGGGGCTACCCACAAGGCGATAGGTCTTACCACCCTTCTTAAAACCGTTGTGGATAACAAAGCCAGCGGTTTGCATATAAGGGGAAACTCAAACGCTTTTGTGCGTATCAATACCAAAATCCGCGCTATTGACGACTGCTTTTTAACAAATGACGACGTAAAAAAGATTGCCGCCGCTGTTATGGGCGAGCGCGAAAAAAAGCTTTTGGAACAAAACCTCAGCGTGGACTTTTCTTTGGACGCTAAGGAATACGGTCGTTTCAGGTTCAACATTTTCAGACAGTCTGGCAAAATCTGTATGGCTATCAGACATATCCCGCTTAAAATTCCTACATTTGAACAGCTTAATTTACCCAGCGAAACTTTAAGAAAAATTGCCGATAACCACCGCGGAATTGTGCTTGTTACTGGTATGACGGGTTCTGGTAAATCATCCACGCTTGCCGCGATGATTGACCATATTAATAAATCAAGACCGGGCCATATTCTGACGGTGGAAGACCCTATAGAATTTGTTCATACCGACCAAAAATCCATAGTAAGCCAGCTGGCTTTGGGTACGGATACTTTATCTTATTCCTCCGCCTTAAGATACGCTATGAGGCAGGACCCCAACGTCATAATGTTGGGCGAAATGAGAGATACCGAAGTTATCCGCGCCTCCATAGCCGCGGCGGAAATGGGGCAGTTGGTGCTTACCACGCTGCACACGGTTGACTCCGTACAGACAATTACAAGAATTGTTGAATCCTTCCCGCCCGAGCAGCAGGGGCAGGTGCGCTTTCAGCTTGCGGACCTTTTACGCGGCGTAGTTTGCCAGCGTTTACTGCCGCGCGTCGGTGGCGGCCTTGTCCCCGCCATAGAAATAATGTTGCCCACCGCGCAGATTAAAAAGCACATTATTGACAATAAAACCAGCGACATACATAAAGCCATACAGAACGGCGATTACTACGGGATGCGCACATTTGACCAGGCATTGGTTTCCCTTTACAAAGAAGGCAAATGCAGACTGGAAGATATTTTGGATTATTCCACAAACCCCGACGCAATTATGCTTGCGCTTAAGGGCTTTGATATGCAGGCGGAAAGACAATGAGCCGAGAGAAACTTGTTATAGCCATTGACGGACCCGCGGGCGTAGGCAAATCATCCGTAGGCAAAGCGGTTGCTTTAAAATACGGTTTAAGTTTTTTAAGCACGGGCGAAATGTACAGATGTTTGGGGTGGAAAGTTCTTACAGCTGGCATTGACCCCGAAGACGCGCAAAAAGTGCTTGAAGCCGCCCAAAGCATTAAATGGAGTTTTGAGCGCCGCCCCGACAGCAGCCTTAAAGTTTTTGTAGACGGCGTCTATCTGGGTGAAGAGTTGCACAGGGAAGACGTGGGCCGCGCCGCCAGTAAAACTTCCGCCAACGGGCCCGCGCGCGCCGTGGTAACCCAAAAACAGAAAGAGATGGCGCTTGAAGGCAATATAGTTATGGAAGGCCGCGATATCGGCACCGTAATTGCGCCGCACGCGCAGGTTAAAATATATTTGGACGCTTCCGCGCAGGAGCGCGCCAAAAGACGTTTTGAGCAGTTAAAAACAAAGGGGCAGGAGGCCGATTATAACGCTATTTTAGAGGGCATTATAACCCGCGACGAGCGTGATAAAAACCGCGCCTGCGCCCCGCTAAAACCCGCTGAGGACGCCGTGATTATTGATACATCGGCGTTTACTTTACAGCAGGTAATTGATAAAGTTATGGAGATTTCGTCCAAATATGCTTCTTAATTTGATAACATTTAGTTTCAGGGCTTTCTTCAAGCTCTTTTATAAAGTGGAAGTTAAAGGGTTGGAAAATATACCGCAGCAAGGCGGACTTATACTGGCGTGCAATCACCTTTCAAACTTTGACCCTCCTTTAGCGGGCGGTTACGCGGAGTTAAGAAGGAAAAACGTCTACTTTATAAAAAAGGAACTGATGTCTGTTCCCGTTCTCAACTTGTTATTTAAAAAATTTGATTTTATACCCGTAGACAGAAAGCGCCCCGGCGGCGATTTGGCTGCGCTTAAAGCCGCGTTGAAAGTGGTAAAAAACGGCGGCAGCCTGTTTATCTTTCCCGAGGGGACGCGCTCTAAAAACGGTTTGCCGAGCAGAGCCAAACCCGGTATAGGTTTTATGGTATACCACAGCGGCGCGCCCGTGTTGCCTTTAAAGGTTAAAAACACTTTTAACCTGCCCTTTACCAGAACGGTGGGGGTTACTTTCGGCAAGCCTTTTATGGTGCAGAAGGACGACACCCGCGACGTTAAAGAGCAGTTTCAGGAATTTGCAGATAAAGTAATGGACGAAATAAATAAACTTGACTAAAAAAACGGAGGATACACATTTTATGTACGCAGGTACGTAGAGTGTAAAACGAGCTATATGACTAACTCACAAGAAGAAAAAAAGGAAATTACAAATACCGAGTCCGCACAGGAAAATATGACGATGGACCAGTTATTTGCGCAGCAGGAGGAAATGCACAGCAAGCTTAACAAAAGGGAAATAGTGAATGTAAGCGTCGTTCAAATTACACAGGATAATGTCCTTGTAGATACAGGGGATAAAAAAGAAGGGCTTATACCTTTATCAGATTTTGATGGCAGACCTTTGCCCGCCGTCGGCAGCCAGGTAAGCGCAGTATTGCTTCGCAAAGGCTCTGACGAAAGGCATTGTGTGCTTTCACATAAAAAAGCTTTAGAAACTTTAGGTTGGGATATTTGCAAAACCGCATTTGAAAACAAAGAAAGAGTAAAAGGTATAATAACCGAATGCGTTAAAGGCGGATATAAAGTAGAAGTTAACGGCGTGGCGGGATTTATGCCTCTTTCCCTCTCCGAACTCCACCCCGCATACAAACATTACCTCCCCAAGGAAGCAAAAATTAAAGCCGTTATAGCGGAATTTTCAAAAGAAAAACAGAAACTTATCGTCTCCAGAAAGCAGGTTTTGGAAGAAGATGAAGGCGTAAGAAGAGATAAAGTTTTAGGCGAAATTAAAGAAGGCGAAATTTTGCGCGTCGTCGTATCTAAAGTAGGCAAAGACTGCCTGTACTTAAGATTCCACGGCATTGAGGGCATTGTAAGCTTAGACAATATTGCTTGGAAAGACCCTCAAACAATTCTTGCCAACTATCGCCGCGGACAAAGAATTAAAGCCAAACTTTTAAGCATTGACAAAGAAAAAAATACAATGGTATTCGGCGTAAAGCAGTTGTTCTTAAACCCTGCCGACCTTCTTAAGAAACGCTATGGTTATATGACC
The DNA here is from genome assembly GCA_964490555.1 of uncultured Elusimicrobium sp. GTDB lineage: Bacteria > Elusimicrobiota > Elusimicrobia > Elusimicrobiales > Elusimicrobiaceae > Proelusimicrobium. Next base: position 2,486 of record CAZBCE010000061.1, on the reverse strand, counting down.
AGCGTAAAGGGTGTTATAACCAAAGTAACCCCCGAAGGTACGGAAGTTGAATTGGGCAAAAATAAGACCAAAGGTTTTATTTCCGCTTTTGAATACAGCACAGACTTTGCACCAAAAGAAGGCGATGCGGTACAGGCCGTTGTTATCGGCGTGGACTCTGCCAGCTTTACGGTTAACCTCTCTGTTAAGAGATTTGACCAGGTGCAGAACAGAAAAGTTGTTGCTCAGTATTTAAAGCAGGCGCCCCGCCCGACTTTAGGTCAACTCTTGCAGGATTCTTTAGCGGAATCCGAAGCTGAAAAGGCAGAGGCTGCGGCTGAAGAAGAGCAGGAAGAAACAAAGTAACAATATCCTTTCGTTTATCCCCCGTCAGTAGTTAGGCGGGGGATTTTTTATTGCGGGAATTTGTTATTCTAAGGATAAATATATGTCTAAGCTTATTTAAAAATCTATGGCGTATACATTTACGCCGCCGCTGGTATATCCTAAAGGCCCCATTTTGGAACAAATTTTCTCTCCCTCTTCTGTCGTGCTGTTGCAAATGCCATAAAAGGCTTTATCGGCACTTGCATAATACCAGGCGGGGTTATATATACGCATATTTAAATCCCCAATTTTTATGCTTACGCCTACTCCAATGCCGCCTTCGGTTGCTCCTTTCCCTAAAATGAAAGAGCCCCAGTCGGTAAAGTACTCTCTTTGGTTGGCATTTACATCAGTAAAACTATTATATGGAATACTTACATCCAATAATGTTATGTCCTGAGTTGACGCGCCATTAGCAAGCCAAAAGGTTTTTTGGGCATCCAAAACGGGGCGTAAAGCTGTAATTTTACTTTTTGCGCGAGTGGCTTTTACCATGTAGAAGTATTGCGGCAGGGCGATAGCGGCCAGTATCCCGACGATTAATACTACTACCAATAATTCTATAAGCGTAAATCCGCGCGCGGCGGCAGGGTGCATACGGTTCATTTTTTACTCTCCTTATTGCATCTTCTGGACAATTACGGATTAAATCATACGAAATTAAATATATTGGATAAGCGTCTGACAAATAATAGTTTCTCCTTTAAATTTGCAGTTGTGATTGGAGAAACCTGACGGCTGTGGAAATAATTCTTAACGGGCTATTGCTTCCACTTAGATTATAATAAATAACTCAAATGGAAGTATGGCTCTTTTGGAACAGCGCAAAAATATTTTCTGTGCTTTCTTATTCATCATTTTTATTATTTTAATAAATGTAAATTTAGCAGGATTAAGAATTAATCCAACACTTTTAGAGGGCGCTACGGCTGCGGGCGGGGGAAGGTTGAGGACTTTTTGCACGGATAGACCCGTCGGAGAACTTTCTTTGATAAACATTCCCATATTTGATAAAGTATTAAGAAAGTTCAACCAATTTTATCTTTATCGGAGTTTTTATGACCATATTCGCCCTTATCTCTTTTGCCGCGGCTGCCGTGTTTGCTATATTGTTTTTTACGGCTAAAAAATCCGCCGTCGTTTTGCAGACGGAAAATAAACTTCTCGCGGAAGCTTCCGCAAAAGCCAATGTGCAAAACGCTTCGCTTGAAACCGATTTAAAAAACAAGGCCGAACTTGCCGCGCGCGCCGAGCAGGAAATCAAAAAGAAAGAAGAAGAACTTACCGCGCTCAATAACGAACTTACCCGCATTAAACAGCGTGAGGCTGCCCTGCAATCCGACGTTAAAAATATAGAACTTATGAAAGCCCAGCAGCAGGAGGCGTTTAACGCGCTCCAAAATGCCGCAAAAGAGCAGTTTAAGAATATGGCGGACAGTTTGCTTAAACAAAAAACGGAAGAACTTAAAGGCGCGAATAAAGAAATTTTAACGCCCATCAACGATAACCTTGGCAAATTACAAGATAAACTGGCGCAGATGCAGAGCCTTAACGAAAATTTGCAGCAGGAAGCCTCTTCCCTAACCAAAGCTTTGCGCCATAATAAAGTGCAGGGTAATCTTGGGGAAATGTTGCTGGAAGATATTTTGCAAAACTGCGGCCTTAAAGAGGGCCAGCATTACGAAAAGCAGGAGTATATGAAAAACGGCGAGGGCCGCGCAAGTATGCCCGACTTTACCATTAACCTGCCCGACGGCAGATATGTGCTGGTGGACAGCAAAATGTCTCTTACCGCTTATAACCAATTTGTAAACGAAACGGACGAAGCCAAGAAAAAAGAATATCTTAAAGCGCATATAGCTTCCGTTGAGGCGCATATAAAAGAACTTGCCGCAAAGAAATATCAGGAACTTAAAGATATTAAAGGCAAAACGCCCGATTTTGTAATAATGTATGTGCCTTTGGAATACGCCTATCTTACCGCGCTTGAAGCCAAAAATGATTTGGGCCTTTTTGCGGGCGCAAGCAAGGTTGCCATTGCTACGGCTTCTTCCATTATACCCATACTTAAGACGATAGAAAACCTTTGGACTATAATGCTTACAAGAAAAAGCATGGAA
>CAZBCE010000060.1:0-8918 GCA_964490555.1 uncultured Elusimicrobium sp. | reverse complement strand
GTTAAAGCAAAGTTAGCCGATATGAAATTAGAGCTCGGCATGAAATTATAAGGAGTAACCTTTAGTTATGATTAAGAATACGGGATATCGTAAACTCGGTAAAACTACCGCCCACAGAAAAGCGATGCTTGGCAATATGGCTATCAGCATAGTTTTGCACGAACAAGTAAAAACCACATTACCCAAAGCCAAAGAAGTAAGACGCGAAGTTGAAGGCCTTATCACGCTTGCGAAAGCAGGTGATAATTTGGCCCTTAAAAACGCGGTAAGCGACAAGACGGCTTATAAAAAACTCATTGAAGTTTTAGCGGAAAGATACGCCAAGAGAGATGGCGGCTATACCCGCATTTACAGAGCCGGAATAAGAAAAGGCGATAACGCGGAAGTAGCTATAATTAAATTGGTGGATTAAATGGTATTAGACTATTTAGGCGGTCTTTTATCCAACGATATGGGCATGGATCTGGGTACGGCCAACTGTCTTATATATGTTAAAGACAAAGGCATCGTACTCAGAGAGCCGTCCGTCGTCGCTTTGGATAGGGACACAGGCGAAGTTAAAGCCGTAGGAAGCAAAGCCAAGCAAATGCTGGGCAGAACACCCGCAAATATAGTAGCAGTACGCCCGATGAAGAACGGTGTTATAGCAGATTTTGAAGTAACTCAGGAAATGATACGTTACTTCATCCGCAGCGTACATACCAGAAAGAGCCTTCTCCGTCCCAGAATCGTAATCGGAATACCTTCCGACATTACGGGGGTGGAGCGCCGCGCAGTAGAAGACGCAGCCAAACAGGCGGGAGCCAGAGAGGTTTATCTTATAGAAGAACCTATGGCGTCCGCAATGGGGGCTGATTTGCCCATTACCGAACCGCACGCAAGCATGATTGTTGATATCGGCGGCGGCACGACGGAAGTGGCTGTAATATCACTTGGCGGTATGGTTGTGGCCAAGTCCATAGATATTGCAGGCGACGAAATTACCGATTGCATCATTCAGTATTTCAGAAAGAAATACAACCTTATAATAGGGGAAACAACAGCCGAAGACGTAAAAATAAACATAGGCTCAGTCTATCCTTTGGAAGAAGAAAAAACAATGGAAGTCAAAGGGCGCGACCAGACGCAGGGTTTACCACGCACGATGACAGTTACTTCCGAAGAAATCAGACAAGCGCTTTTAGAGCCTGTACGCGCTATTGTTGAACTTGTCAAAAGCACGCTGGAAGAAACACCGCCCGAACTCGCGGCCGACCTTGTAGACAGAGGTTTGGTTGTGGCAGGCGGCGGCTCTTTACTGCGCGGCATGACGGAACTTATTAAAAAGGAAACCGATATACCTGTCCACCGCGCGGCAGACCCATTAAGCTGCGTAGCTTTGGGCACGGGCAAATATCTGGAATTTCTTGCAGAAGGTAAATTTAAGAAGTTCTTGTAATTTTTAAAACGAACACTACTAAAGCGGGTATCTTCTTACGAGGAAGTACCCGCTTTCTTATTTTTTATTCTCAGTATTTGGTATAAAATAAAAAAGGCCCGCGCGCCGTACGCGCGCGAAAAACAGATTTTTAATATTATCCCGCGCGCACGCGCAAAAGAGCAAAATGGAAAAGAAAAGGAACAAACAAAAGCAAACGGCATTGGGCTACAGCAAAATACTGCCTGCGGTATTTATTGTGCTTTCCCTGTTTGTAATACTTCTGCCGCTTCAAATGCCCGTTAATTCCACAAGGGCTGTACTTTCTTATATTTTTATCCCGCAAATCCGCGCAGCGCACGCGGTTACGCAATATTTAGACGGGGTAAGTTCTTCCGCCGCCGCGCTTTTAACCGTTGCGGAAGATAATGCCGCGCTTAAGGAAGAAATTAAAGATTTAAAAATTAAGAACGCGCAGACAGATATTTTACTTAGGGAAAACCAAAGGCTTACAAGCGCGTTTGAGGTCTATAAACAAAATAAATGGAAAGGTACTTGGGCAAAAGTTATGTACAGGGAACCTTCCAAACGCGGCACAATTATTGCCGATAAAGGCAGCGAAAACGGCATAGAACTCCGCTCTCCCGTCGTAGCGATAGAAAACGGAGAAATAGGGCTTATCGGAAAAGTTATAGAAGTGTCCCAGAAAACCTCAAAAATTCTTTTAACTTCGGACGAAGATTTTTCCGCCACGGCTTTCCTTTCCGTCAGCGGGATAGAAGGCCTTGCGGGCGGCAACGGCAGGGGCGGCGTTGATATAAAATATATTCCGCTGTCCACTCCTTTGCAGGAAGGGGAAAAGGTTTATACTTCCGCTTCAAGCGCATTATTCCCCGACGGTATTTTAATCGGCTCGCTCAGCGGGGTTGAAGACGCGCAAAATGACCCTTCCTTAACATTTTTAAAACCTTCCCTTAAGCTTGCGGTGGACCCCGCCAAGGTTAAAGAAATTTTGATAATGAGGGCTGTGTACGAAACGCCCAAAACCAAAGGCGGTAAAAAATAATGCTTAAATTTTTAAATATTCTTTTTATATTTTTAGTCGCCACAATTATTCATTGGACGTGTATCTTAATTTTTTCCTCCGTCGGTATAAGCGTTGGCGTAATGCCTGCCTTCTGTCTTATTATGGCGGGAATGTTAAACGAAAGCGGCGGTTATACTTTTGCTTTTATCAGCGGTTTGTTTTTGGATTTTTTCGGCAGCACGCTTTTTGGCGGATATGCTTTAGTCTTAACTCTTATTATGTTTATTTTTTACATGATACACGATAAGATTGACTTTAAAGACATCGGCCCGCAGGTGGTTGTCGCGTCTGTTTTAAACGTGCTCTGCGTAATTTTATACGGCATTTTAGGCAGTATCTTTACCGAGCATTTTATCTGGCAGGGGTTTAAGAGTTTAATTTTAGGTTCGGCTGTAACAGGGCTTTTAATGCCGCCGCTTTATTTTTTAACCGTCAGATATTTATCCTTTAAACCTTTGCGTGGGGATAATGAAAACAAAGCAATTTTTTGATTCCTCCCGTCTTAACTGGCTGCTTTTGCTCCTGTACCTTGCAGGGGCGGTAATTGCAGTGCGGCTTATTGATATACAAGTTATTTCCCACCAAAAATATACACAGGCGGCGGAGAAAAACCGCACGCAGACTTTATTCCAAACCGCTCCACGCGGCAGAATTTTAACTTCCGACGGCGCGGTGCTTGCGGGGAACGCTCCCGCGTTCAGCTTATATTATCTCCCCGCGGCGGAAAAACCTACGGAAGAATACCTTGCCACTTTAAGCGCGGACGTCGCCAAATACCTTTCCCTTCCAAAAGAAGATATGTTAACCATACTTAACCGCGCGGTAAAAACGGGCAAGGCCACGCCGCTGGCGCAAAATATATCCCCGCAAAAAATATTCTCTCTGGCGGAGTTGCAGGTTTATTACTCGGGCTTATATTTGCTTGAGGAAACAAAACGTTTTTATCCCAATAATGCTTTTGCCGCCCACCTGTTAGGCTATATGGGCAATATGGATAATTCCTCTTGGAAAAACAGGAATACGGAACTTGATTACCGTCTTAACTCCCGCATCGGCAAAAGCGGCATAGAACAGCATTACGAGCGTGAGCTTAAAGGCCGCGACGGCGGTTTGTTGCTGGAAGTGGACTATGTCGGCCGCGTAAAGCAGAAAATACGCGACAATAAATGGCGCGCAGGCGCGGATATTTATACCACGCTTAATTACAAAGTACAGAAGGCGGCGGAAGAAGGAATAAAAAGTTCCATAACGGGCCGCGGCGCGGTAGTGGCTTTAAATCCTCAGACGGGCGCGGTATTGGCAATGGTTTCCGCCCCCGACTTTGACCCCAATATTTTTGTGCCGTACAGCGACCAGGATACAGGCGAAGAAAAAATTAAAATTCCGGAATATAACCTTGCCATAAAAGGTATGTACCCGCCCGCCTCCACCTTTAAAGTTATCACGGCTATCGCGGCGGCGGAAACAGGCCGCCTTAATATCAATGACGAAGTTGATTGCAAGGGTAAAATTTATATGAATGGCAGGGAATTTAAATGCTGGCATAAACACGGCATAGTAAATTTTATGACGGGTATGGCTAACTCCTGCGACGTTTATTTTTATATGCTGGGCCTTAAAGTAGGCGCGTCGCATATAGAAAGAATTGAGCGTTTGTTCCGTTTCGGACGTCAGACGGGTATAGATTTACAGGGGGAAAAGTCGGGCAATATATACGGCCCAACAAAAAGAGCCAGAAATAAAACCTACTGGTTCGGCGGCGATACCTTAAACCTTTCAATCGGGCAGGGTGAACTTTTAATAACGCCGATACAAATGGCTGTGTTCGCCTCCACGCTTGCCAACAAAGGCAAGATATGGCGTCCTTTTTACATAGAGCGTATGGTAAGAGATAACGGTAAAGAAATTTTTAAAGCCAATCCGGATTTAATCTCGGAAATAAAATTAAAACCCGGGGTATTTGATTTAATGCATCAGGCGCTTAAAGGCGTTGTTGATACCGCCACAGGCCGCTCAGCGCAGGTAAAAGGTATAGAAGTTTACGGCAAAACAGGCACGGCGCAAAATCCTCATGGCGATGACCACGGCTGGTTTATGGCTTTTACCGCCAAGGAAGGGCAGGAGCCTGATTTCGCGCTTGCCGTATTTGTGGAGTTTGGTAAAGGCGGCGCGGCAGCCGCAGCCCCGATAGCAAAAAAAATTATTAAAGCTTATTACAATATAGAGGACGCACTACCGCCCGCGCCGATTGCCGCAACGCAAAGCGCAGCGGATACAACGGCGTCTGCCGCTCAAACAGTTCAGCCGCAAGCCGCGCCAGAGGGTGAGGATACGGAGCACAATCACACACAAGAGGAAGTAGTTTATGGCGATTAAAATTTATTCTTCCGAACAGTCCATAAAAAGACGCAATATAGATTTGCTTATGCTTGGCGCAATTTGCGCTTTGGCCTTGTTCGGCCTTGTTATTATTATCTCGGCCGTAAGCGGTCTTTCCTTCGGGCCTGATGTTGTAAAAAGACATCTTATAGCTTTGCCTATGGCTGCCGCTGCGTTTTTATTCGGCTGGATGTTTAATTACCAGATTTATAACGAGCAGTACAAAGCTATTTATATTATGATACTCGGTCTTTTGGGCGCGGTGCTTTTGTTCGGCGTTGTGCAGCGCGGGTCTAACTCCTGGTTTAATTTGGGCATAATATCTTTGCAGCCTGCGGAAATCTGCCGCATAGCAACCATACTTGTGGCCTCGGCTTTTCTCTCCCGCCGCCAGCAGACGGTAAAAGATTTAAGAACTTTAATCGGCTTTGGCGCGCTTATTGTGCCTATCTTCGGCCTTATTATGTTGCAGCCCGATTTTTCTTCAATAGTGGTAACGGCGCCCGCTTTATTGGTTTTACTTTTTGCCGCGGGCATTAATATTTTCTATTTTGTTCTGCTTTTTGCCTTCGCGTTGTCTGCTGGCTTTTTTGCCATAACGTGGACTTTTCTTGCGCTTAACCCCGATTTGGCCGACAGCAGTCTTTTGTTTTATGTTTTGGGGCAGCTTTCCCACAACTGGGTTTATATCGCGGGCTTTTGCGCGGCAATACCGGCTTTAACGTGGGGCGCGGTATTGGTATTAAAACGCGTAAGAATATATATCCCCGCTTTCCTGTTGTTTATTATGGGCTTTGCGGTATTGGGCGGTTTCTTTTCAGGTTTGTTTGTAGATAAGCATATGAAAAATTACCAAAGGAAAAGGGTGGAAGCCTTCCTAGCCCCTAAATCTGACCCTAAGGGCGCGGGCTATAATGTGCTTCAGGCGCAAATAGCAATGGGCTCGGGCGGTATAGCGGGTAAAGGGTTTTTCTCGGGCACGCAGTCCAGATTAGGTTTTGTGCCCGAAAGACATACAGACTTCGTCCTTGCCGTCTTGGGCGAAGAAACAGGCCTTATGGGTATGCTTACCGTGCTTGGTTTATATATTTTAATCTTATGGCGCACCGCGCTTATCGCCACGCTTGCAAGCGACAGATACGGATATTTGGTGTGTTGCGGCATATTCGGTATATTTTTAACTTATATGATGGTAAACTTCGGTATGCTTATAGGCATAGTGCCTGTTGCTGGCATACCTTTGCCGCTTATTTCTTACGGCGGGTCCAATTTGGTGGCAAGTATGTGGGCATTCGGGATAGTGGAATCCGTTTACAGACGCAGATTATCAATAATATAAAAATGATATGATTAAAACAGAGCAAATTTTTAAGTACAGAATTAAATTAAGTAAAAGCGGTAACTCCGCCGCGCATCACGAGCTTAGGCGTATGCTCAGAACAGGCCTTTTAGAAAGCGGCCTTGAATACGCAAAAAGCAAAACAGGACCGCGACTGGCCTTAGGGCCGAGTGCGGGCGCGGGGGAAAGCAGTATCTGCGAATACGCGGATATCTGCCTGCTTAAAGAAACACCAACACAGGAAATAAATATAAAACTTTCCGCTTTTCTAAGCGGCGGTTTTAAAATAATTGACGTTAACGAAGTTCCTTATTCCATTTGTTCGGTTGAAGCGTTGGCGCAATATGCGCTGTACACGTTAACAGGCGTAAAAGCCGATACGGAAAAGATATTAAAGTCCGCTTCTTTAGAACTGGATTTTGTTCACGAAAACGGCATAAGGGAAGTTATAGATATTAAACCGCTTATCCATTCCATAAAAAAGATAGGCGATGACAAGCTTGAGCTTGTGGTAAAACTTAATGCGCAAAGAAGTCTTGGCCTGCGGCAGATTTTAACGGCGTTGCCCGACCTTGAAGTAGATGAGCATAAGTTTTGTATACAACGCAGCGCGCTGCTTTGGCAAGGCAGCGGGGGAAACCTTAATGCTGTTTAGCAGGAGAAAAGGTAATAATGAAGAGAATTTCAGACGATCCTAAAATAGAAGTACTGGTTAACACTTCTTTTGAAGAAACCAGAATCGCCATCTTGGAAGACGGCGTCCTTGCCGAACTTGTGTGGGAGCGCCGCGGCGCTTTAAACATAGTCGGCAACATATATAAAGCTGTGGTGGAAAATGTTCTGCCGGGTATATCAAGCGCGTTTCTTAACATCGGTTACGAAAAGAACGCGTATCTGTATATCTCCGACGTTATAGAAGGCGACAAACGCCCCATAGATAAAATTTTATATAAAGGGCAGGAAATTATGGTGCAGGTGGTAAAAGACGCCATCGGCACAAAGGGTATGAAGGTAACTATGGACGTTACCCTGCCCGGCAGATATTTGGTTTTAACGCCTAACCAGCGTTTTGTCGGAGTGTCTAAAAATATAGAAGACGACGCAAAGCGCGAAAAGCTTAACGCTATGGTGGAAAAACTTGCGGAAAAATATTTGGAAGGTATGGGTTGTATCGTCCGCACGGAAGCCGAAGACGCTACGGAAGACGAATTGGAAAAAGAAGTTAAATATCTTTACCGCCAATGGAAAACCATCATAACCAAGTTTGAAAAAGCCCCCGCCCCCTCTATCTTACACGAAGATATGGACGGAGTTTTGCAGGTATCGCGCGATATCCTTTCCGAAAATGTAAAAGTTTATATGCTTGACAACAAGAGAGATTACGAAAAGGTTTTGGATTTTGTCAGCAAAATATCGCCCGAACTTAAGGACAGAATTAAACTCTACACCGCAAAAACGCCTATCTTTGAAGCCTTTAACATAGACGCGGAAATAGAAAAGATGCGCCGCATCAAACTGCCTTTGGAAAACGGCGGAAGTATTATTATACAGGAAGCCGAATCCCTCTGCGCGATAGATGTTAACACGGGCAAATTTACGGGCAATAAGTCGCAGGAAGAAACCGTAACGCAAACCAATATAGAAGCGGCTTACGCCGTTGCTCATCAGCTCCGCCTCAGAAACATAGGCGGCATTATCGTCATAGACTTTATTGATATGAAAAAGGCCTCCAACCGCCATAAAGTGGTTGACGCCTTAAATGACGCCGTAAAGCGCGACAGAGCAAAAATAAGAATACTGCCTATCACGCGCCTCGGTCTGGTGGAAATGACGCGCGAGCGCAAAAAAGAAAGCACGGGCAGCCTTATAACGGAGGAATGCCCGCAATGCCACGGAAGCGGCAGGGTTTTATCTTCCGAAAGTATGCGTATTAAAGTACAGCGCGAAATTTACGACCTTACCCAGGGCCGCCCCGGCGGTAATCTGCGCGTTGTTCTTCATCCTCTGCTTGCCGACTATATAAGGCAAAAGCAGTCTGTGATAGAACAGAATATCCACCGCAGTTTAAAGGTCCAGTCGGACCCTCAACTGGCGTGGGAAGACTACAAAATAGTTCTTGAATAAATATAATTACGATAAGATAAAAAACCCGTATCAAAAGCGATACGGGTTTTTTTGACGAAAAAGCTATTGAAAAATATATACTAAACTATTATTATATCTTGTAGCCATTTTTTAAAGCGGTAAAGGGGAATTTATGTCTGGCATAAAAGAAAAAAGGAAAAGGGGATTTACTCTTACGGAAATTCTTGTAGTGGTAATGATCATCTCTGTATTAACCGCAATAGCTTATCCTTTATACACTAAAGTAGTAAATAAATCACGCGCTATAGAAGCAATCAATCTGCTTGAAATGGTGCGCAACAAGCAATTACAAAAATTTGCAAAAGACCGTGTTTATTACACTTCTTTCAACGGCATAGGACAACTTACATCGGACGAGACGAAAGAAGTAATAGAAGGGCAGGTGCTTAAGGTTAAAGATTATACTTTAAGTCTTAACAGTGTCCACAGTTGTATGACGGCCGCTTACGAAAAAGGAAATACAAAATTCAGTTTTTCCAGCAGCTATGAATACACGGGTCTTGGTTGTACGGGGGATATTTGTACAAGCTTTGGGGACATAATAGGCTCTG
>CAZBCE010000059.1:0-9336 GCA_964490555.1 uncultured Elusimicrobium sp. | reverse complement strand
AGTAAATCTCTTTTATACTCCGTATTGCCTGAAAGGACGGCCTGCCCTGCTATGGAACGGAGGTTGTTATGAATTTGAGCAAGAATATCCTTTTTTGCGGCAATTTCGTCAGAGGCTTTTATTTCGCTTCTGATTGCGCGAAGAAGCTTCCTTTTATGTACATGAGGACGGATTTTGGAATAATCTATTTTTTCAATTGGAGTATCGGGTTTTACCTTTTTGCATTCTTCCTGCAAATTAAAAGATTTAATTTTGGATATAAGCGTTTTGTCAATATTTTCCGACGTTACATTATCGCAGGCGCGGCTTACCGCGGCATTATTTTTGGAAAGATAATATGCGTTTTGCAATTTATTCTTTAAGTTAGCTTCCCCTAACATATCGGTCAAAAAAAAGCGGCTTGCGTCTGCTTTGTTAACATTTTGGATATTAAATGAATTCCTGACTGCGGAAGAGGGCAAATTTTTATTGCCGGCGGCAAGGGGTTGGGCTGCTGCGTTTAAAGCCAAGGCCGCAAAGGTAAGGGTTAACAACTGTTTCTTAATCATACATTCTCCTGTTTATTTTTAGCGATTATTTTTACAAAAAATAATCTTTAAGTTATTGCCGCGCAACTTATTTTTTTTATTTATAAATAAATCAGAAATAAGTTAGCAGCACCTAACATATTTATTATAACATAAATTTCTTGTTTTTGCATTATCATCGTAAAAACAGGTGTTGCGAAAGTATTGTTATTTAGTTTTAAGCTTATTTATAAAATAAAAAAAGGCCGCGTCTTAATTAAAAAACGCGGCCTTTAAAACATCTTTTAAAACTTAAGGTCCATTTCCGTAATAGCTGAAACTTCCCAAACAAAAACCGCAGTCTTAAAAAACTGCGGTTCTATAATACTAAAGGTTTAATTAAGGAATGGCGTCCATTACTTTTTTAAGGGCCTCTTCGCTTTTGCCGCGGACTTCCACGGTCTTCTCTTTTCCTTTATTGCCCTTAATAATGTTAATGCCATCTTGTTCTACGGTAAAAAAGTCCGCCAAAAAATACTTAAGAATATCGTTGGCTTCGCTGTCTAATTTTTTAGTTTTAACTTTTACACGCAGCACGCTGCCTATCCTGCTGACAACCTCATTGTCCCCTGCCGTTGAAATAACGCGTACTTTAATTATCATTACTTCCTCCTTCTAAATCTGCTTAAAAATAGCACTGCCGATGCGGGGCAGATTGCTGCCTTCTTCTACTGCTGTTTCAAAATCTTCGCTCATACCGAGGGAAAGTATGTCCCCCTCTTTAAAATTAACGTCAAAAAGATTTTTAACCTTTTTAAAAAGAGGTCTTAGCTCCTCTTTCTCGCCGGCTATCGGCGCTATCGCCATTATGCCCGCAAGGTTTATATGCGTGTAGTTTTTTCTTACGCTCTCTATAAGGCTTTGCGCTTGCTGAAGGGTAATCCCCCCCTGCGTATCCTTATCGGTAAGTTTAACCTGAAGCAAACACTTAACCGTTTTACCGCGTTTTTGCGCCTGCGCCTCTAAAGCGTCGGCCAAATGCAGACTGTCTAAAGAACAGATGACATCAAAATTCTCAATTACTTTTGCGGCTTTATTTGTTTGTAAATGCCCTATAAAAAATTTTGCGGGGTTAAACTCCGCAAGTTTCCCGCAGGACCATTTTTTTACGCTGTCTTGCAGGCGGGACTCGCCCACGGCGGTTATGTTCCTGTGTTTAAGCAGGGTGTAAATATCCTGCTCCAAGGCATATTTTGTAACTGTTAAAATCCGTACGGCTTCGGGGCTTCTTGAAGAACGCAGACAGGCTTCTTTCACGCGGCGCAGGACATCATCATAATTAGTTATTACCTGTGCTTCTTTCTCCATACAATTTACCCCTTGATATTATACAAAAGTTTTGGCAAAGCCGCAAATTTTATCTATTTTTAACAACAAACACAAGTATTATTTTTAATAAGGGCGAAAGCGCGGCTTTTTTTAAATTGGTAAAATATATTATTATGACCGAAAAAACAAAAGGCATAGTAATTATAGCCGCTGCAAACGGCCTCATTTCAATGGGTTACGGATTATCCGTACCCTTTTTTGCCATATACTTAAGCACACAAAAAGGCGTACCCGCAAGCGCCATAGGCATAATGCTTGCGCTTGCCATGCTTACCACGGCAATAGCCAGCGCCTTAAGCGGGGAAGTTTCCGACACTTTCGGCCGCAAGCGCGTTATGACGGTTTCGTTATTTTTAAGAAGCGCGTCTATGCTTGCCATGGCCGTATCAATGTTTGTTGACGCGCATTATTTTTGGTCCATAGCATTCCACTTTGCGGGCAGCTTTTTTGGCGCGTTCTTCCGCCCCGCGTCCAATGCGTGGATTGCCGATAATACAACACCAGCAGAACGCGTAAAAGCTTTCAGTTATATGCGTATCGGTTTAAACCTCGGGTGGACGATAGGCCCCGCTCTGGGCGGCCTTTTGGCTCATTCTTCTTATGCCTTAGGCTTTGCTTTAACCTCTCTTACATTCTTAATATCAATGTTTTATGTTGATAAAAATATTAAAGAAACAATCATCAAAACCCACGCCAGAAAAACAGATTTCGTGCAAATGCTTTTGGAACTTAAAGATAAAACACTGGCGTGGTTTTGCGCCTCAGAATTTTTAATATCTATGGTAACCTCGCAGTTAGTAGTGGGGCTTTCGCTGCACTGCATTAACCGTCTTGGTTTTGCTGAAGGCAAAGTGGGTTTATTCTTTTCCATACAAGGCTTGGCGGTGGTTTTATTTCAGTATCACACGGCGCAAATTATCTCCAAAATACGTCTTACAAGCGCGCTGGCGGCAGGCTGCATTTTATACGCTATAGGCTTTGGCTCTATAGGTTTTTTGGTAAGTTTTTGGGCGATAGCGGGCGGCGTTGTATTAAGCGCGCTGGGCGAAATGTGCGTACTGCCCGCAGGCCACTCCCTTGCGGCTAACTTAGCGCCCGAAAATAAAAAAGGCCGCTTTTTGGGGCTTTATATTTTGGCAAATCAGGCGGGCGTATCAACCGGTATCTTTATGGCGGGCGTACTTATGGAAAATGTAAGCCCCGTCTATGCCGCGGGGCCGTGGCTTATAGTCGGCACGATAGCAACGATAGCGGCGGTTTCGTTCTACTCTATCCGCAGGAAAATATCCCCCGACCAAGACGGGCTTAGACCCAAGCAGGCGGTTCCCATCGTCAAACAATTCCCTTCGTAAGTTTGTTAGAAATAATTTCAACACAAGTAAAAACCCCCGCTCTTTTAAGGAACGGGGGTTTTATTTTTCTTCTTTTCAAACTTTAGTTATAAAGATTTACAAGGCTTCTTGTCGCAACTTCTTCTTTAAGTTTTTCCACAAGTTCCTCGGGCTTAATACCTTCTATATTCTTGCCGCTTCTAAGGCGTAAGGTAACGGTTTTTGTTTCCGCTTCTTTCGCGCCTATGATGATGGCATAAGGTACTTTTTCCATATGCGCCTGACGTATTTTTGCGCCAAGCTTTTCGGGATTAGCGTCAAGTTCCGCGCGTACTTCCGCCGCCTTAAGCTGTGCCACAATTTCTTTTGCAAAGGGCAGCTGGTCGTCGGTAAGAGTAAGAACTTTGGCCTGTACGGGAGATAACCACAAGGGGAACAAGCCCGCGTAGTGTTCTATCAAAATACCTAAAAATCTTTCAATAGAGCCAAGCAAAGCGCGGTGTACCATTATGGGGCGTTTTCTGCCATCGGCGGCGACGTAAGTTAAGTCAAACCTTTCGGGCAGATTAAAGTCAAACTGTATGGTGGATAACTGCCACGGGCGGCCGATAGCGTCAATAAGTTTGATATCAATTTTCGGGCCGTAGAAAGCAGCTTCCCCCGCGTGTGTTTTAAAGGGAACATTGTTTGCTTTAAGCACGCTTTCCAAAGCTTCCTGCGCGGCGTGCCAGTCTTCCGCCTTGCCCGTGTAATTTTCGGGCTTGGTTTCGTCCCAGGTGGAAAGTTCTACATTATATTTTTCAAAACCGAAAGTTTTAAAAACGTGTAATGCAAAGTTGAAGCAATCCTGTATTTCTTCCTTCACCTGTTCGGGCGTGCAGAAAATGTGGGCATCGTCCTGCGTAAAGCCGCGTACGCGCAATAAGCCGTGCATAACGCCGCTGCGTTCGTAGCGATAGACGGTACCTAGTTCGGAAAGGCGCAAAGGCAAATCGCGGTAGCTTCTTAACTTAGACGTATATATACCGATATGGAAGGGGCAGTTCATCGGTTTTAACTGATATTCCTGCTCGTCCACTTTTATGGGGCTGAACATATTTTCGCTGTAAAAATTGGCGTGGCCCGATTTCTTCCACAAGTGCAGTCTGGCAATATGAGGGCTAAAAACAATGTCATAACCGCGTTTAAGGTTTTCGTTCCTTATCCAGTCTTCCAAAGTTTTCCTTAACATACCGCCTTTGGAATGCCAAAGCACCAAACCCGGGCCGATGTCTTCCGTAATGCTGAAAAGGTCAAGTTCCGTACCAAGTTTTCTGTGGTCGCGCTTTGCGGCTTCTTCCTGCTGTTTGATATAGGCGTTAAGTTCGTCCTTAGTTTCAAAAGCAAGGCCGTAGATACGCTGCATTTGGGGGCGGTGTTCGTCGCCGCGCCAATATGCGCCTGCAATATGGGTAAGCTTAAAATTGTTTATAAGGCCCGTATGTTCAATATGCGGCCCGCGGCATAAATCCGTAAAGTCGCCGTTGGTATAAAGAGTAATTGTATCGTCTTCCAATTCCGCGGCAAGTTCGGCTTTAAAAATTTCGCCTTTCTCTTCAAAAAGTTTTACCGCTTCGGCTTTGGATATTTTTTTGCATACAAATTCCTGCTTAGCCTTAATAATTTCTTTCATTTTAGTTTCTATAGTCTTAAGGTCTTCTGGTGTAAATTTGTGGTCGGAAAGAAAATCGTAATAAAAACCGTTTTCTATCGCGGGGCCTATGCCGAGTTTCGTGCCGGGGAATAACTGTTGTACAGCCTCGGCAAGGATGTGAGAGCAGGAGTGTCTCTTAATTTCTATGTTTTCCATAACTACCTCTAAACTTAAGACTTTTTTTAAACTAAAATGTATAATTATTTTATCATTTTTTTAGACGCATGGAGCGGGGTATGATGAACTTTATAAAAAAGTATGTTTCTCTTCTAAAGCAGGATTTTTTACTCTTTGCATTGCTTTCTTTGCCGGGGTTGCTGTTTTACTTTATAGGCTTGCATCAGCTGGAGGCCTTTACGGTTACCACGGCCACACTTGGCGCGCTTAATAAATTTATCTGTGAGTTTCTTACTATCTCCATAATCTTCTGTTTCTTTCATATGCTCGGGTTTAAAAAGAGATGGGTTTTCGCGCTTATTATGTTCCTTTATTACATAACCGTTACGGCCGATATTGTGCTTTTGGTTTACTTTAAGGAACGCTTCGGCGCAAAGTATCTGCCCACGCTGGGCGGCGCGCAGTATCGCTTTCTGCTTGATATAAGACTGCTGCTTTACTTTGCGGCAATTTTTATTCTGCCCTACTTTGCCATAAAGAAAGGCTGGCATCGCTCCAGCCGCCACCAAAGCGCAAAAAAAATAGCCGTATCGGCGGTATTATTGGTTGCTTTGGGCTTTATCTCCCCCTTAAAATATATCAACGGCAGCGCGGCATTTTTTGCCTACGACCTTATGGACACGACGGCAATAAACATAGTTAAAGACTGTTATGTTAAAAAATATCCTTATGCCTACTATGATACTTCTTTGGAAAAATTGCCCAAGGATTTACAAAACGCCGCTGAACGCTACAACCTTTTTACGGATACTAAATTTGTAAACCAAAACACTTACGACAGAATTATTTTGATTACAACCGAAGCGTTTTCCAACAAATTTATAAAAACGGTTAACCCCGCAATTCCCGCTTCCGCCAGTTATATTTACGACGGGCTGATGAAAAGCTTTCCCTCCGTTTCCTTAAAACCCGTTACCCTTTCCACCTTGTACGGACTCAGCGTAGTATTTTCGGGCCACCCCAACGCGGAACTTATTTTTAAAAATAAATTCCCCATTTCTTTTGTAAGCATTCTTAAAGATAAAGGTTTTAAAACCGTATTTATAAGAGGTGCGAACGAAGAATATATGCAGGAAAATGTTTTGTTTAAGGAAGCGGGCTTTGAAGAAATTTACGGCGCAAAACACTTTGCCGCGCTGCCCGAATATAAAAAATATGTTTCCTGGTGGGGCCTTACGGACAGAAAATTATTTGAATTTACCACGGACTACTTAAAAGATTTGCTTAAAACCAATCCGTCCCAAAAAGTATTTATAAATCTTTTAACGGTGGATTCCCACGTTCCTACGGGCCGCATAGATTATCTGGGGCAGGAATATTCCCCCGTGGAAGGCGATGATGTTTCAAAAAGCGTTAAAAAGCTTTACACCCGCCCTAATATGCCGCGCGCTTTTTCCCATTACAATTATGATTTGGGCGTGTTCCTGGAAAACCTTTCAAAAGAAAATGTGTTTGACGATAAAACAATGGTCATCTTAACTGCGGACCACCCGTTCTTTGCAAATATAGATACAGGCTCTTTATTTAAAGATTACAAGCCTTCTTTTGACGAGGTGCCGCTTATCCTTATCTCCAAAAAATACGCTAAGGAAACAGCTTATTCCAATCCTTTCGCCTCTCAGCAGGATATTGCGCCCACCGTCTTAGCGCTTGCGGGTTACGCCGCGCCTAAAGGTATGTTCGGCCGCAGCATTTTTGAAAATACGGACAGAACCGTATTTAACATAAAGAACAATTATGTAATAGTAAAAAATGCAAAGGGCAGCCGTCTTATACCGTTTAACTCAAAGCACCCTCAGGATATAGAAACGCTTAAGCTTTTAAACACTGTATTTAAATAAATTCTAATATAAAAGCAAAACCCCCGCTCTTTCAAGAACGGGGGTTTTTTATCGCCTGTAAAAAGTATTCTTAAAATATTTTATGGCCCTGCGCCAGTCTTTCCATAATATCGGCGGCCGCGTCGGCGGCGTCAAGCGGGTCCGGCAATTTTGAGTCGTCAAAATTACCTATCATATTTTTAAGATTAACGGGATTGGCCACCAGAACTTTTACCGCTTCCATAAGGTCCTGCTGAAGTTTATTACTTTCCTCTATAAGCATAGCGCAGTTTCTGTCCTGCAAAACCTTGGCGTTATAGTACTGGTGATTATCCGCGGCGTGCGGGAAAGGCACAAGAACGGAAGGTTTTTTAAGAGAAATAATTTCCGCCAGAGAACTTGCCCCGCTCCTTGATATTATTATCTGCGCCGCTTTCATAAGGGCGTAAATATCGTCGGCATAAGGCATAACTTCCACATTCGGCGTATTGCCGTAAAAGGCTTTAATTTCCTCATAATCGCGTCTGCCAGTTATGTGCAAAAAGTGCATACGCTGGGTTTTTGCAACCAGTTCCATAACCATCTTTGCGGCGGAATAATTTAAATATCTCGCGCCCTGGCTGCCGCCGACTATAAGCGTATTTATGGAAAAATCGGTAGCAATGCGCCAATAGTTCTGCTCTTCAACAGATTCTTTTAAGCGGAATTCCTCCCGCACGGGCGTACCGACCAAAACGGTTTTTGAAACTTTATCAACGGTAGGCAGGCCCAGCATAAAAACATCGGCAAATTTAGCGCTGACTCTGTTAGCCAACCCTATTCTTGCATTGGAATCATGCACGGCGGTTTTAATGCCCATAAAATGCGCGGTAAACACCAGCGGGAAGGAAATATACCCGCCCATGCCCACGCAGGCAAGCGGCTTATAACTTTTAATATATTCACGGATTTCCAGCATACTGTCAAAAAGCTTTATGCCGAAATCCACCCATTGCTTTATATTTTTGCCGCGCGGCATGGCGACAAAATCAATCTCGTGATACGGAATATCGGCCTCCTGCAAAATTCTTGCGGAGTCGGTACCTTTTTTAACTATAAAAACAACGTCATGTCCTCTTTCAATCAGTTTTTTACCCAAAGCAAAACCGGGGTAAAAATGCCCCCCCGTTCCGCCGGCAGCTATCATGTAAACGTTTTCCATACCGGCAATTATCTCCTGTCGTCACTCTTTTTTTCTATTGCAGCGGCATTCATCAAAATACCCATCATAGCCAAGGTAACTATTACCGAAGACCCTCCGTAAGAAAAGAAGGGCAGCGGTAAACCTTTTGTAGGGAATAACCCCGTAGCCACGCTCATATTAAAGAATGCCTGCAATGTAAAACAAATCGTAATGCCCGATATAACATAAGCGTTAAACGGGTCTTTTGCGGTTCTGGCAAGCGTCAGTCCGCGCACCAAAAGCCAAATAAACGCGCCGATTATAAAGAACACGCCTATCATACCTATTTCCTCGCACATAATTGCAAAAATAAAATCTGTATGCGCGGCGGGTAAATATTCCAGTTTTAAGTCGGACGCGCCCAATCCCTTGCCAAACCACCCGCCCGAACCTATCGCGTAAAAAGAATGCACCAGCTGATAACCTATGGAGCCTGCCGCTTCTTCGGGCGAGAGAAAAGAAGTTAACCTTTTTAATCTGTAAGGCTGGCGGTAAATTTCCACCGCGACAATAGGAGTAACAGCCGCAACGATATAAATAAGTTTAGAAAGTTTAAGCCCCGCCAAAAAGAACATTGCAAAAGCGACAAGAAGCATAAGCGCAGGTATGCCCAAATCCTTTCCCGCCACAATAAGACCTATCGTTATAAAAGTAAACATTAAAGGCACCACAAGCTGGGTATTGTCATTAGCGGTATTGGGATGTTTTGCAAAGTACCAGGCAAGATAAATTATAAGTACGGCTTTTGCGACTTCCGACGGCTGAAGGTTAAAAAAACCTAAATCTATCCAGCGGTGTACATTGGCGGCTTCGGGCAGGCAAAGCACCCAAATCAAAAGCCCCCATACGGCAAAAAGTAAATGCACGGGTTTTATTATTTTTATAAGATTGGTAAAAGTTTGGGAAAGAAAAAGCATTACAGCCACGCCCAGTACGTCAAAAAGAACCTGCCTTTTAAAATAAGCAAGCGAGTCAAACGCGCTGGAGGAATAAGTAAAAATAAGCCCCGCTATAATAAGCAGCGTTGTAATGGCGGCAAGGCTGTTGTCTATCGGTAAAAAACCTTTAGACCCGCCCGCGCTCCTTTTGCGCGCTACATTTGTTCTTTCCAAAAATACAGTGTTCATTTTATCTTATCTTTAACGAGGCTAAAGCCACCAGCATAAGCACAATGCCGACAATCCAAAACCTTACTATA
>CAZBCE010000058.1:4934-9386 GCA_964490555.1 uncultured Elusimicrobium sp. | reverse complement strand
TTTGTTTGAGGCGTGTGCCGCTTGGCGGCGAACGGCGAAAGGCAAAAACCGCGAGTCCGGCCTGTAGCTTTTTGCGTAAGCAAAAAGACGGAGGGCAAACCGCTCCCGCAATAGATTTGATGATAAAAACCCCCGAAAGGGGGTTTTTAATTGGACTTTCAAATTGTTCCGCTCGGATGTTTAAGCTAGCAAATTTCCATATTTCGGTAAATTTTAATTTTTTCCTCGCTAAACTACCGAGAGTCGCTTCGCTCCCATTCTTTCTTGTAGTTCGCACTCGGAATAAAAGTAAAATTTCCTCAAAATCTGAAAATTCACGCGTGCCGTAAACTGAATTTGTTCTGCTATGAACAGCATTAAATCTACCCAAATCACGCAATCTTTAGGAACGGCAGATAAACGTTACTGCCCTAAAAACTTTAAAAGGCGGTTTTCTTTAATATTAAGCGCGGATATAAATTTTTTAAAGTCCCCGTTAAGCCAAAATACGCAACTTGTCAGAGCCACAAAAAACGCGCCGTTTATAAACAGCTTTATAAATACATTACCTTGGTAAAAAGCAAATATATACCTTGTAGCAAACGCGCAAACAAAGCAAACAGCCGCCGTACGGGCAAGGGATAAAATATGGTTTGTATAATCCGTCTGAGGGCAATATTGCCGCGCCGTGTACATATTAAGCCCTGTTCTGGACAGATATAAAAGCAAAAATACCGCGGGGTAGGCAAAAGGGCCGAAGGCTTTTATAGCGACAGCAAAGAGAAAAATAAAAATAACCGTAAAAATAAAATATCTTAAAGTTATTTCCTTTACCAGTCTGACGGCGGAAAATAAGTTAAATATATTTGTATTGACGGAATATAAAGGCACGGAAAGTATGAACAGAGATAAAAATACGGCGGTATCGCGCGCCGCCTGCAGCGTAAAACTGCCGCGCATAAAAAACATTTTAACTATATCAAAAGCGAAAACCGAAGTAAAAATACAAAATGGCAACAGCAAAAACATAAGCACAATATCGGTGCGGACGAGAGTATCTTTAATTGCGGGCCAGTCATTATCCGCGGCTTGCGCCGTCATTTTTACTTTGCTTACGTTTTGCACTTTAAGTACAAAAATGTCGGAGGGACTGTCTGAGAGCATACGCGCGTAATTTACCGCGCTTACCATACCCGCAGACGCGGCCGATACCATAAATAAAGGCGCGTATAAAACAGCCGCCCACGCCGTATTGATAGGCTGAAAGAACAAAAGATTCTGCTTAAATTTTTTGCCGAGTTCTGGCTTTTTAAATTTAAAACTCCACCCCTGCTTTTGTTTAAGCAGTATAACGCACGCCGCAATTTGCACCGCATAGGCCAAAATATATCCTATAAACATAGCGTCTAAACGGCGGGTTAAAAGCAGCAGTAAAAGCGGCAGAAGAGAGTTTAGCGGGCTTAAAATATAAATTGAGAACAGTTTAAAACATTCCGCCACGGAGATAAGAAAAGTCATTATAAAAAAAGAACTGAAATATAATGCGCTAAGGCCCATAAAGCGCGCGCTTTGCTCTATCGCGGCGGCGTCAAAGGCGGAAAGGAAAGCCAAACTCTGCCTTGGCAAGATAAAGCATACCGCCGCCAAAATTACCGCCGTAAAAACGTAAATATAAAGGAAATAATTAACAAAATCCGCCGCTTTTAAAGGGTCTTTTTTATTAAGGTGCATAAACTCCGGCACGACGACGCCCGTGTTTATCCCCTGTAAATAGCCGTTAAGCAGGGCGGAAATTAAGATAAGGTAAAAATAAATATCGGTCGCGCTGTCCGCGCCAAAGTAATAGGCCAGCAAAAGGCTGCTTATGAAGGAAAAAAATTTGCCCGCAACGGTAAATAAAACGGAAAAGGCCGCGCCCTTTTTGTAGGTAATGGCAGTCATATTTGATATTATATTAAATAGATATGAAAATGGAATTTGAATCTGTTATCGGGCTGGAAATACATGTCCAGCTGAATACCGAAAGTAAAATGTTTTGCAGCTGCCCCAGCGGCGCAAAAGCGGATTTGCCGCCTAATACAGCCGTTTGCCCTTTGTGCAGCGGACAGCCGGGCGTTTTGCCTGTGCTTAATAAACAGGCCGTAAAACTGGCCGTAAAAGCGGGCCTTGGCTTGAATGCCGAGATAAATCAAATGTCCGTCTTTGCCCGTAAAAATTATTTTTACCCCGATTTACCCAAAGGCTACCAGATATCACAGGACAATAAACCCGTGGTGGAACGCGGCTTTGTGGAGATACAGACAGCAGAGGGTACAAAAAGAATTAATATAACCCGCGCGCATTTGGAAGAAGACGCAGGCAAATCTATGCACGTCGGCAATGCCTCGCTGATAGATTTAAACAGGGCGGGCGTGCCTTTGCTTGAAATTGTGTCCGAGCCTGATATGAGAAACGCGGACGAAGCCTATGCCTATTTAACCTCCCTTAAGAGCATAATGCAGTGGTTAGAAATTTCTAATTGCGATATGGAAAAGGGCGAGTTGCGCGTGGACGTTAACCTTTCCTTAAGACCCGTCGGTCAGCAAGCCTTCGGTACAAGGATAGAAATTAAAAATCTAAATTCCTTTAAAGCCGTAAAAGACGCTTTAAATTACGAAATCGCACGTCAGGCCGAAGTACTTTCCTCAGGCGGAAAAATAACGCAGGAAACACGCTTGTGGAGCGACGCTGAGGGTAAAACAGAAGTAATGAGAACCAAAGAAACCGCCCAGGAGTACAGATACTTCCCCGAGCCTGATTTGCCGCCTCTTTACATAAGCGCGCAAGAGATAGAAGCGGTTAAAGCCGCAATGCCGCTTTTACCCGCGCAGAGAAGAGCCTTTTTTGAGCAGCAATACGGTCTTAATTCTTATGATTCCGGCGTGCTTACCATAACCCGCCAAACTGCAGATTATTTTGAAGAAACCGTTAAGCTGGGCGCAACGCCTAAAACCGCCGCTAATTGGATAGGTACGGATATTTTGGGCAAGCTTAACGCCGAGCATAAAGAAATCGGCGAAAGCCCCATAAAAGCCAAAGATTTAGCCGAACTTATCAAATATATTGAAAGCGGTAAAATCTCCACCAAAATGGCGCGTGATATTTTTGCCAAAGCGTGGGAAAGCGGTAAGAGCGTTAAAGAACTTGTGGAAAGTTCGGGCGAAACGCAGATAAGCGACGAGGCGCAACTTGAAACCTGGGCTAAGGAAGCTTTGGAGCAAAGCCCTAAAGCCGTTGCCGATTATAAAGCAGGCAATACAAAAGCCGTTGGCGCTTTGGTGGGCCTTGTTATGAAGAAATCAAAAGGCAAAGCCAATCCCGCCGTGCTTAACCAAATATTTGCCAAATTACTTGCTTAAAAAACGGTAATAAAAGTTTAAAATAAAAACCCCCGCTCTTATTTAAGAACGGGGGTTTTAGTTTTACAAAATTTTACAAATGCTGAGTTTGGTCGGGGGTAACTTCCGCTTTTTTGGCGGGGGCTATGCTTTGGACGGGGGCTGAAGAATCTTCCTCTTCCCCTTCAACTTCAGCTTCTCCGTCTTCCTCTGCGGCAGAGGTAACGGTTTCCCCTTTGCGGGCCTTTTCAAACAAATTATCTTTTGCGGCGGTTTGCAGGAAAGCCTGCCATTCCGTATCCGTAAATTCGTACTTGCCTATAATATAATTTGCGGCGACGTCCGCGCAAACGGTATCTTTGGGGGCGTTTTTGGTGCAGTCGTCTTCTATGGATATATATTCCTGCGCGATAGCCATCATAGCCTGTTCGTCAGTCATTTCTTCCTGCGGGGCTTGCGCTTCTTCCTGTTTGGCTTGCTCGGCGGCGGGTTTTTCCTTCTTTTCCGTAGGGGCGGAATTATCTTTTCTGTTAAGCACCATAAAGATGGAAAGTATTACAGTAAAAAGTATAAGAGAGGTTATTGCCATATTTGTCCAGGCGGAAAAATCCCTGTCGCTGAGCAAATCTTTTATCGCGTAAAAAATTAAAGCCAATATTATAATTGATGCCGCTATAATACCCATATTTATTGTTCCCTCTGTTGATTTAAGGTTATTTGCCGCCGTTTGTAAGCATTTGCTCTTCAAAAGCGGACATAAACTCTTTGTCCTTCATCATCTCCTGCATTAACTGAATAAAAGCAGGGTCTTTAGTATATTTAAGCAAAATTTTCCGCACTTGCGGATTGTTTGCATTATTCTTGTCAAAGTTGGGGTTTAAGACATCTTTAAATCCCGCCTGAGGCCCTAATGCCGCCTGCAGTTCTTTTGTAAATGCGGCCATTGTAGGGTTGGAGGCGTATTTGTCTAAAGTGCTTGATGACGGCGCAGCCTGCTCAACTTGAGTTTGCGGGGTTTGCCCGGGGAAGGGAATTGCTTCGGTATTGCCTTGCGCGTCGGGATTAAAGACGGGTTTAACTAAACTTAAGGACGTTG
>CAZBCE010000058.1:0-4834 GCA_964490555.1 uncultured Elusimicrobium sp. | reverse complement strand
GTATTGCCTTGCGCGTCGGGATTAAAGACGGGTTTAACTAAACTTAAGGACGTTGTTTTAGGCGCGCCTACGGCAGGGTCTTTCATTTCCACCTTCATTTTTTCCTGTACGGCGGCCGGGTCTATATAGCCGCTTTCAAAAAAAGAAAGACTGTCCTGCGCGCGCGGTGCGGAAGCCTCCTGCCGCGCCTGCCTTTTATCTCCCCAGTCAGAGAAAAATCTGTAAGCGCGAAACGCGCCCGTCATAACCAGGGAGAATATTATAATGCTTATTGATATCCTTAAGTTAAGATTCATAAAAATTTAGTCTGTTATCCCCAGCAGTTCAACGTCAAAAATAAGCAATGAACCCGGAGGGATAGAACCCGCCTGTCTGTCGCCATAGGCTGTATCTGCGGGGCAGAATAATTTAGCTTTTGCGCCTACCTGCATTTCCTGCAAGCCTATTGTCCAGCACGGTATTACGCCGTTTAAAGGGAATTCCGCAGGCGTGCCGCGCTTTATTGAACTGTCAAAAACGCTGCCGTCGGGTAGTGTGCCTTCGTAATGTACTTTTACGGTATCTGTGGCTTTGGGGGATTTGCCTGTGCCTTTTTTGGTTATCTGTATAACCGCGCCGTTGGAAAGCACTTTTGATTTAGGGTCTTTTTTTGCGTCGTCTAAAAATTTATTCTGTGCGGTTTTGCGTTTTTCCGCCATTTTAGCGGCGTCGTCCTGATATTTTTTTGCTATTAAGGGTTTGTAAGTTTCCAATTCCGTTTGGGAGTTTCTGTTAAGTAAAGAATCTCTTAAACCCTGTGATATGGCTTTAAAATCATCATCGCCGTTAAGCACAAGCTGCTCTTTAAGGTTATTGCCCAAAAGATAGCCGAGTGAATAAAGTATCTTTTCCGCGCTGACTGCGGTATCCGCTTTTTTTGCGGGCTGTGCGGCGGGCTGCTGCGCAAAGCACGGCAAGGCGGCAAGCGTAAAAAGTAAAGCGTAAAGCAATGTAAATTTTTTCATTTATGTTATCTCCTATTTCTTTTCTATGTACTCAAGTAATTTTACCTTAATTACGGGCGCGCATGCCTGCCCTGCCGCAATAAGGCTGCGTCTTTGGGCTTCTTCTTCCCTTGAGGCTCCTATGCGCTGGGCTTGGCTGAAAGCCGCAAAAACGCCGCCTGTCTGCTTGTCTTTAAGCGTTACGTTTGCCGTCGCGGTGCTCCAGTAAAGTCCGTCGGTGGTTTTGGAGGCGTATTTATCGTTAAGCGTTTCTATGCCCAGGTCTATATCGTACTCCTGCAAACCTTCGCCCACGCCGAAGCCGAGTGAATTTAAAGCGTCTATAATATAAGTTTTTACGGTATTATCTTTAAGCCCAGTTATGGTGGTGTTTATTTTTATATCGTAAAAAGTTTTATTGTAAGCGGTTTTAAAAGAATAAAGTTTTTCCTCGTCAAATGCGGAAGAGGAGAAAGAAAGCAGACGGTATTCGCTGTCTAATTCCTCCCGCTGTTTTAAAAGCGGCGGCATTAAAACCGCGTTTTTAAGGCGTACAAATTTATCTGGTTCCGCCGTTATTTTGCCTTGCAGTCCGCTAAGGCTTACGTCTATGGGCTGGTAATAAGGCGCAAGCACTTGCATTGCTGGTTCTCTTTCCAAAACGGCTATGGCGTAATATTTGCCCGTGTTTTTATCTTTCCACCATTGCGCGGTATATGCGGTTGAAAGTATTGTTTCCCTTCTAAGCGCGCTGCCTTCGTATGGCGGCAGGACGGCGAAGAGAGTTTTAAGTTCCGCCAGCGCGGTATTTTTTGCGGTTTTCTTATCCGCGTCGGAAACTATTTTGGTTATATATTTATCGGCGGGATATTTGGCAATTTTCTCGCTTAAAAGATTCTTATTTGACATTGTGCAGGCGCACATTAAAGCGCAGACGACAGACATCAGCAGGACACGTTTCATATATTGCTCCTAAGGTTATTTAGCGGTGGTGTGATATAAATATATTCTTTTACCCTTACTTATTTGTACCTTTTCAAACACATACTCGTCAATAGCATTACCTTTATCATCGTAAAAAACAAGCTTTATATCATGCTGCCCCTGCGGCAGAAAAATGTCCGCCATATTTATTTGCGCGGGCAGCGTGAACCAGGAGCGCGTGTCGGCCTTCTCCGTAACATTGGCAAGCGCGCTGAATAAAGACCCCACCAGCCAGCCTATATTTTGGTCGTTGGTAAGCTTTGTGGCGGAATGTTCCGCCTGCACGCGCAGTATATATTTTGTTACGGCGCGGGTTATGGTGCGCGCGTAAATGGAGGCGTTTTGCTCTTCTAAAGTTTTGCTTGCCGCGGCGGAAATATCAGCCACCGTTTGTGCTTTTACGGGCGGCATACCCGCGGTTTGCACTTCACACGATGTTATTTGATACGGGTTTTGCGTAAGCTTTGGGAAGGATACGGTTATTGAACGCCCGAACGCGCCTGCGTAAACCGCGCTTATAACGTCGGAGGATACGCCTTCCAAATCCCCGTTGGAAGAGGCCGCAAACCAAATATCATTCCACGCGAAACTGATGGCATTGGAAACCTTATACGGAGCCTTGCCGTTAAGGTGGAAGATTACAACTTCTCCCATATCTTTATAATTTTGCGGCAAGTCAAAAGAGGGGGCTTTTGCGCTGTACCAGCTTAAGTATTTTTGGTAAGCATTTTGCGCATTCGTGCGGGAGATGCGCGCGTCGGAAAGGCTGCCTATGTCTTCAAAAATCATACTGGTAAAATACTGGACAAAAGGGTCGTCGTTAAAAGTTTTACTTTCGTGGCTGCGGGTATAATCCAGAAAGAAAACCGCTTTTCTGGCTTCCACCGCGGCGGAGTTTATATCCTGCTGCGCAAGATAATTAATTGCGCGGTAAAAGTAAGTTAATGCCTGCTCAAATACTGGCGCGCGGTAGGGCTGCGTGGTGTCATTGATGACTAAAGTGCCAAGGTTTTGCGTTACGCTTTGTGCTTGTAAATCTTCAATTTCCTGCTGGGCCGCGTCTAAGCTTTTATTGGCGTCGTCGTGTTTGTTTTGCGCGGTTTGCGGTATGCTTAAATCTAAGTGATAAAGTAGCCTGTTGTGATTGCCGTATATCTTGGTTTTGCTGCTTTCTATTTTGGCTTGGGCGCCTTCAAAATTACCGTGCGCCATCATGGAAGATACATCTTTTTTATACTGCAAAGAAGGCCCGCCGCACGCGCATAACGCGCAGCAAATTGCAATAAAAAAGGCGCGGCGGGCGTTGTTCATTTTCTAAAACGTAAGAGACTTTTTTGCTACGTATTTTTTAATCTGTTTCTGTCCGTTCCAGATTATCTGGTTGGTTTCTATGTTGATAAGTTTTAAGTTTACCTGATAGAAAATTACGGATTTGCGGCCTTCTTTATCCGTTATGGAACTTAAGACGCCGCTTAACATATAGTCCGCGCCCACTTCTTTGCCAAAGGCTTTTCTGGTGGCTTCAGACGAGTATTCGTCCTGGTCAAGGCGTTCCTGACGCAGGTCGCCGCGTTCGGCGCTGCTGGCAACAAAGCTTACTTTGCCGCTGTTGATAAGCGCGCGCTGTAATTCCTCTATAAAGGTACCAGTGTTGATATGCTCCATTGACTGGTTGTTTACCGTGCCTACTATAACGACGGGTTCTTCCCCTTTGGTGGCTTTTACGGCTTTGGCGTACCAGCCGCCGTCAAGGCATTCCTGAATCATAGTTTCGGCTACCATGCGCGAATCGGTATCATTCCAATTGCCGCTTAAATCTTTAGTCGTGTCTACGTCCATACGCTCTACTTTTGTACCGCAGGCTGCAAACAGCGGTAAAAGAAGGGCTAAGGCTAAGAGTTTTCTCATAAGTTCTCCGTTTAAAAGATATATATAATTTTTATCATTATGAGGGATAGGTGTCAATAATTTAATAAAATATAAATATGCCGCAAATGAGAGGTAAAAAATAATGCTTATTGCGATAGATGTAGGAAACACACAAATTTACATAGGCGTTTTTGAAGGGGATAAGATAAAAGCCAGCTTTAGGCGCACTTCCGCCGCTGCTATAACCGCCGACGAACTGGGGGTATTTATAAAACAGGCTTTAAGGGAAAACGGCATAGACCCTGCCAAGATAGACGCTATTGCTATTTCTTCCGTTGTACCCGTTATAACCCGCAGCATTGTGCATTGCGCATTAAAGTATTTTAATATTAAACCTTTTGTCGTCAATTCCACGGTTAAGATGGGCCTTAATTTGGCGGGTATACCCGGCGCGGGCGAAATCGGCGCAGACAGAATTGCCGATATAGAAGGCGCGCTTAACCTTTACCCCGGTAAAAATATTATGGTGGTGGATTTCGGTTCGGCCAATACTTTTTGCGCGGTTTCTAAAAACGGCAGCTATCTTGGCGGCGCGATAAGCGCGGGCATAGGTATGTCTATGAATGCTTTAGCCAGCGGTACTGCATTACTTTCCAATGTGGAAATTAAGAACCCCGGTAAAGCCGCGGGTATGGATACCGTAACGCAGCTGCAGGCAGGCTTATTTTATACGGGTTTAGCTTCTATTAAGGAAATTTGCGGCAGGCTTAAGCAGGAAGTTTTCCCCAAAGATGATGTGCTTATTATCGGCACGGGCGGGCTGGGCAGATTGTACGAAGATCAGGGTGTGTTTGATGTTTATGTTCCTGACTTGGTGCTTATCGGGCTGCGCATTTTAGCCGAGAAGAATAAATAATATTGTGTTCTTGGTTGCTGGTGAAAGCTAGCAATTTGGCGTAAGTCGGCTTATTTTTTATTTTTTGCTCAATCGGGTACCG
>CAZBCE010000057.1:0-9632 GCA_964490555.1 uncultured Elusimicrobium sp. | reverse complement strand
TATTAAAATGTTAGTTTATAAGGCCGACGGCAAACCGGTTGCGGTTTTAATGCGCGGCGACGACGAACTTAACGAAATTAAATTTAAAAAGTTTATCGGCGCGGCTGAACTTGAAATCGCTTCGCCAGAACTTTATATGGAAGTTACAGGCTCCGCTCTTGGTTTTGCGGGCCCAGTAGGATTTAAAGAAAAAAATCCGCAGGTTAAGCTTTACGCCGATAATGCCGTAAAAACAATAGTAAACGGTATTGCGGGCGCAAATAAAAAAGATACCCACTTGTTAAACGTAACGCCCGAACACAACTTTAAAGTTGATGTTTACGGCGACGTAAAATTGGCCTCCGCGGGCGACCATTGCCCCCGCTGCCAAGCCGCTTTTGACTTTATGCGCGGCATAGAAGTGGGCCACACATTTAAACTGGGTACAAAATACTCGGGCGCGATGAGCGCGAACTTTTTGGACGAAAACCAAAAATCCCACCCTATGATTATGGGTTGCTACGGCATAGGCGTAAGCCGCGTGCTTGCCGCCGCCATAGAACAATCCCACGATGATAACGGTATTATATGGCCCGCCCCCTTATCCCCCTTTGACGTGGAACTTATCGCGCTTGATATGGTTGGCGAAGTTAAGGAAAAAGCAGACGAACTTTACGCAACCCTTACCAAAATGGGCTACAGCGTGCTTTACGACGAAAGGGACGAACGCCCGGGTATTAAGTTTAAAGACGCGGACCTTATCGGCATTCCCCACCGCCTTGTTATAGGCAAAAAGCTGCTGCCCGAAGGCAAACTGGAATATAAAGCCCGTACGGCGCAGCAGGCGGAGTTCTGGCCCTTGGCGGAATTGGAAGCCAAACTTAAGGAAGTTGTAAAAAAGTAAACCGCAAAACTTGACGTATAGCAAATACTTTTATACAATAAGTTATCTTCAATATTAATCAAAGCGACTTGTCCAACAAGTCGCTTTTGTTTTAGAGGTACTGATGAAAAGCAAAATAGAAACGGAAGAAATAATCTCCCAAGCCATAGCGGCGGACGGATACGAACTTATAGACCTTATCATACAAAACCAGGGCAGCAAGAAGTTGCTCCAGTTTTTTGCGGATAAGAACGGCGGCCTTACGCTTAATGACTGCGAAATTTTAACACGTAAAATTGACGCGGTTTTAACTATGGAAAACATCATAGACGGCGCTTATATTTTGGAAGTTTCTTCCCCCGGTATCAACAGAGTGCTTAAAAAACCCGAACACTTTAAAAGATTTCTCGGCGAACGCGCCAAAATCACGCTTAAGCAGGCTTTGGAAAACAGAGCCAATTTTACCGGCCTTATAGAAACAGCCGACGACGAAAAAATAGTTTTAGCCGACGGCACAAATAAGTTTACCTTTAAGTACGAAGACATTAAAAAAGCGCACCTTGACCCGGTTACGGAATTTTAAATTATCAGGAGAACAACACTATGGAAAGCAAAGATTTACTTTTAGCCCTTGAAAGCTTGGAAAGAGAAAAAAATATTAAAAGGGAAGACACCTTAAAAACTATTGAAGACGCCCTTATATCCGCTTTAAGAAAGCACCTTGGCAAAACCGCCGTGCTTTCCGCCAAGATTGATACCGAATCAGGCACAATACAGGCGTTCCAAACGCTTATCGTCGTGGAAGAAGTTACCAACCCCGAAATGGAAATAAGCCTTGAAGAAGCCAAGAAAATAAACCCCAAAGTTAAAGTGGGCGAAGATATTGTGCACACGCTTGAGGTTGAAGACTTCTCCCGTATCGCCGCGCAGATTGCCAAGCAGGTGCTTATCCAAAAGGTAAGAGGTATTGAAAGAGATAACCTTTACAGAGAATTTAAACCCAGAGAAGGCGAAGTTGTTACTGGTTTAGTCCGCAGATTTTCCGACAGAGATATTGTGGTAGACCTCGGCAAGGCCGAAGCTATTTTGCCTTACTGCGAACAAATTAAAAAAGAAAGATTTGCGCACGGCGGCCGCGTTAAAGCCATAATAACAAAAGTACTTTCCCAAAACGACTTTTTGGAAATTAAAGACGACCCCGTATTAAGCCGCTACAAATCAGCCGCTTTCAAAATGGACAAAGGCCAGAGAGGGCCATATATTATGCTTTCCAGAATTTCTCCAGAGTTCCTTAAAGAACTTATGAAAGTGGAAATACCCGAACTTTCCGACGGTATTATTGAAATTAAATCCATTTTCCGCGACCCGGGCTTTAGAGCCAAAGTAGTCGTTAAAAGCAACGACAATAAAATTGACCCTATCGGCACCTGCGTCGGTATGAGAGGCATCAGGATAAGAGCCGTAACCAACGAACTGGCCGGCGAAAAGATTGACCTTATCAATTACAGCGACGACGCTGTGGCAAATATCGTTAACTCTCTCTCCCCCGCAAAGGTACTTTCCGTAAGAATAGTTAATGCGGAAGAGAAACAGGCTTTAGTCATCGTCCCCGACGACCAACTTGCAATCGCCATCGGTAAAGACTGGCAGAATATTAAACTTGCAAGCAAGGTTTCAGGCTGGGAAATTGAAGTAAAGAGCGAAAGCCAGAAAAATCAGGAAGGCCTTGAAGCCACCCAGCTTATACAAGATACCTTATCCGACGTTGAAGGCATCGGCCCCAAAATAGCCGAAGTGCTTGCAAAAGCAGGGTTTAACTCTGTTGAAAAAATCGCTTCTCTTACCCCCGAACACCTTGCGACATTACAAGGCGTAGGCGAAAAGACAGCCGAAAGAATTATTGAAGGCGCTAAAAAATATTTAGCGCAAAAGGAGGAAACAAATGACACCGACAACCAAGAAACCCATTAAAAAGGACATTCCTCCCTCGGAAGAAGAGAAAAAGAAAATTTCAGCCAAAAAAGCGACTGCAAAAAAAACAACGGTAAAAAAAGCGACCGACGACAAAAAGGCCGCACCTAAAAAACCCGTAGCAAAAAAGACGACAGAGGCAGACGCCAAAAAAACTGCGGTAAAAAAACCTGCCGCAAAAAAGGCGGAACAAGAAACGGAACATAAAGCGGAACACAAACCTGTTCATCACGAAGTAAAAGAACAGGAAGTTAAACACACGCCGAAAGCGGAAGTAAAACCCGCCCACGCCGAGGTTAAACCCCATCACTCAGCACCTGCGCACCACCAGCCTAAGGCGGAAGTTAAACCCGCCGCACCCGTGCATCATACCGCGCCGCAACAGGTTAAACAGGAACAGCCAAAACCGCAGGTACAACAGCAAGCCCCGCGCCCTGTTGCCCCCGCACCCGTTGCTGCGCCCCAGCCCGTAAAACCAGTACAGGCCCAGCCTGTTGCCCCCGTGCAGAAACCTGCGCAGCCGCAGCAAGCCCCGATACAGCAAAGGCCCGCTGCCGCAGTTCAACCCGCAGCAGCTGCCGCGCCCGAAGTTAAAATTATTAAGATATTAGGCCAGCCCACCATAAAAGAATTGGCGGAAAAGATGGACCTTAAAATTAATGATTTCATTAAAAAGCTTATGGGTATGGGCATTTACGCCACAATCAACCAAAGATTAGACCACGATATGGTGGAATTGGTTGTAGGCGAATGCGGTTTTAAGGCGGAAGTTGTCCACGAATTTGCGGAAGACGAAATACTTTCCAAAGAAGAGGCGGAAGACGCTCCCGCTTCCCTTAAACCCAGAGCGCCCGTCGTTACCATTATGGGCCACGTTGACCACGGCAAGACCAGTTTGCTTGACGCTATCAGGCATTCCAATGTTGTCGCGGGCGAATTTGGCGCAATTACGCAGCACATAGGCGCCTACAGGGTTAAAACGCCGCGCGGGTATATCTCCTTTTTAGATACCCCCGGACACGAAGCCTTTACAGCCATGCGCGCACGCGGCGCACAAGCTACGGATATTGTTATTCTCGTAGTTTCCGCCACCGACGGCATAATGCCGCAAACTATTGAAGCTATGAACCACGCTAAATCAGCGGGCGCGCCGATAATAGTTGCGGTAAATAAAATTGATTTACCCGGCGCAAACCCCGATAAAATCAAACAGGATTTAGCCAACCGCGGTTTAATACCCGAAGAATGGCAGGGCAATACAATTTATGTTGAAATCTCCGCCAAAAAGAGAATTAACATAGACAAACTTTTGGAAATGGTTGCTCTTCAGGCCGAAATTATGGAACTTAAAGCCAACCCCGACAGAATGGGCGTGGGCGTTATCCTTGAAAGTAAGCGCGACAATAAACGCGGCGTTGTAGCCACTGTGCTGGTGCAAAAAGGCACAATGCACGTGGGCGACCCGTTTATCGTCGGCACAACCTTTGGTAAAATACGCGCGCTTGTTGATGAACACGGCAAAAGGCTACCTACGGCAGGCCCTTCCGTACCCGCGGAAATTTTGGGCATCAGCGGCGAACCGCCGTTGGTAGGCGATACTTTATTTGTAACCGAAAGCGAAAAAGAAGCCAAACACATAGCGGAAAAACGCAAACTGGCGCATAAGGAAGAAAAACTTGCGCACCAGAAACACGTTTCCCTTACCACTTTAAGAAGCACTATTGACGGCAAGAAAATAAAAGAGCTGGCAATAATCTTAAAGGCGGACGTGCATGGTTCCATAGAAGCTATCAAAGACGCCATACAGCGCATACCCAGCGACGAAGTGGAAGTTAAAATTATCCACGCTGGCGCGGGCAATGTAAACGAATCCGATATTCTTCTTGCCAAGGCAAGCGACGCGGTTGTTATAGCGTTTAACGTTGAAACAGACACCAACGCCGCCGACGAGGCCGAAAGAGAAGGTATAGAAATACGCAAGTATAATATTATCTTTGAACTTTTGGAAGACCTCCACGCCGCTATGGAAGGCTTGCTTGAGCCTGATATAATAGAAGAACTTGTAGGCCGCGCAACCGTAAGACAGATATTTGACTTAAGTTCGGGCTTTGTCGCAGGCTCTTATATAGACGAAGGCAAAATGGTACGCGGATATGACGTTAAAATTCTGCGCGCAGGCCAACAGGTATATAAAGGCAGAATATCAGGCCTTAAACGCTTCAAAGAGGACGTTAAAGAAGTGGAAAAGGGCTATGAATGCGGTATTCTTATAGACGGCTTCCGCCAGACAAAAGCGGGCGACATAATAGAATGCACGCAAAAGAAAACCGTTACAAGAAGAATAAGCAAAACAGCTTAAACTTTTAAGTAGCGTAAATTTAAAACCCGCAGATTTTTAAAGTCTGCGGGTTTTTCATTTTCAAAATTAAAAATTATAAGACGGATTATTAAGAGTCTATTTCTCTTTTTTATTTTTAAGGTAATCGCCGTGAAAGCCCTTTCCCGCGCCTATCTTTCTGCCTATGGACATTATTTTGCCTTCTATGCAGCCGCGGCAGATACTTGGCGTTTCGCCCGTGCATATTTTACCGGGGTAAAGCTGGTAAAGCTTGCGGGCTTCGCCTTCCGTAACATTAGGCATAACAACGTTTGCTCCGCTTTTAAGCGCAATAATGCGGCCGTTTTTATCTAATGTTTCCATAGCGGTGGTGGCGGGTATGTTTATATCGGGCAAAAGCAGGCGGGTTACAGCCATAACTTTTAAAGCTTTTTCAAAATTACCGTGGGCGGAGCTTGCCGCAAGCGGAGTATCGGGATTGGGGATAAACGGGCCAATACCCGCCATATCAACGGGAATGGATTTAAAAAATAAAATATCATCTGCCAAGCTTTCGTCCGTCTGGTCAGGCAGACCGACAAGGCTTCCGCTGCCGACTTCGTACCCCAAGGTTTTTAAATCTTTAAGGCAGCGAAGGCGGTTTTCAAAACTCATATCGGGGTCAAGCTTTTCGTAAAGGTTTTTGTCGGTAGTTTCTATACGCAACAGGTAGCGGTTTGCGCCAGCATCTTTATAGGCTTTATATTCTTCAAAAGTTTTTTCGCCTATGCTTAAGGTAAGGGCAAGGTCCAAAGCGTGTATGCCTTGTATTATGCGCGTCATTTTTTCCACGGTGTAATAATTATCTTCGCCAGACTGCAAAACAACGGTTTTATAACCGTAACCTTTGGCTTTGCGCGCAAGTTCTATAATTTCTTCAGGCTCAAGGCGGTAGCGTTTTATTTGCAAGTTTTCCCGTCTTAAACCGCAATAACAGCAATTTTGAAAGCAACAGTTGGAAAATTCTATTAACCCTCTTAAATGCACCTCGTCGCCGACATATTTTTGGCGCACGGCATCGGCCGCCGCGTAAAGCGCGGAAGCGTCTTTAAGAGATAGAAGCGCAACAATTTCTTTCTTTGTCAAAATATGCTGCGTTTGGGCTTTTTCCAAAAGTTTTTGCGTATCGTACATATTTATATTTTAGCTTATTTGGCGGCGGGGCGTCCGCCCGAGCCTGTTTAATCAAAATTAGCACCCTATTGCGTTAGTTGCTAAAATTGGATATAATATTAAAAGCAAATTTTGCAGTAAAGCAGGTTTCCCCGCGCAGATAAAGGAATAACAAAATACACGCGCGGCAAACTAAACTAAAGCAGCAAAGGGGCGTACACAATGAATATGATAGACGATATAAAAAAAGAAACGGGAAATATGCCGCTTGCCCTGCCCGCGATAGCGATAAGGGACGTGGTAATGTTCCCGGGAATGTCTCTGCCGATATCCGTTGACAGAACAAAATCCGTGCAGGCGATAGAAATAGCCCTCGGCAATATAGGTAAATATATTATTGCCGTCTCCCAGAAAGCGGCGGAAATTGAAGAACCCAAAGAAGGCGATATATTTAAGTTCGGCGTATTGGCGGAAATTACGCAATCCCTAAAAATGCCCGACGGCAGTATGAAAGTGTTTTTACAGGGTATCTCCCGCGCAAAAATAAATAATCTGGAATTTAACCCCGTCGCAAAATGCTGGTTTGCGCATGTGGAATATCCGCAGGAGAATTCCCCCGCCGACGCGGAAGTTAAAGCCTTAATGCGCCAAACTTTAGACCAGTTTGAAGAATACGCTATGGTAACAAAGCGTATCGCCATTGAAGGCGTTTCCTTTTTAAGACAGATTGAAGACCCTTCCAAATTGGCGGACACCATTGCTTCCAATATAATAGTGCGCACGCAGGACAGGCAGGACATATTGGAAACCGTGGCCGTAAAAGCCCGTCTGGAAAAACTTTTAAAACTGCTCGCCAGCGAAGTGGAAATTATTTCTCTTGAAGAAAAAATACACTCCAAAGTAAGAAGCCAGATAGAAAAATCCCAAAAGGAATACTATCTTAACGAGCAGATGAAAGCAATACAAAAAGAATTGCGCCAGAAGGACGATTTTCAAAAAGATTTAGACGACCTTAAGAGCAAAATTAAAAAGAACGGACTGCCCAAATCCGCCGCGGAAACTGCGGAAAAGGAATTGGACAGACTTTCCAAAATGGCGCCGTATTCCCCCGAATCTACCGTGTCAAGAACATTCCTTGACTGGCTTGTAAATATGCCGTGGAATACCTCTACCGAAGACGTTTTGGATATTAATAAAGCCAAAACAATTTTGGACGAACAACATTACGGCCTTGAAAAAGTTAAAGAAAGAATTTTGGAATATCTCGCCGTGCGCCAGCTTACAAAAAGCTTAAAAGGCCCCGTGCTTTGCTTTGTAGGGCCCCCCGGAACCGGTAAAACCTCTATCGCCAAATCCATTGCGGAATCAATAGGCCGCAAGTTTGTAAGAATGTCTTTGGGCGGCGTAAGGGACGAATCGGAAATCCGCGGACACAG
This sequence comes from uncultured Elusimicrobium sp., assembly GCA_964490555.1. Classification (GTDB taxonomy): domain Bacteria; phylum Elusimicrobiota; class Elusimicrobia; order Elusimicrobiales; family Elusimicrobiaceae; genus Proelusimicrobium. Next base: position 1,873 of record CAZBCE010000057.1, on the reverse strand, counting down.
ACGCACTTACATAGGCTCTATGCCGGGGCGCATTATACAGGGCATAAGCAAGGTTAAAACAAATAACCCTGTGTTCCTTTTAGACGAAATTGACAAAATGGGTTCGGACTGGCGCGGAGACCCCGCCGCCGCCCTGCTGGAACTTTTAGACCCCGAACAAAACAAAGACTTTGTGGACCATTACCTTGATGTTCCTTTTGACGTATCCAAAGTTATGTTTATTACGACGGCAAACTCTTTAAGTTCCATACCCGTAACACTGCGCGACAGACTGGAAATTATAGAATTTTCGGGCTATACGCATTACGAAAAGCGCGCCATCGCCCAGCAGTATTTAATGCCCAGACAGATGAAGGAACACGGCCTTAAGGACGACTTGCTTAAGATTGAAGTTCCCGCGCTGGACCTTATTATGAGGGAATATGTGCGCGAAGCGGGCGTAAGAAACTTTGAACGCGAAATAGGCACAATATGCCGCAAAGCCGCAAAGCAGTATATAGAAAAGCAAAAATCCGTTAAAGTTACCGTTAAAAACCTGCACGAGTTCCTTGGCATACCCAAATACTCAAACTTTGCGGTGGAAGATAACGGTATAGGCATATCCACGGGCCTTGCGTGGACTTCCGTCGGCGGGGAAACCTTAGCCATAGAAGCCGCAATGCTGCCGGGTAAAGGCCAGCTTATCTTAACGGGTAAACTTGGCGACGTGATGAAAGAAAGCGTCCGCGCGGCCTTAACTTACGCGCGCTCTAAAGGTTACGGCAAAAAGATTAATTATGATAAGACGGACTTTCATATCCACTTCCCCGAAGGCGCAGTACCTAAAGACGGCCCCTCGGCGGGAGCGGCGATATGCACCGCGCTTAGCAGCCTTGTAACCAATACCCCAGTTAAAAAAGGTATTGCAATGACGGGCGAAATTACAATAACGGGCCGTGTGTTACCCGTCGGCGGTATTAAGGAAAAGTTCCTTGCCGCTTACAGGGAAAACATTAAAACAATACTTTACCCTAAAACGAACGAAAAGGACGTAAGCGAAATACCGGAGCAAATCCGCAAAGAGTTAAAGCTTATCCCCGTTTCGCACATGGATGAGGTTATTAAAGTTGTTTTCGGCAAATTAAAACATTAAAAACTTACAAAACATATAAGGGCCGCGCCAATAAAGCGCGGTCCTTTTTTACGGTATTACTTGCTATAATTATTAGTATGAAGATTTTTAAATTTATTATTGTTTTTTCCCTCTGTCTTTGCGCCTCGCTTTACGGCAAGGCCCAATCCTTGGCGGATATTGCCGCCAGCGCGGATTTAACTTTAAAGGGCGAGGCGCTGCTGCCCGTCCCTGAACAAAAAGAACAGCAGGAACAGGTGCAAACCACAGCTTTAACCGTAGCCCGCCTGCCTGATATTAAACTTAATGAAAACAGCATACGCACCTCCGTTATAAAATACTCCGCCCCCGCCCCGTCGGCGGCCGCAGAAGCTTTGGAAAGCGGCAATACGCAGGCCGCCCTTGAACTATATACAAAAACCGCAAAAGACACGGGGTTACCTAAAGAAGCAACAGCCTCCGCCGCCGCAAACAGCGCGCTTTTATATTTGCAGCAGGCAAAATTTAAAGACGCGGCCGACTATGCCTCCACAGCCGCAGAGCAAGATGAGCAAAACCCTTTCTACCAGCTTATTAAGGTTTGGGCTTACGCCGCGCAAAACAACCCTAAACAAGCCCGCAAGGAATATAATAAACTTTTGTTTTTAACCGCGGATTTTGAATATTTAACCTCTGCCAAACTTGCAGTCGCAATGGCGGATTTTTATGCAAAAAACTATACCCAAAGCATAAACTCTTTTGAAAACCTTTACGGCACGGACC
>CAZBCE010000056.1:0-9646 GCA_964490555.1 uncultured Elusimicrobium sp. | reverse complement strand
CCATACTCGGCTAGCTTTTAAAAAGCTTAAAAAATTAAACCCTCGTCCTAAACGGCGGGGGTTTTATTTTATATGGCAAAAATTTTTATTTTTATTATCGCCATAAATTGATAAAATATTACTATGAAAAATATAAAAATATCAAGCAGATTTAAAGCTTTTTTGCTTTTTGCCTTCGCAAACGCGGCCCTATTTACGCTTGCCAGATTTATTTTCTTTTTTATTAACCGTACGGATAACCTTCCCGCCGCGCAGATTGCGCGCGCTTTTATAACGGGTTTCAGGTTTGATTTAAGAATAGCTTTTATCTTAGCTTTGCCCCTTGGTATTGTGTTTTTATTTAATCTTTCTTCCCTTGCAAAGAAAATAACCGCTTTTATTTACTCTCTTATCTTTGGCGCAATTACTCTTATTTATTTTGTTGACTTCGGGTATTATTCCTATCTTACGGAAAGGCTTAACGCCTATGTTTTTGAACTTGCCGCCAACACAACCACCTCTGCCGAGATGGTGTGGCAAAGTTACCCGGTTATAACTGGGTCCGTTGCGCTTTTGCTTATTATGACGCTTTACTTTATCTTTGCGCGCCGCGTTATTTTTGCCGCGTACGCGACAGAGGGCCGCAAAAAAGATTATTGGTACGCCCTGCCCGCTTTGCTTATAGCTGCGGGTTTTATACACGGTAAGTTTTCCCAATATCCTTTAAGGTGGAGCGATGCTTATTTTACAAATAATAATTTTATTTCTGCCTTGGCTTTAAATCCTTTGCAAAATCTTGCCGATACTTACAGATTCGCGCAGAAGGGCGTAACCTTTGACGAGAATAAAACAAGAGAATTTTATAATGAAACCGCAGATTTTTTGGGCGTAACCGCCAAAGACCCCCAGGGCCTTAACTTTGAAAGGCGCATACCGCAGTCCTCCAAAGGCGTAAAAAAATATAATGTGGTTTTTATTCTTACGGAATCACTTTCTTACGATAAGACTTCGTTTAACAATCCCGATTTGGATACAACGCCGTATCTTAAAGCTTTTTCCGAAAACGGAAGATTGTTTACGCGTTGTTTTTCGCCCGCGGCTGGAACGGCAAAAGGCGTTTTTGCAACAATCACGGGTTTGCCCGATACCTCTACGGTAAAAACCTCTTCGCGCAATCCGCTTATCGTAAAACAGCATACGCTTATTGACGACTTGCAGGATTATAAAAAGTTTTATTTTATCGGCGGCAGCACAAGCTGGGGCAATATAAGGGGCTTGCTGCAATACAATATAAAAGACATAAATATTTTTGAAGAAGGCACATATAAAGACGTTGCCCGCAATGACGTTTGGGGCCTTTCCGATTTAGATATGTTCCGCTACGCCGCAAAAGAACTTGGGCAGACAAAAGAACCTTTCTTTGCCGTTTTGCAGACGGCGGGCTTCCACCGTCCTTATACTATCCCGGAAGACAAAGGCGATTTTAAACTTGATAATAAAGACGAAGCCTTACTTAAACATTACGGGTTTAGCGGCAATGCGGAATATAATTCTATGCGTTTTCAGGATTACGCTATGGGACAGTTTTTTGAGCTGGCTCAAAAAGAACCGTTTTTTAAAGATACGATATTTTTTATTTACGGCGACCACGGCTTAACCGTGCGCGAATCCAAAAACGCGCCTAAGGCTATTGTTGATTTGGAACTTACAACCAACAATATTCCGCTTGTTATCGTCGGCCCCGGCGTTCCCGTCGGCGTTGACGAGCGTCCCGCAAGCCAGGTTGACCTTACCGCCACGATGGCGGGCCTTTTAGGCATTGCCCACCGCCAAACCGCTTTGGGCAGGAATTTATTTGACGACGATATAACCCGCGGCGCGTTTATTCTTGCAAGTTCAGGCGCGCCTTTAAGAACAGGTTATATAGAAGATGATTTTTATTACACCCTCTGGCCAAACAAAAAGGGTATGTTCAAATACAAAAGTAATGACAGTACGACGGACTATTGTCCGAAATACCCCGAAAAATGCGAGAAAATGCAAAAACTGGCGCAGGGGCTTTATGAGGCTTCCCGCTACATAACATTCCATCATAAATAAGGAGGTAAAATGGTTTTTACGGCAGAAAACTTTTTACTTATAGGTTCTATCCTTTTATTCGTCAGCATTGTGGCGGGTAAGACGGGGTATCGCTTCGGCGTGCCTTCATTATTACTGTTTCTGGCCGTCGGTATGCTATTTGGCAGCGACGGTATAGGGGTGCAGTTTTCCAGCTTTAAGCAGGCGCAGTTTATAGGTATGACGGCATTAAGCGTTATACTTTTTTCGGGCGGTATGGATACTAAAATAGAAGAAGTCCGCCCCGTTATGCTTGAAGGTATCACGCTTTCCACCATAGGCGTTTTGCTTACCGCAATAATAACAGGTCTTTTTGTGTATGGTATGGAGCTGCTGTTCCCCAATACGATAAGCTTATCTTTGGCCGGCTGCTTTTTGCTGGCGGCGGTTATGTCTTCCACCGATTCGGCTTCCGTGTTTTCTATCTTAAGGGCCAAAAATCTTAACTTAACCCAAAATATGCGCCCGCTGTTGGAGTTTGAAAGCGGCAGCAATGACCCTATGGCCTACATGCTTACCATATTCTTTATAGAATTTATAACCTTAAGCGGCGTAAGCGTTGGCGTTATGTTGTGGACTTTTGTTTTGCAGCTTGTGCTTGGCTTGGTTATGGGATATTTTTTGGGAAGGCTTGCGGTATTTGTAATCAATAATATAAATTTGGATTACTCTTCCCTTTATTCCATTTTACTTTTGGCGTTTACATTTTTCATCTTTGCTTTTACCGACCTTTTAAACGGAAACGGTTATCTTGCCGTCTATGTGGCGGGGCTTGTGGTGGGCAATCACAGAATGATGTATAAGAAAAGCGTAATAATATTCTTTGACGGTCTTGCGTGGTTATTCCAGATAATAATGTTCCTTACTCTGGGGCTTTTGGTAAACCCCAAAGAACTTATGGGCGTAGCTTTTGTTGCTCTTATAATAGGCGTGTTTATGATTGTTGCCGCCCGCCCGTTAAGCGTGTTTTTATGTCTTATTCCTTTTAAGAAAGTTTCGCTTAAAGGCAAGTGGTTTGTATCGTGGGTAGGACTGCGCGGCGCGGTGCCGATAATCTTTGCCACCTATCCTTATGTTTCCGGGGTGCCGGGCGCGAATGAAATTTTTAATATAGTGTTTTTCATCACCATAGTATCGCTTATAGTGCAGGGTTCAAGCGTGCCTTATGTGGCAAAACTTTTGGGTTTGGTTACGGATACGGGCGAGCATAAAGACTTTGCGGTTGAAATGCCCGAAGACGTTGCGGTAACCTCCGAACTTTTGGTGTCGGAAAGCCTGCTTGGCAACGGCAGATGTCTGTGCGATATACCTATGCCTGAAGACACTATGGTTATGATGGTTAAACGCGATAAAAAGTTTTTTATCCCCAACGCAAAAACCGAACTTAAAGCGGGGGATAAACTGCTTATTGTGGCGGGCAAAGAAGAGGAACTTAAAGAGGCTTACGGCAGACTTGGCATAGACCATTATTGCGTTTATAAAAGCTGATGCCTGCTCTTTTAAACAAACATAAAAATAACCCCTTGAATTTTGTTAAATATTTGTTAGAATTTGTATCACTGATGCAGTAAAGGAGAATAGAACAATGGCAATAATTGTTGTTGTGCTTGCAGTTGTAGTATTGACGGTCTTGTACGTCGTAGGGGTATATAACGGGCTTATCGTGCTTAAGAACCGCGTGCAGGAAGCTTGGAGCGACATTGAAGTACAGATGAAACGCAGGTATGACCTTATTTCCAATCTGGTAGAAACCGTTAAAGGCTATGCCAAACACGAAAGCAGCACTTTTGAAAAGGTTATACAGGCCCGCAATATGGCAATGGCGCAGCACGGTACTCCGCAGGAGCAGGCTCAGGCGGAAAACATATTAAGCGGCACTCTTAAAAGCCTTTTTGCCGTTACGGAAAATTATCCCGAACTTAAAGCTAACGAGAACTTTTTAAAGCTTCAGTTTGAACTTACCGATACCGAAGATAAAATTAAAGCGGCGAGAAGATTTTATAACTCCAATGTTTTGGCTTTAAACACCAAAATAGAAGTATTCCCCAGCAATATTGTGGCAAATTACTTCTCTTTTGAGAAAAAAGAATTCTTTGAACTTGACGAATCAGAACAGGCCGCAAAACAGCCCGTAGCAGTAAAGTTCTAGGGTTTTATGAACATTTACGACCATATAGCAAGCAACGGCAAGAAAACTTTTGTCATAATGGCATTGTTTCCTTTGCTGTTGCTTGTTATTTTATATCTTACGCTGTGGGTTGCGGCGGATTTTATTTATAACCCGCAAGTGCATACCAGCGTTGCTTCTTTGACGGGGCAGCTTGCTTCAACCTATCTGCCCTTTGTCGCCCTTGCCGCGGTAATATGGATGGTTGTAAGCTATTACAGCGGCGACAGAATGATGCTTGCCACCGCAGGCGCAAGAGAAATATCCAAAGAGGACAACCCGGAAATTTACAGCCTTGTGGAAAATACCGCTATGGCTGCAGGGCTGCCTATGCCCAAAGTATTTGTGATAGAAGACGAATCGGCCAACGCTTTTGCCACTGGCAGGGACCCGCAAAATTCCGCAGTCGCTCTTACCACGGGTATAATAAAAAGGCTTAATAAGGCGGAATTGGAAGGCGTTATTGCGCACGAAATGTCCCACATAGGCAACAGAGATGTGCGCCTTATGATGCTTGTCGTAACAGGTATAGGCGTGCTTACTTTTATAGGGCAAATGCTGCTGCGCTTCGGCTCTGCGGGCCGCCGCGGAGGCGGTAAAAACGGCGGCGCTATTACTTTAGTTTTTGTTTTATTGGGCCTTGCGCTGATTATTTACGGCGTGCTGCTTGCGCCGCTTATAATGTACGCGCTTTCCAGAAGGCGCGAATATCAGGCCGACGCCACCGCCGCTTTGATAACAAGAAATCCCGCGGGCCTTGCCTCTGCCCTTGCCAAGATAAGCGAAGACAGCCGCGTGGAAGCCTTGGACAGTATGCCTTTGATGTCGTCGGCGTGCATTGCCAATGCCGCGTCGGAGGAGGGCTTTTTTGCCGCGGTTGGAGGTATGTTTGAAACTCACCCGCCGATAAAACAAAGGATAGAAGCTTTAATGCAGATGGACGGCAGCTACCGCCCTGTTGAAATAAGATAATTTTTAGCGCAAATAAAAACTCCCGCCCGTTATTTACGGCGGGAGTTTTTTATATTCAAAAATAAATTTTACTCAAATCTTAAAGCGTCTATAGGGTTAAGCATAGAGGCTTTGTAGGCGGGGTAAAAGCCGAAGAATATGCCCACCATACCCGAAAACAGAAAAGATATTATCATAGGCCACAGGGTAAACGCCAATGGTACGGAGTCTGGTGCAAAGTGTTTGATACCAAGGCATATTGCAAACCCCGTTATTATGCCCAGCACGCCGCCCGATAGAGAAAGCATTAAAGCCTCCACCAAAAATTGCAACCGTATATCCAAAGATTTTGCGCCTATCGCCATGCGTATACCTATCTCTCTTGTGCGCTCCGTTACGGAAACAAGCATTATGTTCATAATGCCTATGCCGCCGACAAGAAGGGAAATTGACGTTATCGCGCCCAAAAGCATTGTAAAAGTTTTGGTTGTTTCCATTGCGCTTTGCATCATTTGCGTAAGGTTGCGGACAAGAAAATCGTCCTGCTTTTTGCCCGTAATATTATGACGCTGGCGCAAAAGTATTGTTATGTCTTCCTCCGCTTTTGTAAGCGCTTCGGTGGAGGTGGCCTGCGCCAAAATGCTTCTTACCGTCCCCGGGAATTGCGAGCCTGAAAGACGCTTCATCGCCGTTGTTACGGGTACAAGCACCGTGTCGTCCTGGTCCTGCCCGAAGGAGGATTGACCCATCTCCTTAAGCACGCCAGTTACGCGGAAGGGAACATTGTTTATCCTTACCGTTCTGCCCACGGGGTCGCTTACGCCAAATAAATTTTCCACTACGGTTTGCCCTAAAATTGCCACGCTTGCGCCCGTGCGCACATCTTCCGTGCTAAACAGCGCGCCGTTGCTTACGTCCCAAGACCTTATGTAAAACAAAGAGGGGGTTGTACCCGTTACCTGCGTCGCCCAGTTTTGATTGCCGTAAACCACCTGCCCGTTTACGTTAACGCTCGGCGCAACTTCGGCGACGCTTGTTATATTTTTTTCTATAGCGTAAGCGTCGTTAAGCGTTAAGGTGGGCTGCCCGCCCTGCCCTGTTCTTGCCCCGCCCGATGTTACCGAGCCGGAGCGTATCATAAGCAAATTGCTGCCCATGCTGGACATTTGGTCGGATACTTTTTTTTGCGCGCCCTCGCCTATTGCAAGCATAACTATAACGGCGGCTACGCCGATTATTATGCCCAAGCTTGTAAGCACGGAGCGCATTTTATTTACCCAAATGGCTTTAAGGGCTATTTTTACAATGGTTAAAATATCTATCATAATTTTACTCTTGCGGCGTTTTGTTCGTCGCTTACTATAACGCCGTCTTTAAAACGTATTATGCGTTTGGCGTAAGCCGCGATATCGGATTCGTGCGTAACAAGTATAATGGTTTTGTTTTGGTCGCGGTTTAACTTGTAAAAACTTTCCATAACTTCCACGCTGGTTTTTGTGTCAAGGTTACCCGTCGGCTCGTCGGCAAAAATTATCGGAGCGTCGTTTACTATGGCGCGCGCTATTGCCACGCGCTGCTGCTGCCCGCCGGAAAGTTGATTTGGCATATGATGCACGCGGTCGGCAAGCCCGACGGCTTTTAATGCTTTTACGGCTTTTTCCACTCTTTCCGCGTGGCCCGTGCGGGCGTATACCATAGGCAGTTCAACATTTTCCAAAGCGGTTGTTCTTGAAAGTAAATTAAAACCCTGAAAGACAAACCCTATCTTTCTGCATCTTATATCGGCAAGTTCGCTTAATGTTGAGGCGGTTATATCAAGCCCGTCCAAAAGATAGGTGCCTGTGGTGGGTTTATCAAGGCAGCCAAGAATATTCATAAAGGTACTTTTGCCGCTGCCGCTCGGTCCCATTATTGCCACAAATTCCCCGCGGTCTATCTGCAAGGTTACGTTGTGTAAAACCTCCAACGGAACATCGCCCAGATTATAAGATTTACAAATATTTTTTACGTTTATAAGCGTCATTTAAAATCCCGGGGGCCCCATTCTGTTATTGGAGCTTTTCTTTTTGTCCGCACCGTCGGAAGAGATTATGACGGGCGTTTGCGCCGTAATATCCTGCCCTGTAACAACGGTTCTGTTGCCGTCGGTAATGCCTGTTTCAACCTGCAGGCGTTTTATGCGGTTGCCTTTTTCAAGCGTCCAAATGCCTTGGCCTTTATAAAATGTTTTTTTGCCGCTTTTCTGCCCTGCGATTTCCGCATTATCGGGCGGGACAAAACGCAAAGCGGCATTGGCAACGGTAAACGCGCCGTCGCTGCGGCCCGTTATTATGGATACATTTGCCGTCATACCCGGTTTAAGTTTAAGGTCTTTATTATCCACACCTACAACTACCGTATAAGTTACGACGTTTGATATTGTGGTGGCGGAATTCCTTACCTGCTTAACATTACCTTTAAAGGTGGTGTCGGGATAAGCGTCCACGTTAAATTCAACTTCCTGTCCTTCTTTTATTTTGCTTATATCCGCTTCGGAAATATTAACTTCTATCTGCATTTTTGTTAGGTCTTCCGCGACGGTAAACAGGGTGGGGGTGGAAAAACTTGCCGCCACCGTCTGGCCTTCTTCCACCGCTCTTGATATTACAATGCCGTTTACGGGCGAATATATTTTTGTATACCCCAAATTAATCTTGGCATTATCCAAAGAAGCCTGAGCCTGCGTTACCTGCGCCTGATTGGTAAGGTAATCTGTTTCCGCGTCTTCCAAATCGCTTTTGGAAACAAGCTCCTGCGCGTACAGTCTTTGGTATCTTTCGTAATTGCGCTTGGAGTTTAAAAATACGCTTTGCGCTTTTTGTAAACTGGCCTGCTGCTGCACTAAGGCGGATTCGTAGGAGGACGGGTCCACCACGGCTAAAAGCTGGCCCTTTTTTACGATGGTATTATAGTCAACCAGCAGCTGTTGTATTTTGCCCGAAACCTGCGTACCCACGCTTGTCTGCGTAACGGGGTTAATAGTGCCCGAGGCTTCCACCTTTTCGGTAATATTTTCCGTCTGCGGCATTTCCGTGGTGTATTTGGCGTCTTTATTTTTGCCGAAGCAGCCCGCCCACACAAGTATAAACGCCGCCAGTAAAGGCAGGGCGATTTTTAAGATTATTTTTTTATTTTTTAATTTGGTTTTCATTTTGTCCCCATAACTTTTTTAAGATTGGCTACCGCCAGATTATAGTCAAAAACCGCGTTGATATAAGCCAGCTTGGCATTGCTTAAAGTAACTTCGGAATCTTTAACTTCTATATAATTACCCACGCCCACTGTGTAGCGGCCGACGGCGAGGTTGTAACTTTCCTGCGCCTGCTGGCGGGAAAGGTCCGCCACGGGTATCTTGGACTGCGCTTCTATAAAGTTAAGATATGCGGTGTTAACTTCCAGTTTTATATCCTGCTGCGCGCTTTGTAAATTGGCAAGCGCGCTTTGTAAATTGCTTTTGGATTCCTGCACTTTATTATAGGTGCTGAACCCGCTGAATATCGGCAGGGAAAGGCCCGCGCCCACGCTCCACCTGTCGTATAAAGGGTAATCTTTTCCGCTCCAGCCGTAAGAGGCTGTGGCATTAAGTTCGGGCGCAAAGCCAGTGGCTGAAAGTTTTACATTTTGTTTTGCGCTTTCCGCTTTAAGGCGGTAGGCTTCCAAATCGGGACGGGCGGCGAGGGCTTGCTCAAAAGCGTCCTGCGCTGTTATGGAAAAATCGGTTATCGTATCATTTTCCTGCAAGGTAAAATCCGTCGTCGCATCGTAAAGACCCATAACGTTAAGCAGCGTGTGATAAGCTACTTCCAAACTGTTTTGGCCCGATATAAGGTTAAGCTTTGCGTTATTTAAGTTTACCTGCGCGGTGGTAACGTCAATCTTGGGTTTTGTGCCGACGTCAAAAAAGGCCTGCGCGCGTTTAAGCTGTTCCTGATACTGCTCCACGGATTGCTGGTACACATCACGTTTTGCCTTGGCGGACAGCACGCCGTAATAAGCTTGTTTAAGGGAGTATATAACATTGTTTTCCGTATTTCTTAAATCTTCCATTGCGGAAAGGTAAGAATTTTTCTGTATGGAATTGCTAAGCCCCGTCTGCCCGAAATCGTAAATAAGCTGCGTGGCGTTTATGGAGGAGGAATAAGAATCGTCCGCGCCCGCAAAGCCCGCTGCGCTTTCCTGGTCGGAACGGGAATAAGACGCACTGGCGTTTACCTGCGGCATATAACCCGCGCGGGTTTGCCATAATTTACTGTACTGCGCCTGTTCCGCTGCTTTTGCAGCTGTTATTTTAGGGCTGTTTTTAAGCGTAATATCTATGCACTGCTCAAGGGTAAGCGTTGTCCCTGCCGTGATGGCGGTTTGCTGGGCGGCGGCAAAGAGGGGGCAAAGCAG
>CAZBCE010000055.1:0-9925 GCA_964490555.1 uncultured Elusimicrobium sp. | reverse complement strand
CTTTTTTATGATAGTCTGCCAAGTCAAAATTCTTACCTATTTTCTTTTGATATTTGGTTTTAAGGCGGTCAAATTCCTGCGCGCCCACTATGTAAGCTTCCGCGTCAAGCGGGTTAACGGCAAGGTAATCCGCGGCGGTTTCGGCCTCTTTGTTCTGGATGCCCGCGTCTATAATAAAGTCCAGCGTTTGGGTGTAATTAAACTGCTTTGTCTGCATTTTTAACCCTGCCAAAGCAAGGACGGCTTTTTTATAGTTGTACCAGGCTAAAGCCAGCTTTTCTTCGTCTTTATCAAAGTATCCGTTTTGCAAAGCCATACCGAGGGAATACTTAATCCAACCGTTTATAAAAAAGATATTTGCGGATAATTTGCGCATAACCTGCCCTTCTTCAGGCATGGTGGAATACATAAGGTTTTTACCCGGGGTAATATTTTCCGCCGCGCTTATTTTTATATCGGTATAACTAAATTCTTTGGGCAAAACTTCGTCCGCGTCTTTGGCGTCTGGCAGGCTTACAAGCACATCGCCCATTTGCTTATTAAGAAGCGGGAAGGGGGGCAGATAAGTTACATTTGTCATCTTATCGGCAAGGTAGGCGGGGGAGGCGGCTATAACAACTTTTAACGCGCCTACGGGGAATATTTTTTTATCGTTAAAAAACTTTGTAGCGTCGGTAAAGTTTTTGGCGTAAGCGTCAAGAACTTCTTTATACTGCGGGTGTTTGTTAAAAGTTTCCGCGGCAAGATAATAGTCCGTCGGCGCAATTTCTATAAGCCCTTTCTTATTTGTACGGTCAATTTTTTGCTCTTCCGTAAAGGCGGGTTCAACGACGGGCGTAAGCGCGGTTATAAGCTGCTCTCTGGAATGTTCCACTTCTTTCTCCAGCAGTTTTTGCAGCTTTTTAACGGGTATATCCGTAAGATAAACTTCTTTCATAAGCTTTACATAATTTTCTTCGCCTAAGCGGAAATCGGCATAATCTTTTTTATCCATTAACTGCTGCAGATAGTCGGCATATTCCCCGACAGCTTCTTTTGCGGTTTTAGAAGCTTTTTCTATTTCTCCGCGCGTGTAATCGTCCTGGCTTAATTTGTTAAGAAAGTAGGTAATATTGCCGAAGGAATCATAGGCTGTCTTAGCTTTTTCCATAGCAAGTCTTACTCTTATATCAGGCGGATTATCCAAGTTTAATTTGGCCTCTTTTAATACAGAGGGGAGAAGCTGAAGCCTTTTTAAACCGTCGCGCAGTCTGTCGGGCGCGGGCATAAAATCTTTCATTAAAATATCATAAACCGCGTCAACGGACTGTAAATACCACAAGGGGTCTTTGGCGGCGGATTTGGTAATATCGGTTTCAAAAAGTTTCTTGCTTACAAGCGCGTTAAGCACGGAGTAATCTATTCTTTTTGATACGGAAAGTTTTTTAGGGTCTACTTTATCTAAAGCTTCTTTAAGGGAAAGTAAGGTCTTTTTTGTGGCAAGCTGGGTTTGCCAATCTCTCTGGTCCAGCGCGTTATGGTAGCCCAAAGTGCCTGCTCTTGTCGCTTCTTCCGGGTAGAGCGAACTTAACAAAGCCACATATTTATTGGAAAGGTCAATAACCTTTTGGTCGGACATCATTCCTTCTGTTTGCACGTCGGCGTCAAATGCGGCAAAAGCGGCCGGCGCAGCACAAACCGCGCCCAACGCTAAGGCGGTAATTATAAAAACTTTTTTCATAGCACCCTCTCGTAAAAAAATAAAATATTTAACCTATTGTAGCACTTTTTTAAATATTTTTTGTATCATATTTATACAGTTTTTCCGTTTTAAAAAATCATTTGCAGTAGTCCTTTGATTATGTTATAATTTTAGTACATTAGGTCGGGCCATTAGCTCAGCTGGTAGAGCAGACGCCTCTTAAGCGTAAGGTCACAAGTTCGATCCTTGTATGGCCCACTTTCTTTCATAAAATTCTATAAATTTCGGACGGATGGCGGAATTGGCAGACGCGTACGGCTTAGGACCGTATGGAGTAATCCTTAAGGGTTCAAGTCCCTTTCCGTCCACCACTTAAATTTATCGGAAAGTATCTTTTTCTGTAAGCTTTTAAACATAGGAGAAATTATGTCCATTTTCGCAGCCGCTCTTGATAACGAGGTAGAAGTTAAAGAACAGGGCAAAAAAGGTTGTACGGTAACAATAGCTGTAACATCTCAAGCCAGTTTGGTAAATAAGTGCTTTAACAATGCTTTGCTACAGGTTCAGGCAAAGGCCCAAATGCAGGGTTTTAGAGCAGGTAAAGTACCTTTGGACCTTGTTAAAAAGAATTTTTCCGCCCATATTCAGGAAAGAGCAATAGACCTCCTTGTAAGAAACGCGTCCGAAAAAGCTTTAGAAAAATCAAAATTAAACCCGGTTATGATTCCTTCCGTCAGCAAGGCGGATTTTGCCGCGTTTAAAGAAAACGCTTCCTTTACCTTTGAACTTTCCCTTGACGTCGCCCCCGAATTTACCCCCAAAGGCTATACGGGCATAGAAATTACCAAAAAGGCTGACACAGTTTCCCAAGCCGACGTTGATAAACGCTTAGAAGAAATTTTGGAACATAATTCCAGCCTTGAAAACGATGTAGAAGGCGCAACCGTAACCGATACCAGCTTTGCAGTTGTTAAATACAGCGGCAGCAAAAACGGCGTAGCCGACAAAAAGTACAGCAATGACGGCGAACTTATTGATATGTCCGCCCCGCAAACTATTGAAGGCCTTGCCGAAGCCGTAAAAGGCGCCAAGAAAGGCGATACAAAAGAATTTGAAGTTAAGATGGACGACGGCGTAGTCAAATTTACTGCGCAGGTAGAAGAGATTAAAAAGAAAGTAAAACCCGAACTTAACGCCTCTTTTGCCAAAGATATGGGCTTTGAAAGCGTTGAAAAGCTTAAAGAAGTTCTTAAATCTTCTATGGAAAACGAAGCCAAAACTCATTCCGAAAGGGATATAACCGCCCAGATAGAAGACGCTTTGGTTAAAGCCAACACCTTTGATTTGCCCGCCAGCCTTGTAGAATATCAGACGGAAATTGCCGTAGATAACTTTATCCACCGTATGTTTGGCGGCAGCCAGACCCCCGCTAACTTTACCGCAGAAAATAAAAAAGCCTTTGCGGAAAAGATGCGCCCCACGGTTGAAAAAGATTTAAAAGTAGGCTATATCATCAATGCCATCGCCAAAAAGGAAAACATTGCCGCCTCCGACGCGGAATGGCAGGCTGAACTTGATAAAGCTTTAGTTGCCAACCCCAAGGACGAGAAGAGAGTAAAAGATTTCTTTAATCAAAAGAAAGCTGATATTCTTGCCAGCCTTGATGAAAGAAAAGTTTTTGACTTTTTGAAAGCAAAAGCAAATATTAAATAATAATAGTTGCTGGTGCTTTCTTTACAGGTAAAGCGGTCCGTCTGGTTAACGGACCGCTTTTTTTGTCGTCTTTTGAGCTCAAGCTGCGTTGCCACGGCCCTCGGATATGCGGGGGTTCCACCCCGCTCTAGATATACCTCGGGCCTTGCTGTCTTGCCTGAACTCAAAATACTCCAAAAATAATTCCATCTGCTTGTGCGTACGGCACTAAAATTCCCTTAACAAATTTTTATTGTCTTTTTTGTTTATACTGTGTTGCTTCCTCGTTCGGATACACGGGGCTTCGCCCGCTCGGGGTATACCTCACTCGTCGCGTCTTGTCTAAACAAAAAATACTCCAAAAATGATTTCCTCCATTAGGCTTACAGCACCTAAAAATCACTTTGCAAAACATTTCTTCCGCGCTTGGCCTACTGCACCTAAAAACCCTCCCAAAACATTCCTTTTGCTTCGGCGTAGAACCGCCAATATCTGCCACCCTCTTGTATAAACAGGGAACCTCTGTTAAAATATAACAAGGTTATCTTGGGCGGGTTTTGCCGTTGTTTTATTATCCGCCGCCATAACTCAGTTGATATTTGTGTAAAATTATTATTTTATTTAAGTATAATCAAATTATTAAACAGTTATCTTATTTGGAATATTTTTGATATTCTTAAGTTTAGTTGTTCAGAGGTAAATTTTTATGAAAATTAAGACTTTCGGTTTATTTATTTTCTCCGCGTTTATTTTGAGCGTTTTTTCCCACGCGCAAAATATCAACACTATATCTTACGTGCCCGTAAAGACGGGTTACTACGACAAGATAACAACTAAATCAATTACGGCCTTGGCTCAGGATATCGGCAGCGTATCGGCCAAAACATTAAAGGTTAACAGCTCCAGATTTACGCTTGAAACCAGAAAGCTTACCTTTGGTAAGCCTGTTGTGGTAAAAGGCTCTGTATATTCCTCTAATCCTGCCACTATTGCCGTAAAAAATAAACTTACCGTAGCGGGCGTTGCGCAGGCCAACGGGAATATATTGGCTAACTCGGCCGCCGGTGCGGTTGCGGTTCAGGCGACCAATCTTAATATGCCCACAAGAAAGTTAGACGTAGGCAGCGGTACTGTTTATGTGGACGGCATTGCAATCCCTAACCCGGGGTGCAATTTAGAATGGCGCAGCGTTAATGCGAAAAATGCTTTTAATCAGGATGTTACATATAACCTGCTTGCTTGCAAAGGCGGCAGTCCCAGTTGCACCTGCTCGGGCGGGGCGTTACCGGGCGCAACGCAGTATTGCGGCGGCAGCCAATATTGTTTAAAAACATGTCAGTCTGATTGTCAGTGGAGTACTTGTGTAGGCAACTCCGGCTATACGTGGAATGGCAGCGCCTGCGTTATGCCTTCCGCTTGCACGGACACATACGGTACAAGCGTACAGGCGGGGTACATGTCTCTTTCCCAAGTACAATCAAGCGATACCTGCAATGCTTCTGCCAGCAGCTTTACATGCCAAGGCGTCGCAAAAACTTGTGTTGACTACTTCCAAAACAGCGGCTGCCAAGGCGGCGGCAATTTGGGTTCTTATGGACAGGCAGGAACATGGACCTTGGTTTCCGACAATTACACTACGGGCAGCACCATGTCGTCCACCTGCACCCGTATGATAGTGCCCTCCTCCTACTCTTTGGGCGATTTTAACGACCAACTGGCAAAAGAGGGTTGTGTTAAACAGTGTTACGGAATTACGGGCGTCCCCGGCCTTGCATGCGATTCTCAATGCAGAATAGTAGGTAATTGCTGGACTCAGCCAAACAATTCAGGTTACTATTGCCAAGTCAGAGATTTGAAGTGTACTAAAACTGAAACAACTTGCTCTATGGGCAAGCGCGATGTTAAATGTTGCGCTAAATAAATCTTAACAGAAATAAAATACCCTTCGCTTTGTTTGGGTGGAGGGTATTTTTTTACGGCAAATTATATAGGTTTACGGTTAGTTCCAAACAAAAACCCCCGTTCTAAAAAGAGCGGGGGTTTAAATTTACTTTAAGCAAAAGCTTATGGTTTAAGTCTGTCCATAAGTCTTGCAAACGGTATCGTTTCTCTGACGTGGTGCAGTCCGCAAACCCATGCTACCATTCTTTCTATACCCATACCGAAACCCGCGTGCGGCACGCTGCCGTATTTGCGAAGGTCAAGGTACCAGTCAAAAGCTTCGGGCGGTAAGCCTTGTTCTTTAATTCTGGCGACTAAGGTATCATAGCTTTCTTCTCTCACGCTGCCGCCGATAATTTCGCCATAGCCTTCGGGGCCTATAACGTCAACGGCAAGGGCAAGCTTGAGGTCCTGCGGGTCGCGCTTCATATAAAAAGCTTTAATAGCCGCGGGGTAGCGGTGTATCATAACGGGTCTGTCAAAGTTCTGTGATATTACGGTTTCTTCGTCGCCGCCGATATCTCCGCCCCATTCCGTCGGGTTGCCTTTTTGGTTTAAAATCTCAATAGCTTCGGTATAAGAAATACGCGGGAAAGGTTTTTTAATATTTTCCAGCTTTGTTATATCGCGCTCTAAAATTTTAAGTTCGGCCTGTCTGTTCTGCAAAACTTTTTGGACTATGTAGCAGATAAAATCTTCCGCCAAGTCCATATCGTCGTCTAAATCGTTAAAGGCGACTTCAGGCTCCACCATCCAAAATTCCGTCAAATGTCTGCGGGTTTTAGATTTTTCCGCGCGGAATGTAGGCCCAAAGCAATATACTTTACCCAGCGCCATTGCGCCCGCTTCGGCATACAACTGTCCGCTTTGGGATAAATAGGCTTTCTGGCCAAAATAATCCGTCTCAAAAAGTGTGCTTGTACCTTCGCACGCGGCGGGGGTTAAAATAGGGGAATCCACCAAAGTAAAACCGTTGTTGCGGAAGTACTCACGGATTGCAAAAATAATTTCGTCCCTTATTTTTAAGATGGCAACCTGTCTGCTGGAGCGCAGCCAAAGATGTCTGTTATCCATTAAAAATGCAGTGCCGTGTTCTTTATTGGAAATGGGGTAATCTTTTGCGGCTTGTATCAGCGTAACATCTTTTACGCCCAGCTCAAAACCGAGGGGGGAGCGTTTATCTTCTTTTACAACGCCCGTTACGGTTATGGAAGATTCCTGCGTAAGGCCGTCGGCCAGATTAAAAATTTCTTCGCTTACGTCGCCTTTAAAAACGACGCATTGAATAATGCCCGTGCCGTCGCGCAGCTGTAAAAAAACCAGCTTGCCGCTGGATCTTTTGTTGTAAAGCCACCCTTTCAGGGTTACTGTTTGTCCTAAATGTTTGCCTATATCCGAAATATATACTTTTGACATATTTGCACCTTCTTAACTGCTGATATAAAAAAGAAATCGGAAAGTGGACGTGATCGGGATCGAACCGACGACCTCTTCGTTGCGAACGAAGCGCTCTCCCAACTGAGCTACACGCCCATAACAAAAATATTATACCATTTTCCGCGTCAAGATAAAATGCTAAAATATTTTTATGTCAAAATTAGTCAGAGGATTTAGAGACGTATTCGGCGCTGATGCCGAAGCCCTAACCGAGCTTGAAGCCGCGGCGCGTAAAATATTTGCGCTGTACGGCGTTACGGAGCTGCGTATACCGACTGTGGAACTTAAAGAATTATTTGTAAAATCCACGGGCGACAGTACAGATATTGTACAAAAAGAAATGTATGCTTTTGAAGACGCGGGCGGACGCACGCTTGCCCTTCGCCCCGAAGGCACGCCGGGCGTTGCGCGCGCTTATATAGGAAATAATTTTACTCAGGCCGCGCCGGTACAAAGCTTTTTTTATATAGGTAATATGTTCCGCGCGGAACGTCCTCAGGCGGGCCGTTACAGAGAATTTGAACAAATAGGCGCGGAACTTTTGGGCAATGCTTCGCCAGCGGCCGACGCGCAGGCAATACTTTTACTTAAAGATATTGTTAAAGAATTTGGCGTAAATAACTATAAAGTAAAAATAAATTCGCTTGGCTGCGCCGAGTGCCGCCCCGCGTACAGGCAGCAGTTAATAGATTTCCTTTCCTCGTCTAAAGATACGCTTTGCGAAAGATGTCAGGAAAGATTAGAGCGCAATCCTTTGCGCGTGCTTGACTGCAAAATTGACGGCGACCGTTTTAAACAAAACGCGCCCAAGCAGCAGCTTTGCCCCGCCTGTGTGGAGCATTACGAACAGGTAAAAGAATTATTAAAGGGCAAAATAGAGTTTGAAGAAGACGCCTCTTTAGTGCGCGGGCTTGATTATTACACAAGAACCGTGTTTGAATTTCAGGCGGGCAACACCGCGCAAAACGCTATTGCGGGCGGCGGTCGTTACGACGGGCTTATCAAAAGTATGGGCGGCCCGCAGATACCCGCTGTCGGCTGGGCATTAGGCGCGGAACGCACAGTTGCGGCGCGCGGCCCCGTGGCGCAGGAACAGCGCAAAAAAGTTTTTGTTGTGTCAATGGATAAATCCTGCGATTTAACTGCCTTTAACCTTATGCAAGACCTCCGCCAAAACGGCATTGCCGCCGAGGGCGGACTGTTTGACAAAAACATAAAAGGGCAGATGAAGCAGTCCGATAAAGCAGGCGCAACATTAGCCGCAATCATCGGCACAAGCGAGCTGGAAACATCATCAGCCGTCGTAAAAGATTTGAAAACGGGCGAGCAAAAAACTTACCCGCTTTCGCAAGTTATTGAAGCCGTAAAAAATATTTGACAGGTGAATTATGAAAAGAACAAACTACTGCGGTAATATCACGCCGCAACATATAGGTACGACGCAAATTTTATGCGGCTGGGTACACAGCTACCGCAACCACGGCGGCGTTTTATTTTTGGATTTACGCGATAGAACTGGCTTTGTGCAAATTGTTGTAGAGCCGTCCAACAAAACCGCTTTTGAAGCCGCCTCCGCCTTAAGAAACGAATACGTTGTCTGCGTAACGGGCGCGGTTGCCGCGCGTAAAGAAGGTTATGTAAACAAGAATATTCCGACGGGCGGCGTGGAAGTTATAGCCGCGGAAGTGGAACTTTTAAACACCTGCGTTCCCTTGCCCTTCGGCATTGATGACGAAAAAAATATATCGGAAGATATCCGCCTAAAATACCGCTACCTTGATTTACGCACGCCCAGAATGGTGCATAATCTTACCTTGCGCCACCGCGTCGCGCAGGTGGTGAGACATTACTTTGACAGAAACGGTTTTTTGGAAATTGAAACGCCAATCTTAACCCGCTCCACGCCCGAAGGCGCGCGCGATTACCTTGTTCCCTCCCGCGTGCATAAAAATAAATTTTACGCTTTGCCGCAGTCGCCGCAAATGTTCAAACAGACGCTTATGGCAAGCGGCGTTGACAGATATTTTCAGCTTGCGCGCGCTTTCCGCGACGAGGACCTTCGCGCCGACCGCCAGCCCGAACACACGCAGATTGATACGGAAATGTCCTTTGTCAACCTTGACGATATTTTTACCATCGGCGAAGGTTTGATGAAAGAAGTCTTTGCTTCCGTCGGCGAAACTATACAAACGCCTTTCCTGCGCCTGCCGTATCAAGAGGCTTTGCTCCGCTTCGGCAGCGATAAGCCCGATATGCGCTTTGGTATGGAAATAAGCGATATTACGGAAATTTTTAAAGCATCAACCTTTAAAGTTTTTGCGGAAAGCATTGCCTCAGGCGGCGTTATCCGCGCGTTAAAGGCCGACGGGCAGGAAGCTAAATTCACCCGCGGCGTTACCGATAAACTTACAGACCTTGTTAAAGCCAACGGCGCAAAAGGCCTTGTTACGCTTAAGTTTAAAGGCGGCAAATTTGAAGGTTCCGCCGTTAAGTTTTTTAGTGAGGGGGAATTATCCGCACTTTCCGCCGCGCTTAAAACGGCGGAAGGCGACACGGTTTTCATCGGCACGGATAAGCCCACGCCATGCGCTTTATTTATGGGCGCGTTGCGCAAAGAGCTTATTAAATTTTTGGAACTTAAGCCGCTTACAAAATGGGCGCCTATGTGGGTTGTAAACTTCCCCTTGCTTGAATATATCGCCGAGGAAGACCGCTACGACGCCGCGCACAACCCCTTTACCGCCCCCGTGGAGGAAGATATACCGCTTTTGGATACTAACCCGCTTGCCGTGCGCTCTTATCAATTTGATATGGTGCTTAACGGGACGGAGTTGGCATCAGGCTCTATCCGCAACCACAGGCGCGAAATACAGGAAAAGATTTTAGGCCTTATGAAGCACTCTAAGGAAGAAGCCGCCCGCCGCTTTGGTATGCTGCTTAATGCCTTGCAGTGCGGCGCGCCACCGCACGGTGGTTTCGGCTTGGGCTTTGACAGACTTACCGCGCTTTTGTGCGGCGAGGATTCTATTAAAGAGGTTATTGCCTTCCCCAAGAATACGGCGGCGTTTTGCCCGCTGACGGAGTCGCCAAATGTTGTGGATCAGATACAGCTGGACGAGCTGGCGATTGATCCAAATGTTGTGGATCAGATACAGCTGGACGAGCTGGCGATTG